>DASZNB010000084.1:0-14993 GCA_035551395.1 Solirubrobacteraceae bacterium | reverse complement strand
GTTGGGCGCGAACAACACGGTCAAGGCGAGCGCGAACAGCGCGCCGAGCAGGTAGAAGGCGAGGAAGCGCAGGCGTCCGATCGCGTCCTCGACGTTCAGCGCGAACAGCGCCAGCGCGATCGTGTTGGCGAGCAGCTGAAGGAAGCTGCCGTGGACGAAGATCGAGCTGAACGCCGCGCCGACGCTCAGCTGCGCCGGGATCGCGCCGTAGTGCAGCGCGACCGATCGCGACGGCCCGTCGAGGAAGCTGCCGCCATGGAGGATCGCGAGCAGGTAGACGACGACGTTCGCGAGCAGCAGCGCGATCGAGACGAGCGGCAAGCGCAGCAGCCTGACGTTGTCTTTGACGGGGACGATCGCGCGAGACTATCCGCGCGCGCCGTGAGCGGAGATGAGGCGGCTAGGCCTGCGCGGCCAGCGGCCCGACGCCGGCGCGCGGCTGCGGCACGTGCTGATCGGCGTGATAGGAGGAGCGCACGAGCGGCCCGGCGGCGACGTGGTCGAAGCCGAGCTCGTAAGCGGCCGCCTCGAGCGCGGCGAACTCGTCGGGATGCCAGTAGCGGACGACCGGCAGGTGGCGCTCGGACGGGCGCAGGTACTGCCCGACGGTCAGCACGCCGACGCCGTGCTCGCGCAGCACGGCGAACGTCTCGACGAGCTCGTCGTGTGTCTCGCCGAGTCCGACCATCAGGCCGGACTTCGTCACGACCTCGCCTTCGCCGATCTCGCCGGCGAGCCGGAGCACGCGACAGGAGCGCGTGAATTCCGAGCCGCGACGGGCGATCGAGTACAGGCGCGGGACGACCTCGACGTTGTGATTGAACACGTCGGGGCGCTCGGCGATGACCTTCGCGAGCGGCATCTCCTGGCCTTGGAAGTCGGGGGTGAGCACCTCGATCTGGCAGCCGGGAGCCTGCCGGCGCACCTGACGGATGACGCCGACGAAGGCCGAGGCGCCCTTGTCGGGCAGGTCGTCGCGATCGACGGAGGTGATGACGGCGTGACGCAGCCCCATGCGCGCGATCGAGCGGGCGACGCGCGCTGGCTCGAGCGGGTCGTTCCAGGTGGGCTTGCCGGTCTTGACGTTGCAGAAGCCGCAGCGCCGCGTGCAGGTGTCGCCGAGGATCATGAAGGTGGCGGTGCCTCGCTCCCAGCACTCGCCGACGTTCGGGCAGGCGGCCTCCTGGCAGACGGTGTGCAGGTTCTCCGAACGGATCAGCTCGGTCAGCTCGCGATAGCGCTGGCCGCCCGGCGGGGGCACCTTGAACCACGGCGGCTTGCGCTCGCGCAGCGGACGCACGTCGGGGCCGAGCACGCTGAGGACATCCATGCCGCCCGGGTTCGCGCGGGATCGAGTGGCGCCAACCCCGCTCATGCGGGCACCGGCTCGGCCGCTGCGGCTGGCAGGGTTTTGATGGGGGCTCGCCCGGAGGCGAGCCCGGCGGCGTTCGTCGTGTCGATGCCGAGGCGGCGCGGCGAGACGAGGCGCTGGCGGCGTCCGTGGGCGTTGGCGAAGTTGAAGGCGACGCGCCGACGCACGCAGGGCAATCCGGTCGAGCGCTGCGGTCCGAGCTCGCGCGCCAGCGAGGTCATCGCGACGCCTGGGAGGCCGCAGGCGATCACCCAGGAGAATGGCTGGAGGTCGACGTCCACGTTGAGCGCGAATCCGTGCGTGGTGACGCCGCGCGATACGTGCACGCCGATCGAGGCGATCTTGCGCTCGGCGACCCACACGCCGGTGTAGTCGATGCCCTCGTCGTGGCGCGAGCGTCCGGTCACGCCTTCCTCTGAGAGCGCGGCGATGATCGCGGCTTCCATCGTGCGCAGGTATGCGCCGATGTCCTCGATCGCCATGATCGGGTAGCCGACGAGCTGGCCGGGAGCGTGGTAGGTGAGCCGCCCGCCGCGGTCGGTCGTGTGGATCTCGATGCCTCTGGCGCGGTAGAAGTCCTCGCCGAACGGCAGGTCCTCGGCGCCGGAGCGCCGCCCGCGCGTGTAGAGCGGTGGGTGCTCGAGCAGGAGCAGCAGGTCGGGAAGCTCACCCGCGAGCCTGCGCTCGCGCAGCGTCTCCTGGATCGCGATTCCGTCGGAGTAGGGAACGAGGCCCAGGTGACAGACCCAGAGCTCCTCGGAGGGCAGATCGGCGTGTCGCATTGCTTACCTCAGCCTAGCGCCAGAATCCTGACGCATCATGACAGCATGACCCGTGATGTTATGATGCCAACCATGCGCACAACCGTCACACTCGACCCCGACGTGGAGGCGAAGCTGAAGGCGAACATGCGAGAGCGCGGCGTCTCCTTCAAGGCGGCGTTGAACGACGCGGTGAGGGCAGGCCTCGACGCTTCCTTCCCGGTTCGGCGTCCGTTCAAGGTTCGAACGGCTCCGCTGGGGGTCCGCATCAACATCGACAAGGCGTTGACGATCGCGGGAGAAATGGAGGACGAGGAGATCATCCGCAAGATCGAAGAAGGCAAGTGAAGCTGCTCGACGTCAACCTGCTGATCTACACGGTCGACGAGGAGTCCAGCCATCACGAGCCGGCCTTGAGGTGGTTCGAGGAAACCCTCTCGGGGAGTGAGACCGTCGCCTTTGCATGGCATGCGCTGGTGGGTTTCCTTCGCATCACGACGAGGGCTCGGGGCGCGCGCGATCCATGGCCGTTCCAGTCCGCCCTGGACGAGATACAGCGCTGGCTCGCGCAGCCGGTCGCGACGGTCGTACACCCGACGCCTCGCCACGCCTCGGTCTTGCGCGACGTGCTCGCCCCTCTCGGGACAGGCGGCAACCTGACGAGCGACGCCCACCTGGCGGCGCTGGCGATCGAGCACGGGGCGACGTTGTGCTCGCACGACAATGACTTCTCGCGATTCGCCGGTCTGCGCTGGGAAGATCCGCTACGCGACTGAGCTGCTCGGCGAAGCGCGCAGCGCGTATCGGCCCGGGAGCCCGAGGGCGTTGTCGGAGGGCGCAACGCCGGAGCTCACAGCGTCAGCGCCGAGGGGCTTTCGAGCAGGGCGCGAATGCGCGCGAGGAACTGGGCGGCTTCGGCGCCGTAGAGGATGCGGTGGTCGCAGACGAGCGTGAGCGTCAGCATGTGCCGGACCGCCACCTCGCCGTCGCGCACGACGGCTCGTTGCTCGAGCGTGCCGACGGACAGGATTCCGGCCTGGGGCGGGTTGATGATCGCGGTGAAGCTCTTGACCCCGTACATCCCGAGGTTCGAGACCGTGAATGTGCCACCGCCGAGCTCGGGCGGCGTGATCGTGTGCGCGCGCACGCGCCCGGCCAGGCCGCGTGTCTCGCGCGCGATCTCGCCGAGTGACTTCTCGTCGGCGTCGAACACCGTCGGCACCACCAGGGCGTCGTCGGCGGCCACCGCTACGCCGACGTTCACGCGCGAGTGCAGGTGCATGGTCCCGTCGCGGTAGCTGCCGTTGGCGCGCCCGTGCTCGCGCAGGGCCAGCGCGCAGGCCTTGACGACCATGTCGTTGTACGTCGGCGCGCCGGGCTGAGCTCCTGACGCGGCAGCTGACGGGGCGAGTCGCTTGAGCTCGCCGCGGAGGGCCACGCACTGCTCCATGTCAACGTCGCTCTGGATGGCGAAGTCGGGAATCGTCGCCTTCGACTCGGCCATCCTCCGCGCGATCGTCTGCTGCGTGCGCGTCAGCGCCACGTCCGTCGTCTCTCCCTTGGCAGTCGCCACCTCGGGGAGGCCCGCGCTGGGCGCGCTCGCCGCTGCTCTGTGCCCGGCGAGCACCTCCTCGCCGGCGGCCACCGTCTGCACGTCCTCGGCGCCGAGGACGTCGGCCTTGACGATCCGCCCGCCGGGTCCGCTGCCGCGCACAGCGCTCAGGTCCACGCCGCGCTCCTGCGCGATCCGTCGCGCCAGCGGCGAGGCCTTCAGACGCTCGCCGTCGCTCCTCGCCGCGGCGGCTGAGCCGGCTGCCGGGGACGGCGCGGGCGCGGGCGAGCCGTCCCCCGCTGGCGCTCCGTCGGACGCGCGCTGCCCCGGTGCCTGCTCCTGCCGCGTCTGCGCGTCAGTCCGCGCCTCGGCGCCCGCAGCGGGAACACCGCCCGAGTCCTCCTGACCGCCACCGTCTGCGGCGGCGGCGCCGGCCGCGCCAACTCTCGCGATCGGCTCTCCGACGGCCAGCGTCGCGCCCTCCGCCGCGATGATTGCAAGCGCGCCCTGCTGGTCTGACTCGTAGACCATCGTCGCCTTGTCGGTCTCGATCTCGACGAGCTCCTCGCCGCGTGCCACGTGCTCGCCGTCTGACTTCAGCCAGCGCAGGATCGTCCCCTCCTCCATCGTGTCCGACAGCCGCGGCATGACGATCTCGCCTGCGTGGGCCCCAGCTCGGGGCGTGTCGGGTGACGGCGTGCTCACCGCGAGACCCCCACCGCGGCGCCTCGCACGGTCGCGCCCGCGCGCACGTCCAGGCAGGCCAGAGCCGCGGCGACGATCTGCGGCTCGTGGGGATAGGCGATGTCCTCGAGCGGCTTGGAGTAGGGCATCGGCACGTCGGCGCCCGTGACCCGCTGCACGGGCGCGTCGAGCTCGTCGAAGGCCTGTTCGGCGACGAGCGCGGCGAGGTTCGCCCCGACGCCGCCGTGCGGCCAGCCCTCCTCGACGATCACGCAGTGATTGGTCTTGCGCACCGACGCGAGGATCGTCTCGAGGTCGAGCGGACGGAGCGTGCGCGGGTCGATCACCTCGGCCTGGACGCCGTGCGCGTCGGCGAGCGTCTGCGCTGCGCGCTCGGCCGTCAGCGCCATGCGTGAGACGCCCACGATCGTCACATCCGCGCCCTCGCGGACGATGCGGGCGAGACCGAAGGGCACGAGCAGATCCTCGTCCGCGGGCACCTCGCCGCGCACCCCGTAAAGGGACTCGTGCTCGATGAAGATGACCGGGTTGTCCTCGCGGATGGCGCTCTTCAGCAGGCCCTTGGCGTCGGCGGGGCTGGCGGGCACCGCGACGAGCAGGCCGGGGACGTGCAGGAACATCGCCTCGAGGCAGTGCGAGTGGGTGGGGCCGAGCTGGTGGCCGGCGCCCTGCGGCATGCGCACGACGAGCGGCACGCGCGCCTGGCCGCCGAACATGTAGTGGATGTGCGCCGCATGATTGACGATCTGGTCGAAGGCCAGCAGCGCGAAGTTGATCGTCATCAGCTCCACGACCGGGCGCAGCCCGGTCATCGCGGCGCCGACGCCGACGCCGACGATCGTGTTCTCGGAGATCGGCGTGTCGCGCACGCGACGCTCGCCGAACTGCTCGAGCAGCCCGTCGGTGACCTTGAAGGCGCCGCCGAAGACGCCGATGTCCTCGCCCATCAGCACGACCGACTCGTCGCGCGCGAGCTCCTCGCGTAGCGCTGCGTTGAGGGCCTCGCGATAGCGCATCTCAGCCATGTCAGCTGACCGGCAGGTGGTGGTCGGCTTCGCCGTGGCCGTCCTCGCCCGCGGCGAGCGCCTGGGTGAGCTGCTGGGGGATCTCGTCGTTGGCGGCGGGCTCCCCGGCGTCCGTGCCGCTCGCCCCGGGGCCCCCCGGTGTGGGCTGCTCGTGCGGCTGCGAGTACCAGCCGCGCACGTCCGGGTCGAGCACGTATACGTCGTCGTAGAGCGACTCGGGCGCGGGGAACGGGGATGCCTCGGCGAACTCGACGGCGGCGTCCACGCGGGCGAGCGCCTCGGCGTCGATGCGCTCACGCTCGTGCTCGTCGATGACGCCCTCTGCGATCAGCCGCCCGGCGAACTCAGGGATCGGGTCGCGCTCGCGCCAGCGCGCGACCTCCTCCTTCGTGCGGTACTGCTCCGGGTCGGCCATCGAGTGGCCGCGGAAGCGGTAGGTGATGGCCTCCACCAGCACCGGCCGGTGCTCCGCGCGCACCCTGCGCACGGCCTCGCAGAGGACGTTGTGGGTGTCGAGCACGTCCATGCCGTCGCAGCGCATCCCGGGAACGCCGAGGCCCTCGCCCTTGCGCTGGAGGTCGGTCACGGCCGAGTGGCGCCCGAGCGCCGTGCCCATGCCGAACTGGTTGTTCGTGACCATGAACACGACCGGCAGCCGCCACAGCGCGGCGAGGTTGAGCGTCTCGCCGAACGTGCCCTGGTTGGAGGCGCCGTCGCCGAACGTGCACAGCGTGACCTCGTCGCTGCCGCGATAGTCGCTCGCGAGCGCGATGCCGGCGGCGATCGGCAGGTTGCCGCCGACGATCCCATAGCCGCCCATGAAGCGCCGCGCCAGGTCGAACATGTGCATCGAGCCGCCGCGTCCGCGCGAGCAGCCGTCGACGCGACCGAACAGCTCTGCCATCACGTTCTCCGGCGGCGTGCCGCGCACGAGCGCGTGGCCGTGCGAGCGGTAGGTCGAGATCAGGTAGTCCTCCTCGCGCAGCGCGCGGGCGCTGCCGACGATCGTCGCCTCCTCGCCGATCGACAGGTGCAGGAAGCCGCCGACCTTGGCGCGCGCGTACATCTCGCCGGCGCGCTCCTCGAAGCGGCGGATCAGCGTCATCGTCGCCAGCCACTCGCGCGCGACGGCGGGGTCGGGGAGGGCGGCGGACGATGTCTCGGGCATCAGTGACCCACGGTACTCCAGCGCGCGAGGAACTCCGGGGCCTGCAGCTGCGCGAGGTCGGCGCGCACGGCGCGGGCGAGCCTGGAGGCGGCCTGCGGAGGGCGGTCCCAGAACAGGACGGCTTCGCCGCTCTCGATCTCGACGACCTCGATGTGGTCGACGCGAGTGGCGTCGGCGAGCAGCGCGGGGGCGCGCCCGCCCCGCGTCACGATCAGGCGATAGGCGTCCTTGGCCCTCATCGCGGCGCCTTTGCAAGTGCAACGTCGCCGAGGTGAGCCGCGGCGTCCTCGAGCGCCCGCTCGCCCTGGAAGACGCGCTCGCCGAGCGCGATGGCCGGCACCTCGCGGACGCCGATCGCGGCCGCGGCGGCCGTGGCGGCTGCGAGCCGCTCGGCCAGCGCGGGCCGCGCGGCCGCCTTCAGCACCGCCGTCGGGTGCATCTCGCAGGCGGCCGCCGCGATCAGCACGAAGTCGGGGTCGGCGAGCGAGTGCCCGCCGGCGAACGCCTGGCGGAAGGCGGCCTGCGCGAACGGCACGGTGCGCCCGATCGAGTGGGCGTAGCTCGCCACGAGCATGGCGAGGGAGCTGTCGAACGGAAACGGCTCGGGCCAGCGAAGCGGCTGCAGGCCGAGCTCGGCGGCGCGACGCTCCACCCGCTCGAGCGCGGCCGCACGATCGTCCTCGCAGCGGAAGGCGGCGAAGGCATCGGGGCCGGGGAGCTCGCGCCCGAGCACGCCTCGCCACTCGGCCGCTACGCCGAGCTCGTGCATGATGCGCTCGGCCGCGAGGTAGGCCAGCGGGCTGGCGAGGTCGAAGTAGAAGGCGGCCGGGGTCAGGGACATGGTCCGCGACTCGGGCACGCTAGCCGTGGATCAGCCAGCCGTCCGCGGCGCGCCCGGCTTCCATGACCGCCTCGGAGAGGGTCGGGTGACCGTGGATGATGCGGGCCACCTCGGCATAGCCGCCCTCGAGGGCGCGCACGTTGACGAGCTCCTGGATCAGCTCGGTCGCGCGCGAGCCGACGATGTGCCCGCCGAGAAGCTCGCCGTATCTGCGCTCGCCGACGAGCTTGACGAGCCCCGTGCGGTCGCCGTAGACGGTGCCGCCGCCGACCGCTCCGTAGGGCACCTTGCCGACGACGACGTCGTGGCCCTGTGCGCGCGCCTGCTCCTCGGTCAGCCCAAAGGAGCCGACGTTGGGCGTGCAGAAAGTCGCGCGCGGGATGTCGATGTAGGCGATCGGGTGCGTCGGGCGTCCCGCGATGTCCTCGGCGGCGATGACCCCCTCGTCGGAGGCCTTGTGCGCGAGCGCGGGCCCAGGCACGAGGTCGCCGATCGCGTAGACGCCGCTGCGCGAGGTGCGCAGCGCGCCGTCGACCTTCACGAGGCCGCGCTCATCGAGCTCGACACCGGCCTCGAGGAGTCCGAGCCCCTCGACGTCGGCGCCGCGCCCGGCGGCGATGACGAGATAGTCGACCTCCGTCGAGCCCTCGCCGTAGGCGAAGCTCACGCTGCTCTCGCCCGCCTTCACGTCGGCCACGGGCGTGGCGGTGTGCACGTCGATGCGCTGGCGCTTGAGGCCGCGCTCGACCAGGCGCGAGATGTCCGCGTCCTCGCTCGGCAGCACGCGGTCGAGTGCCTCCAGCAGCAGCACCTCGCTGCCGAGACGAGCAAAGCCGGAGGCGATCTCGGCGCCCGACGCGCCGGCGCCGACGACCGCCAGGCGCGCGGGGAGCTCGGCCAGGGCCCAGGCCTCCTCGGTGCCGATCACCCGTCCGCCGAACGCCACGCCCGGAATCGCCCGCGGGACTGAGCCCGTTGCCACGATCACGGCCCCCGCCTTGATCGCTTGCCCGCCCACGAGCACGTCGCCGTCCGCGGTCAGCGTGGCGTCGCCGTCGATCAGCTCGATGCCGTTTTTCTTGAACAGCCCGGCGACGCCGGAGGTGAGTGTCGAGACGACCTTCTCACGGCGCGCCTGGACCTTCGCGAAGTCGACCTCGACGCCGGCGACGTTCAGCCCGAACTCGCCGCTCTCGTTGATCTCGGTGAGCAGGTCCGCCGAGCGCAGGACGGCCTTGGCGGGGATGCACGCGTAGTTGAGGCAGCGCCCGCCGACCTTGTCGCGCTCGACGACCGCCGTCTTCAAACCAAGCTGCGCGGCCCTGATCGCCGCCACGTACCCGCCGGGCCCCGAGCCGATCACAACGCAGTCGTAGGAGTTCTCGGCCATCGGCCTCGCAGCCTATCGAAGCGTCAGAGGCGGTCCGGCGCCTGTATTCGGCCCATCACGCGGACTAGCTTCCAGAACAGCCAGCCGGCGAGGGCGATGCTGAGCAGGCAGATCGCGGCTGCGGCGATCGTCGAGGCGACGACGAGCGCGAGCGACGTGACGAGGATCTGAAAGGCGAGCAGGGCCTCGAAGCCGAGCACCGCCCAGTAGCGCCGCGCGAGCATCCCGCGCGCGAGCACGGCGAGCACTCCGGCGAGGAAGATCGCGCCCGGGAGCGAGCCGCCGCGGCGGGAGAGGTCGTGGACGCTGAGCGCGCCGGCGATCACACCGACCGACAGCAGCGCGCAGACGGCGACCGCGACGCGGAGCGCCGGCGGGCGCTCGCCCGGCGCCAGCGGTCTCAGCGCTGCACGCGCGCGCTCCTCGCTGCGCCGGCGCTCATGGCCGCCGGGACCGGCGGAGGGAGCGTCGCCGTCGCCGCGCGCGGGCGTGCTCACCGCGCGTCGATCTGGGCGCGCAGGGCGCGCGCGGCGGCTTCGGGGTCCTCGGCTGCGGCGATCGCGCGCAGTACGCACACGCGCGTGGCGCCCGCGTCGAGGACCTCGCCGATATTCGCCTCCTCGACGCCGCCGATCGCGAAGAAGGGCACGCTGGCATGGGCTGCCGCGTAGCGCACGAGCTCGAGCCCCACCGCCGGGCGGCCGGGCTTGGTCGGCGTCTCGTGCACGGGACCGACGCCGATGTAGTCGACGAGCTCGGCATCGACAGCGTCGATCTCCGCGGCGGCGTGGGTGGAGAGGCCGATCAGGGTGTCCGCGCCCACGATCTCGCGCACCTCGGCGACCGGCAGGTCGTCCTGGCCGACGTGGACGCCGTCGGCGCCGACCTCGAGCGCCACGTGCGGGCGGTCGTTGACGATCAGCAGCGCGCCGAGCCGCTCGCACAGCACGCGGGCAGCGTGGGCGATGGCGACCAGCGCTTCGTCGGAGAGCTGCTTGTCGCGCAGCTGCACGATGTCCACGCCCCCGGCGACCGCGCCGCGCACGAGGTCCGGCAGCTCGCCGGCGTCGGACCCGCCAGCGGGGGTGGGCGCGCACACGAGGTACAGGCGTGCCTGCTCCAGGCGTGCCCGGCGCTGCGCGCGGGTGTCGAGTGCTGCCATCGACCAAGTCTGCCATGCCGCCGTCCCCGCCCGGGGGCGCTGGC
Organism: Solirubrobacteraceae bacterium; assembly: GCA_035551395.1. Taxonomy (GTDB): domain Bacteria; phylum Actinomycetota; class Thermoleophilia; order Solirubrobacterales; family Solirubrobacteraceae; genus Palsa-744. Next base: position 4,973 of record DASZNB010000084.1, on the reverse strand, counting down.
TAGCATCAGATGAATGCTCGGCGGTGAGCGCGCGGAGGTGGTCGTCGTGGGCGGTGGGATCATCGGCCTCGCTGTCGCCTGGCGTCTGAGCCAGCGAGGGCTCGCGGTCGAGCTGCTCGAGCGCGACGGCGCCGGGGAGGGGACCTCGCGGGTCGCCGCCGGCATGCTCGCGCCGATCGCCGAGGTCGAGTTCGGCGCGGCGGGGCGGCGCGTTCTCGACCTCGGCCTGCGCTCGGCGGAGCTGTGGCCGGGTTTCGCCGCCGAGCTGGGCGAGGCGTCGGGGCAGGAGCTCGTGCTGCGAGAGACGGGGACGCTGCTGGTTGCGCGCGATGCGGATGAGGCGCTCGAGCTCGAGCGCCAGCTCGCGTTTCGCCGGTCGCTCGGCCTGCGCGTGGAGCGGCTGCGCTCCAGCCAGGCGCGCGAACGCGAGCCGGCGCTCGCGCCGACCGTGCGCCTCGCGCTCGAGGTCCCAGACGACCGCGCGGTCGACCCGCGCCCCGTCCTCGCTGCCCTGCGCCAGGCCTGTCTGAGCGCCGGCGTGCGGCTGCGCGAGCACGCCGAGGTCGCGAGCGTCGAGACAGACGGCGCCGAGGCGCGCGTGAGCGCGGTGACGCTGACGGGCGGTGAGCGTCTCGAGGCGCCTCAGCTCGTGCTCGCCGCTGGATCCTGGAGCGGAAGCCTGGCCGGCCTGCCCGAGCACGCGCGCGTGCCGGTGCGCCCGGTGCGGGGGCAGATCCTGCGGCTGCGCGATCCTGGCGGCCCGGGCATGATCGATCGCGTGGTGCGCTTCGAGGGCGGCTACCTGCTCCCGCGCGGAGACGGCCGCTATGTCCTCGGGGCGAGCGTCGAGGAGCGCGGCTTCGCGCTGAGCGCGACGGCAGGCGGTGTCTATGAGCTGCTGCGCGACGCGCGCGAGCTCGTGCCGGGGGTCAGCGAGCTGGAGATCGAGGAGCTGTCGGTCGGGCTGCGACCGGGCACGCCCGACAATGCCCCCGTGATCGGGCCCGGCGCGCTCGCCGGCCTGACGTGGGCGACGGGCCACCATCGCAACGGGATCCTGCTCGCTCCGCTCACGGCGGAGCTCCTCGCCGGCACGCTCGCGCCTTCCGCCGGCGAGCGCTCGCACGCGGATGAGCGGCTGCTGGCCTCCTGTGCTCCGGCTCGCTTTCTCACCCGCCCCGCGATCGCCGCCGGCGGCGTGCTCGCCGCGAGCGCCGGGGGCGCGACATGATCGTCCTCAACGGTGAGCGCTCGGAGCTGTGCGCGGGCGCGACGGTGGCCGCGGCGCTCGCGGCGCTCGGGCTCGCGCTCGAGGCGCGCGGGGTGGCGGTGGCGGTCGACGGCGAAGTCGTTCCGCGCACGTCGTGGGCCTCGTTCGAGCTCGGCGAGGACGCGCGCGTGGAGGTCCTCACGGCGATGCAGGGAGGATGATCCGCGTATGCCCGACACGATGAGCGGCACGCCCGCGGGCGCTCCGGCCCCGCCGCCGCCGGCTGCGACGGGCGGCGCGGCCGCCCGCTCCGCGGCCGCGTCTTCTGATGACCTGCTGATCGCGGGGCGCCGGTTCGGCTCGCGCCTGCTGCTCGGCACGGGCGGCTTCGCCTCGCTCGAGCTGATGGCGGCGGCGATCGCGGCCAGCGCCTCGGAGCTCGTTACGGTCGCGCTGCGGCGGATCGCGCCGGGCGCGCAGGGCTCGCTCGTGGATGTCCTCGCACACGCCGGCGTGACGCTGCTGCCCAACACGGCCGGCTGTCACACGGCGCGCGACGCCGTGCTGACCGCGCGTCTCGCGCGCGAGGCGTTTGCGACCGACTGGGTCAAGCTCGAGGTGATCGGCGACGAGCACACGCTGCTCCCCGACGCCCCCGAGCTGCTGCGTGCGGCCGAGGAGCTCGTCGACGACGGCTTCGTCGTGCTCCCGTACACGACCGACGATCCCGTGCTCGCCCGCCGCCTCGTCGACGTCGGCTGCGCCGCCGTGATGCCGCTCGGCTCCCCGATCGGCAGCGGGATGGGCATCCGCAACCCCTACAACATCGCCCTCATCCGCGACGCGGTCGACGTCCCGGTGGTGCTCGACGCGGGCATCGGCACGGCCTCCGATGCCGCCCTCGCGATGGAGCTCGGCTGCGACGCCGTGATGGCGGCCTCGGCGGTGGCGCGCGCGGAGGACCCTGCGCGCATGGCGCGAGCGATGCGCGCGGCCGTCGAGGCCGGTCGCCTGGCGCACGGCGCCGGGCGGATCCCGCGGCGCACCTATGCGACCCCGTCGACGCCCACCGGGGGACTGCCCGACTTCGGTTGACGCCGTGCGGGGCTCGCGCTGCTGGCGCCGAGCGACGCCGGCGGCCGCGGCTCACTTGACGATTTCGATTGTCCCGTTCATCGAGGTGGGATGGATCGTGCACTCGTAGTGGAGCACGCCCGGCCGTTCGGCCTTGATCTCGAAGCCGGCGCCTTCGCCGAAGTTCTTCGAGGCAAACCTCTGCGGCCCGCCCTCGCTCGTGACGTTGTGTTCGATCGCGTCGAAGTTCCTCCAGGAGATCGTGCTGCCGACCCTGACCTTGAGCGTGTCGGGGCTTATCGCGATGTTGCGGTAGGCGATCTGCACGACCCCGCTCTGCACGGGCGCAGAGGTGGCGGGCGAGGCGAACTTGGGCGTCGTGTTCGGCTTCAGCCCCGAGCTCGTACGCGTCGCGGCGGTGCTCGCGCTCGTGCTCGAGCCGGCGCTCGTGCTGCTCGAGGAGCCGCAGCCGGCGAGCAGCGCGAGCGCACAGCAGGCGATCGTGGTGGCGATGACTCGTCTCATCGACGCGGACGATGGCACAACGGGAACCTCCTAGACTCACCGCTTCGATGACGCCGCGGCATTTCCTCACCGGAGCAGAGCTCAGCGCGGCGGAGCTCGGTGCGCTGCTGGACCGTGCGCTGGAGCTCAAGCGGACGCCGCTCGCCTCGCAGGCGCTCGCGGGCGCGAGCGTCGCGCTGATCTTCGAGAAGCCATCGACGCGCACGCGCGTGTCCTTCGAGGCCGGCGTGCACGAGCTGGGCGGGCACCCGCTCGTGCTGCGCTCCGACGAGATGCAGATCTCGCGCGGCGAGCCGCTGCGCGACACGGCCCTCGTGCTCTCCCGCCACGTCGCCGCGATCGGGCTGCGCACCGGTCCCGACGCGACACTCGAGGAGCTCGCGGCGCACAGCACCGTTCCCGTCATCAACATGCTCAGCGCGCGCCACCACCCCTGTCAGGCGCTCGCCGACCTGCTCACGCTGCGTGAGGGCTGCGGCGCGCTCGCCGGCGGGCGCGTGGCGTATGTGGGCGACGGAAACAACGTCGCTCGCTCGCTCGCGACGCTCGCGACGCTCGCCGGCATGCACGTCGCGCTTGCCGCGCCGCCCGGCTACTCGCTCGAGGACGACCTGTCGCTGCCGAGCGCCGCGTCCGGGCTGGTCACGTTCCACGAAGATCCGCGCGAGGCGGTGCAGGGGGCGTGCGCTGTGTACACCGACGTGTGGGTCAGCATGGGCGACGAGGCCACAGCCGAGCGCCGCCGCGAGGACCTGCGCGAGTACCGCCTCGACGACGCCCTGCTCGATGCCGCGGCCCCGGGCGCCTTCGCGCTGCACGACCTGCCCGCGCACGCCGGCGAGGAGATCTCCGCGGAGGTTCTGTACGGCTCGCGACAGCGCATCTGGGACCAGGCCGAGAACCGCCGCCACGCGCAGAAGGCGCTGCTCGAGCTGCTGGTGGCATCGGCGTGAGCACGGGCACGGACGCGAGCGCCGACGCCGGAACGGGCGCCAACGCGAGCGCTGACGTCGGAACGAGCGCCAAGGCGAGCTCGGACGCTCCGCCGCGCCCGCAGCGGGGAGACGAGCTCGAGCTGCGGATCGAGTCGCTCGCGTTCGGCGGCGAGGGCGTCGCGCGCCTCGGCGACGGCGGCTACGTGGTGTTCGTCGCCGGTGCCATCCCCGGCGACCGCGTGCGCGCGGTCGTCCACAAGCGCAAGCGCAGCTACGCCCACGCGCGCACGCTCGAGGTGCTCGAGCCGAGCCCCGAACGGATCGCGCCGACGGCCGATCACCCTGGCGTGGCCTGGCAGGTGATGCCCTACGAGCGCCAGCTGGAGGTCAAGAGCGCGCAGGTCGAGGAGGCGCTGCGGCGGCTCGGGCACCTCGACGGCTTCGAGCTGGAGGAGATCGTCCCGGCGCTCGAACGGTGGCGCTATCGCAACAAGCTCGAGTACTCCTTCGGCGGGGGCGGCGAGGAGGAGCTCGTGTGCGGCTTTCATGCACCCGCCGGCGGTAACCGTGTGCAGCCGATGGAGGACTGCCTGCTGGCCTCCGAGCGCGGCAACCGCGCGCGCGAGCTCGCCCTGCAGTGGTGCCGCGCCGAGGGTCTCACCGCGTGGGAGCGCGGGCGCAGCGGGGAACGGGCCCAGCAGGAAGCGGAGCAGGCGCAGGGGCCCGTGGCGGAGGCCCCGAGCGAGCGCTCGCGCGGGCGGCGTGCGGGCGGGCGCGGGGTGCGCGACGAGCGCACCGGGCCCGCGCCGGACGGGCGCGCGCAGCTGCGCAACCTCGTCGTGCGCGAAGGGCGGCGCAGCGGCAAGCTGCAGGTGCGCGTCGTGACCACCGAGGGCGAGCTGGAGGCGGGGGCGCTCGCCGTCGCGCTCAGCGAGGGTCTCGGCGAGAGCCTCTGCGGGGTGCTGTGGACGCGCACGCGCAGCCTCGCGGAGACGACCGCGGGCGGCGAGACGGAGCTCGTGTGGGGAGAGGCCGAGCTGCCCGAGCGGCTCGCCGAGCTCGACCTGCGGATCTCCTCGGAGGCGTTCTTCCAGACGAACACGGAGATGGCCGAGCTGCTCTACGACGTCGTCGTCGGCTACGCGGCGCTGGAGGGCTGGGAGCGCGTTTACGACATCTACTCGGGCATCGGCACGATCGCGCTCCCGCTCGCTCCCCGCGCGGGCGAG
>DASZNB010000083.1:0-13244 GCA_035551395.1 Solirubrobacteraceae bacterium | reverse complement strand
CATGATCCTCGTCGTCAGCGGTGTATCCACCTTGATTCACCTGTACTCGATCTCCTACATGGAGGGAGACCGCGGCTTCGCCCGCTACTTCTCCTACCTGAACTTCTTCGTCTTCTCGATGCTGCTGCTCGTGCTCGCGGGCAACTTCGTGCTGCTCGTCGTCGGCTGGGCGTTCGTGGGCGCTGCGTCATACCTGCTGATCTCCTTCTGGTACCGGCGCACGACCGCGACGCAGGCCGGGATCAAGGCGTTCGTGATCAACGTCGTCGGCGACGTCGGCCTGGTGCTCGGCACGTACTTCATCTTCAAGCACACCGGCTCGCTCGATCTGCTCAAGAGCTTCCACGCGACCGCCGCGGGCGCCTTCGGCCACAGCGGCGAAAACGGCGATCTCGTGGCCGGCTGCCTGCTGCTGCTCGTCGGCGCCTTCGCCAAGTCCGCGCAGATCCCGCTGCACACCTGGCTGCCCGACGCGATGGAGGGACCGACGCCGGTCAGCTCGTTGATCCACGCGGCCACGATGGTGACGGCCGGGGTCTATCTGATCGCGCGCATGCACCCGCTGTTCGAGCTCGCGCCCGCGGCTCAGGACGTGGGCGCGATCGTCGGCGCGGCCACGCTTCTGATCGCCGGCACGATCGGGCTCGCCCAGACGGACATCAAGCGCGTGATCGCCTACTCGACGATGTCGCAGATCGGCTACATGATCATGGGCGTCTCCGTCGGCGCCTACGCGGCCGGCCTGTTCCACCTGATGACGCACGCCTTCTTCAAGGCGCTGCTGTTCATGGGCGCCGGCTCGATCATCGGCGCGATGGTGGGCGAGCAGTCGCTCGATCGCATGGGCGGCTTTCGCAAGGCGATGCCGTTCACGTACGGCAGCTTCCTGATCGGCGGACTCGCGTTGTCGGGCGTGCCGCCGTTCTCGGGTTTCTTCTCCAAGGACGAGATCCTGCTCGTGACGGCAGAGCGCGGAGGCTGGCACTGGGCGCTATACGTGGCCGGCTATGTCGGCGCATTTTTCACCGCCATCTACACCTTCCGGATGATCTTCCGCGCCTTCCACGGCGAGCCCGTGCCGGAGGCGCGCGAGCTCGAAGAAGGCCACCTGCATCACGAGGTCCTCCCGCGCAATCCCGCCACGGGCGAGCAGGAGGACACCGACGTCGGCTTTCCCGGACCGCTGCACGCGATCGCTGAGCGGGCGCTGCCGATGCGCGTCGCGATGGCGACGCTGGCCGTCGGCGCGGCGGGCGCCGGCCTCCTGCAGATCCCCAAAGTCGACTTCGTCGTCGATGACTTCCTGCGGCCCAGCTTTGGCGACTCCTCGCTGTATGCGACGCACACGCGCAATGGACTGCTGCTGATCGGGCTCGGCCTCGGCACGGTGCTGGGTCTGCTCGGCATCACGCTCGCGCACCGCATCTGGGTCGCGCGCCCGGGCACCGCGGCGAGCGTCCGCGCGCGCGTTCCGGCGCTGTATCGGCTGTTCGTCAACAAGTGGTACTTCGACGAGCTGATCGACGCGATCGTCGTTCGCCCGGCTGCCGCGGCCGGGGCCTTCGCGCGCGACACGTTCGAGCGTCTGTTCGTCGATGAGACGCTCGTCGGCGGCACCACCGGCATCGTTCGCGCCGGCTCGGCCGCCGTGCGCGCGGCGCAGAGCGGGTTCGTGCGCTACTACGCGGCGCTGCTCGTACTCGGCGTGGCGGCCGTCGGCTTCTACTTCCTCCTGCAGTCCTGACCTGACGCGATGCCGCCACTTTCGATCATGCTCTGGCTCCCCGCCGCCTGCGGCCTGCTCGGCGCGCTCGGCTCGCTGCTGGCCGCCCGTCGGGGAGCTCTGGCGCCCGCGGTGACCGAGCCCTCCGCGCCCGTCGCCTGGAGCATCCCGGGGATCGTCGCGTTGATCGCCTCGCTCGGATCGCTGGGCCTCGCGATCGGCTACATCGCCGACTACTCCGCCGGCGGCGCAGCGCTGCAGCACGTCACCGACGTCGTCTGGATCTCCGAGCTCGGCATCCACTACAAGCTCGCGATCACCGGTCTGAACGTGTTCCTGCTCGGGCTCACGACGCTGCTGTTCGCGGCGGCGACGCTCGCGGCCAACCTGCGCAGCTTCGAGCGCCCGCGGCTCTTCTACTTCCACTTCATGCTCGCCGAGTCAGCCGTGCTCGGCGCCTTCCTCGCCCAGGATCTCGCGCTGTTCGTGTCGTTCTTCGACCTGATGCTGATCCCCTTCTACTTCCTGATCGGCGGCTGGGGACGGGATCCCGGACGGGTGAAGGCGACGATCAAGCTCGTGATCTACACGCTCGTTGGCTCGCTGTTGATGCTCGCGGCGGCGATCGCGACGGGCGTGCTGGCGGCGCAGCAGGGCGGCGGGCACATCACCTTCGTGCTGTCCGCCTTGCGGGCGCTGCCGCTGAGCACCGGCTCGCAGGAGTGGATCTTCCTGTTCTTCGCCGCCGCCTTCCTCGTCAAGATGCCCGCCTTCCCGCTGCACGGCTGGATGCCCGACGGCTACGCCGCGATGCCGATCGAGGTGCTGATGGTCTTCTCCGGCGTGCTCTCGAAGGTCGGCGCCTATGGCTTCCTGGCGATCGTGCTGCCGCTGTTCCCGCGGGCGGCCGTGCACTTCCAGACGTTGATGCTGGTGATCGCGCTCGCCTCGATCGTGTACGGCTCGGTGCTGGCGTTCAGCCAGACGGACGCCCGCATGGTCGCCGGGTACTCCTCCGTCGCCCAGCTCGGCTTCATCACGCTCGGCATCTTCGCGCTGAACCCGCAGGGCGCCCAGGGCGCGCTCCTGCAGATGGTCAACCACGGGCTGGTCGTCGCGCCGTTGCTGTTCATCGTCGCGATGCTCGCCCAGCGGGCCGGCGGCAGCGAGGACCTGCGCGAGATGGGCGGCATCGCCTTCCGGGCGCCGGTGCTGGCCTCCGTGTTCCTGCTGGTCGCGCTCGCGACCCTGGCGATCCCCGGCTCGGCGAACTTCGCGGGCGAGTTCCTGATCCTGCTCGGCGTCTTCAAAGCCAAGCTCGCGATCGCCGTCATCGCGTTCAGCGGCGTGGTGCTCGCGAGCGTCTACGCCCTGCGCCTGTTCATCCGCGCGATGCACAACCGCGTCGGGCGCGCGGTGGACTCGTATGACATCGGCCTGCTCGACGCCGCCGTGCTGGCGCCGCTGCTCGCCGTCGTGCTGTTCCTCGCCTTCTACCCGCAGTTCGCGCTGCAGCGCAGCGAAGGCTCGGTCAAGGCGGCCGTCGGCGAGGCGCGCAACCTCAGCTCGCAGGGGAGTGCCGAACCGACGCCGTTCGCGGGCGTGCGAGGACCGGGCGCCTGCCACGCCGGCGGCCAGATCTTGGCCTGCCTGACGCTCTACAGCAGCGGGAACGGGCGATGATCGCGCTGCTCGCGTCCGCCCACCTGAAAGGCCCGCACGTCGACTTCGCGGGGCTCTCGCCGCTGATCGCGCTGCTCGGCGGCGCGGTGCTCGTGCTGCTCGTGGGCCTGCTCGGCTCGCGCTGGGTGCGCTCGCAGGCCGTTCCCGCGCTCAGCCTCGGCGTGCTCGGGGCGGCGCTGGGCATGACCATCTGGCAGTGGGGCGCGGGCAGGTCGATCGTCTCGGGCGCACTGCGGATCGACGACCTGGCGCTGGCGCTGAACCTGATCCTGATCCTCGGCGGAGCCTGCGCCGTGCTGCTGGCGTGGCGCTCGCTGGCGGCGCGCGAAGCCGCGCATGGAGAGTTCCATGCGCTGCTGCTCACGTCGATCGCGGGAATGGCGCTGCTGGCTGCCGCGCAGAACACAGTCGCCCTGTTCGTCGGCCTCGAGCTCCTGTCGATCCCGCTGTACGTGCTGTGCGCGACGGAACTGCGACGCGAGCACTCGCTGGAGTCGGGCTTGAAGTACCTGATCGTCGGCTCCGTCGGCTCGGCCACGCTGCTGTACGGCCTGGCGATGATCTACGGGGCCACCGGGGCCACCGACTTCAGTGCGATCGCCACGGCGCTCTCACGCGGGTCGCTCGCGACCGACCCGCTCACGCTCACGGGCATCGCGCTGTGCGTCGCCGGGCTCTGCTTCAAGGCCTCCGTCGCTCCGTTTCACCAGTGGACCCCCGATGTCTACGAGGGCGCGCCGACGCCTGTCACGGCATTCATGGCCGTGGCGACGAAGGTCGCCGCGCTCGGCGTGTTCCTGCGCTTCTTCGACGTCGCCCTGATCGAAGCGCAGGCCAGCTGGGGGCCCGCCGTGGCGGTGCTCGCGACGATCACGATCATCGTCGGCAACGTCGGCGCGCTGGGACAGTCCTCGCTCAAGCGCATGCTCGCGTACTCCTCGGTGGCACAGGCCGGCTACATGCTCGCGGGCGTCGTCGTCGCGACCAAGCTCGGAGTACAGGCGACCGTCTTCTACCTGGCTGTCTACCTGTTCATGAACATGACTGCCTTCGCGGTGGTCGTCGTGCGCGAGCGCGAGAGCGCTCTGGGAGACTCGGTCTCCTCGCTCGCCGGGCTCGGACGCGACCGCCCGCTGCTCGCGTGGCCGATGACGATCGCGATGCTCGCGCTCGCGGGCATCCCGGCGACGGCGGGCTTCATCGGCAAGTTCTATCTGATCGACGCGAGCGTCCAGGGCGGCTACACATGGCTCGGCGTGGCAATCGTCGTCGGCTCGATGATCTCGCTCGGCTACTACCTGCCGGTGATCGCGACGATGTGGATGCGCGAAGCCGGCGACGAGGAGCCGGAGGCGCTTCCCCCACCCGCCGCGGGTGGCCTGCCGGCGCTCGCCGGTGGCTCGCCGGAGCTCGATGAGGAGTCGGGCGCTGCGCAGGCCACGGGACTCCAGCCCGAGGTCGCGCTCGTCGCCCTGCTCGGCGGTGCCGCCACGATCTTCTTCGGCATCGTGCCGCAGCCGCTGTTCGACCTCGTGCACCACGCCGGCAGCGCGCTGGGCGGCCTGTTCTAGGGCGGGGAGGCGCGGCGCTCACCGCCGCCACGGCCGCGGCCGGGATCGGCTCCGAGTCGCTCTAAAGTCTCAACATGCCCGCCGAGCCGTACCCCTTTGGCCTGCTGCTCGACATCGACGGCGTGCTCTATGTCGGTGGCGAGCCGATCGCCGGAGCGCACGAGGCATTCGCGCAGCTGCGAACCGCATGCGCCGGGATGCGCCTTGTCACGAACACGACCTCGCGCTCGCGGCGCGAGGTCTTCGAGCAGCTCCGCGGGCTGGAGTTCGACGTTGCCCTCGAGGAGGTGCTCACGCCCGCGGCGATGGCAGTCAGCCACTGCCGCGAGCGCGGCTACGAGTCGGTCGCGCTGCTCGTCAGCGACAGGCTGCGCGAGGACCTCGGCGAGCTCGAGGCAGCGACGGGCGGCGAGCGGGCCGACGCTGTCATCCTCGGCGATCTGGGGGACGGCTTCACGCCCGAGGTGCTCAACGGCGCTTTTCGCATGCTGATGGACGGCGCCGAGCTCGTGGCGCTCCAGCACAACCGCTACTGGCGGCGCGAGGACGGCCTGGCGCTCGACGTCGGCGCCTATGCGGCCGCGCTCGAGTACGCGAGCGGACGCGACGCGATCGTCGTCGGCAAGCCAGCGGAGGAGTTCTTCCGCGCCGCGATCGCGGACATGGGCCTCGAGCAGGCGGTGATGGTCGGTGACGACGCCGAGGCGGACGTCGCCGGCGCGATGGCTGCAGGTCTGCCTGGCGTGCTCGTGCGCACCGGCAAGTTCCGGCACGACGCGCTCAGCGCGCGGGTCACGCCGACGGCGATCGTCGACTCGATCGCGGACGTGCCCGAGCTGCTCGAGCGCATGCTCCCCGCGCTCAGCTGATCGCGGCTCGCCGCCGTGACAGAGGCCGGCGAGCGCCAGCCGCGCTCTCGCGCGGCCCGGGCGAGCCGCCTACAGGCGTCCAGATGCCTCCGCGGCCTCTTCCGCCTGGTGCAGCTGGGCCTCCACGAGGTCCAGCCCGGCCTCCCAGAAGCCGTGGTCGGCGAGGTCCACGCCGACGATCGCGCCGAGTTCCTGGGGGCTGCGCGAGCCGCCCGCCGACAGCAGCTCCAGATAGCGCGGGACGAGCGCAGCGCCGGTCTGCTCGTAGCGCTGGTAGACCGACAGCGCGAGCAGCTGACCGTAGGCGTACGCATAGACGTATCCGGGGCTGCCGATGAAGTGCGGGATGTAGGACCACCACGTGCGGTAGCCGTCCGTCAGCTCGACCGAGTCGCCGAGCATCTCGCTCTGGCTCTCAGCCCACAGCTCGCCGATGCGCTCGACGGACAGCTCGCCCTCGCCGCGCCGGGCGGTGTGCACGAGATCCTCGAAGTGGTTCATCGCCACCTGCCGGAACACCGTGGCGATCGTGTCCTCGAGGTTCTCGGCGAGCAGGGCCAGGCGCGAGGCCGGCGATGAGTCCTCCTCGAGCAGCCGCCCGAAGACGATCGTCTCGCCGAACACGGAGGCTGTCTCGGCGAGCGTCAGCGGGGTGTGCTGATGGAAGATGCCCTGGCGGGCAGCGAGCGCGAAGTGGACGCCGTGGCCAAGCTCGTGGGCGAGCGTCAAGACGTCGCGACGGCGCGCGGTGTAGTTGAGCAGCACGTAGGGGAACACCGACGGCACGGACGAGGCGCAGAACGCGCCGCCGCGCTTGGACGGGCGCACGGGCGCATCGATCCGCTTCTCCTCGAAGAATCGCCGCGCGAGCGCGCCGAGCTCGGGCGAGAACGAGTTGTAGCAGTCGAGCACCGTCTCCCTGGCCTGCGCGAACGGGTAGCTGACCTCGTCCTCGGTGACGGCCGCCATGCGGTCGTAGTCGGCCAGCCGCTCGACGCCGAGGAGGCGCGCCTTCAGCCGATACCAGCGGCGGGCGATCTCGTAGCGGCCACGGACCGCCTCGATCAGCGCCTGCACGGACTCGTCGCTCGCCTCGTTGGCGAGATTGCGCGCGGCCAGCCAATGCGGGTAGCGGCGCAGCCGATCGTCGACGGCCTTGTCCGCGAGCAGCGTGTTGAACAGGAAGGCGCGGGTGCGCAGTCCCGGGGCGAGCGCGGCGGTGACCGCCTCGGCGCTCGCGCGGCGGCGATCGCGGTCGGCGAGCGAGAGGCGGCTGAGTGCGACGTCGAGCGCGACCTTCTCGCCGCCGGGCCCGTCCGGCTCGACGACGATCGCCGAGGTGAGCTCCTCGAACAGGCGCGTCCACGCGCCGGCGCCGGTCAGCGACTTCTCGGCGAGGATCTTCTCCTCGGGCTCGGACAGCAGGTGCTCGCGGTAGCGGCGCACGTTGCGCAGATGGTGGGCGCAGAAGTCGAGCGCGTCGCCGGAGAGCAGCTCCTCGACCCGCTCCTCGCCCAGCGCAGCCCACTCGAGCTCGAAGAACAGCAGCGTCGTCTGAATCGCCGTCTCCTGCTCCTGCACGCGCTGGAGCAGTGCGCCGTTGGCGGGAGCGGCGGTGTCGGTGGAGAAGCGCAACGCCGCGTAGTAGCCGGCACGCGCGATCAGCTCCTGGATCGCGCCGAGCTCGCCCATCGCCTCGCCGAGGCCGGCGCTGTCGAGCTCGCCGAGCCGACCCACGTAGCGCTCGGCAAACGCCCGCGCGCGCTCGAGCGCCTCGCCCAGGCGTCGCTCGACGCCCTCGCTGCCCTCGCCGTCGACGAGCGGCTCGAGATCCCAGGCGGTCTGCTGGAGCTCGGGGTCGCTCGATTCGGCGGCAGCCTGGGCCATCGCGGCCAGCTTAGCTGCCGGGTCGTGGAAGGCGCCCGGCGCGGGGGGTAGCATCCTCGCCCCGGTGCACGAGACGACCCCCACCGTCTTCCTGATCGCCCGTCCCTCGATCGTCGAGGACGGGCTGCGCGGCTATCTGCAGGACGTCGGCGGCCAGTCCTGGCTCGAGCGCCGCCTCGAGGAGGCCGAGGGCGCCACCAACGGCGGCGAGCTGATCGTCGAGTTCGGCGGGCGCGCCTGCTACCGCAGCTGGGAGCCGGGCCTGAACCCGAACGTGACGAAGGTGCGCACGGACCAGCGCGAATACTTCGCCAACATCCTGCGCTCGGCGCACGGCAGCGTGCTCGAGCATGCCAACTACTCGTTCGCCCTGCGGAACGTTTCTCGGGTCTTCTGCTACGACGCGGACACGGAGGTGTTGACGGACGAAGGCTGGAAGGGCTGGCCCGATGTCGACGGCTCTGAGACATTTGCGACCGTCAATCCGGACACCGACGCACTCGAATATCAGCGGGCCACCGAGCATTTCGTCGGCGACTACGACGGCCCCATGTACCGCGTTCGCTCCGAGCAGGTAGACCTGCTCGTTACGCCCAACCATCGGATGTGGGTGAAGGCACACGACACACAGGCGAACAAGCGCGGCGAAGAGCCGTACCGAGTTCGCCTGGCCCACGAGATCGCCGGAAAAAGAGTCGCCTACCAGAAGACGGCCACGTGGGCCGGTCAGGAAACAGGCACGGTCAGCATTCCCGGGACCAGGCGCTTATGGCACCGCCGGGACACGGATACGCACGTGACGCGTCACTACGTCGGGTCTGAGTTCCCGCTGGCCGAGTTCGCCCGCTTTCTCGGCCACTGGCTTGCGGAGGGCAGCTTGAATGGCCACCAGATCTGCATCGCGCAGAATCGGGGCGAGAAGCTCGAGGCGATTTCCGACAACATCCGCGCGATGGGGCTGCCGGCGTACGAGGTCGCGACCGGGCACGGCGCGGTGCGCACGCAGCAGGTGGCGCTGCGCGATTCGCTGGCCCACTGCGGCAGCCGCGCGCACGAAAAGCGCATTCCCGACTATGTCCACAAGTGGGGCCCCGCTGTGCTCCGAGTCTTCCTCGAAGCGTACGTGGACGGCGACGGCAGCCGACGCCGAGACTGCAACCACACGGTCATCTACACGAGCTCCCCTCAGATGGCGGACGACCTCCAGATCCTGGCGATCAAGGCCGGATGGTCGGCCAATGTTCGCGTCGACGACCGGACCGGGCTGGAGCGCGTGATGGGCACCGGCCAGAGGTTCAAGAACGCACGTCCGTCCTATGTCGTCTCGCTGGTCAAGACGCGCACGCACCCGCTCGTCAACCACAATGGCGCCCAGAGCGACTCGTGGGAGCAGTACAAGGGCCGGGTCTACTGCGTCAAGGTGCCAAACGGGCTCCTGTTCGTACGCCGCAACGGCAAACCTGTCGTCTCCGGAAACACGCATGAGCTGGTTAGGCATCGAGCCGGATCTGCCTTCAGCCAGGAGAGCCTGCGCTACGTGCGCCTCACGGACATCGGCTTTCGCGTCCCCCCCGCGCTCGAGCCGGTGCGCGAGCAGGTCCTCTCGATCGTCGAGCAGCTCGAGGAGTTCCAGGTGAGCGCTGCGAAGGAGCTCGGGATCGACGCCCAGGGCGTGCCGTTTCACGTCAAGAAGGAGGTCACCTCGGCGCTGCGCCGGCTCGCGCCGATCGGTCTCAGCACCGACATCGTGTGGACGGCCAATGCGCGCACGCTGCGCCACGTGATCGAGATGCGCACCGCCGAGGGTGCCGAGGAGGAGCTGCGCGTGGTCTTCGACACGATCGCCCGGATCATGCAGGCCGAGGCGCCGGGGCTGTTTCAGGACTTCGTCCGCCGGGACGACGGCTCCTGGGTGCCCGAGCACCACAAGGTCTGACGGCAGGGGCTGGCGCCCGCAAACACGCGGGCGCCAGCATCCAGCCGGCCGCTCAGGCGGCGCCGTGACGCGCCCAGCGACCCCGTCCAGCCGACCCCGCCGACGCGCGTGAGCCGCCGGGTGCCCACGGCAGCAGGTAGGCGCGATAGGAGTTGAGGCGCCGCGCGCACCCCGTCCTCGGGCCGCGGCGCTAGGCGTCCATCGTGCGCGTGCGCCAGGCGCCGAGCGCGAGGAACACGGCGAGCCAGCCCAGCGCCACGACCACGGCCGTGGCCGTCGACATCGTCACGGTCACCCCACCGCGGGGTCCGTGGCCGCCGCCGTCGCCGAGGTTCACGGGGCTGAAGTGAGCGATTGCCTGGCTGAGGATCAGCTTGCGCGAGCCGCCCAGTGAGCTGATGTTTTCGAGAATGCGGCTGGCCACGAGCTGCCAGCCGATCAGCACGGTCAGGGCGGCCGGCCGCGAGCCCGTCAGCGAGGAGAAGCCGACCGCCACCACGCACACCAGACCAGTGGACAGCAGCGTGAAGAGCAGCCCGTTGAGGACCAGGGCGCCGTCGGGCGTGGCGGTGCCAGACGCCAGCGCGTACGTCCCGATCAGCGTGAGCGCGTAGCCAGCCACCACCACCAGCCAGCAGAGGCCGACGGCTGCCGGAACCCGTGCGCCGAACAGCGCCAGCCGCGACCGGCCCGTTACGACGAGGTCGCGGAAGACTCCCGCAGCCAGGTCACCCGCGCCACCGTCGGTGCCGATCATGATCGCAGCGAGCGGGCCGAAGAAGGCAGCGAGCACGCGCAACGCATCCGTGTAACCGCCGACACCTCCGGCCGGACCATTGGCAGCGGGGCTCGATGAGTGCTGCGCGGCCCTGACGACGAAGAACACGAGCAGCGGCGCGAGTATCAGCACCAGCGCCCAGACCAGCGTTCCGCGCTTCTTGCGCAGCTTCAGAAAATCCGCTCCGACCATCCGCGCCGCGAGGGTCGCGCTCATGCTCGAACCTCCTCGGGCTCGGCGGCAGCGTCGAGTCTCTGGGTGATCTGCAGGAAGCGCTGCTCGAGGCTGTGACGGACGGGCTCGAGCCGCGTGACGCCGACGCCTGCGGCGACGAGCGCCGCGTTGACCTGCGCCGCCGTCTGCGGGTCGCCGGCGAGCACCACGCGAATCCCCTCGTCCGCGCGACGGGCTTCGCGCACGAGCGCGCTCGCGCCCAGTGTGCCGAGCGCGAGCTCGGCGTCATCGACCCCCACGATCAGCTCGTGGCGCGCCGTGCCGCCGCCGGCCAGGTCGGCGATCGCGCCCTGCGCGATGACCTTTCCGCGGTCGACGATCGCCGCCGCGTCGCAGGTCTTTTCCACCTCGTCGAGCAGGTGCGAGGAGATGAACACCGTGCGGCCCTCGTCCTCGACCATCGCACGGATCATTTCGCGGAACTCCTGGATTCCGCCCGGATCGAGGCCATTGGTCGGCTCGTCGAGGATCAGGAGCAGCGGATCTGCAAGCAGGCAGCGGGCGACGCCGAGGCGCTGACGCATGCCCATCGAGTAGCTCTTCACCTTGTCGTCGGCCCGCTCGCCGAGCCCGACCCGGGCAAGCGCCGGGTCGATCCGCTCGCGCGTCTCAGCACCGCGCACGGCCGCGACGATGAGCAGGTTCTCGCGGCCGCTGAGATGCATGTGGAAGCGCGGCTCCTCGACGATCGCGCCGACGCGCTGAAGGACCTGTGCGCGTCGCTCGGGGACAGGCTCGCCGAGGATCGTCATGCTGCCAGCGCTCGCGTGGGTCAGGCCCAGCAGGGTGCGGATCATCGTCGTCTTGCCGGCTCCGTTCGGGCCGAGAAAGCCAAACGCGCTGCCCCGCGGCACGTGCAAATCGACCCCGTCGAGCGCCGTGCGCTCGCCAAAGCGCTTGGTCAGTCCCGTTGTCTCGATTGCCGCGTCCTGGCCCGAGGACCGATTCGCGTCAAGGGATCGTTGCGGCATCGGGCTCCTCGCTCCGTGGTGGCGGCATCTGTTGGAGTGTGACGGCACGCCGTCCCGCAGACCATCGGGGATTGCCCCTAGTGGGCGCGCTCGGCCCAGGTAGGGGCCGCGGCGCTGCCACGGGTTGACGGTTTCCTCGAGGCCGCGGCGCTGCCACGGATCGACGGCTTGCTCGAGGCCGCGGCGCTGCCACGGATCGACGGTCTCCTGGAGTCAGTCGAGGCTCACCAGCCGGCGCTGGACTGCCCAGCGGCTCAGCTCGTGGCGACTGGAGAGCTGTAGCTTGCGCAGCACCGCCGAGACGTGGGCCTCGACCGTCTTGACCGAGATGCCGAGGCGCTGGGCGACCTCCTTGTACATGTAGCCGCGGGCGATGTGGCGCAGGACCTCGCGCTCGCGCGGCGTGAGCTGGTCGAGCTCGGGGTCCTCACCCGGGCTGGCGGGCTCGGCGCGGTCGCGCTCGTCGGCGAAGGCGTCGAGCACGAATCCCGCCAGACGCGGCGAGAAGATCGCGTCGCCGTCGGCCACGCTGCGCACAGCCCGTGCGAGCTCGCGGCCGGAGATCGTCTTCGTCACGTACCCGCGCGCTCCCGCTCGGATCACGGCGATCACGTCCCCCGCGGCGTCGGATACCGACAGCGCCAGAAACCGCACGTCCGGCTGGCGGGCCGCGACCCGCTCGATCACCGCGACCCCGCCGCCGTCGGGCATGTGGACGTCGAGCAGGACGACTTCCGGGCGTTGCTCGCCGATCACCGCTACCGCCTCCTCGACCCCGCCCGCGTCGCCGACCACGGCTACCTGCTCGCCGAGCTCGGCGCGAACGCCGCTGCGAAACAGGCGGTGGTCGTCGACGATCACCACGCGCGGGCGCGCGCTCACGGCGCCGAGCCCCCCTCCATCACGAGCTCGACCTCGGTGCCGTGACCGAGCGCGCTGTGCACGGCTGCGTGGCCGTGATGGCGCTCCATCCGCGCAATGATCGAGTCGCGCACCCCGCGCCGGTCGGCGGGGATCGTCAACGGGTCGAAACCGACGCCGCGGTCGCGCACGAACACCTCGACGCGATCCGCTGCGACCTCCGCGTACAGGTCGACGCGCTCGCTGCTGGCGAACTTCGCCGCGTTCGTCATCGCCTCGCGCGCCGCCTGCACGACCGCCTCGAGTCGCCCGTTCAGCGGACCATCGCCGACCGTGACGACCTCGATCGACACGCGATGCAGCTCCTCGACCTCGGCCGCCGCGCGCTCGAGCGCACCCGCCACACTGTCGGGCCGAGGACGCTTGGTGCCCTCCTGCAGCCAGCTACGCAGCTCGCGCTCCTGGCGGCGCGCGAGCCCGGCGACCTCACGCGGGTCGTCCGCGCGCTTCTGGATCAGCGCGAGCGTCTGCAGAACCGAGTCGTGCAGGTGGGCCGCCAGCTCGGCGCGCTCCTGCTCGCGGATGCGCGCGGCGCGCTCGGAGGACAGGCTGCGCCCGAGGCCCACGAACCAGGGACCCACGAGCAGACCGAGCGTGATCGCGATGATGGCCAGGGCTCCGGCCTCCTTGCCCGTGCTGTGCAGGACCCCGAACGTGTGCAGCAGCGCCGA
>DASZNB010000082.1:0-2355 GCA_035551395.1 Solirubrobacteraceae bacterium | reverse complement strand
CCTGAGCGTGTCAGGCGACCGCTGACGGCGCTGTGCTGGCTGCTGGCCCTGCAGGGAGCCGTCGGGCTCGATCAGTACGAGACGCATCTGCCGACGGAGCTGGTGTGGGTGCACGTGTGCCTCGCCTGCGGTGCCTGGCTGGCCACGCTGTGGGCGGCCTGCGAGGCGGGAGCGCTCGGCTATCTGCTGCGCAGGCGCTCGCGCCAGGATCGCCGTCAGGGCGCCCTGCACGGCGCAGCACCGCTCGAGTTCCCCGGAAATTAGGGCGTTTTGTGTCCAGATTCCCCGTGTTTCGGGGTGTCGTCGTCCGCATCAGCTATTAGCCTCCTCGGAGCAAAGACACTCGAGAAGGGAGTGGCATGACCAAGAACGAGCTAGCCGAGGCGGTCGCCTCGAAAACCGGCATAAGCGGCAGCCAGGCTCGCCAGGCAGTCGAGGCGGTGATCGAGTCGGTCTCCGACGAGCTTGCCTCCGGGGGAGAGGTCTCGCTTGCTGGCTTTGGCAAGTTCAGCGTCAGCCAGCGGGCCGCGCGGCAAGGACGCAACCCCTCGACCGGCGAGACGATCCAGATCTCGGCGTCGAAAGCCGCGAAATTCTCCGCGGCAAGTGCGCTGAAGAAGCGTCTGAACGGCTGAGAGGAGCTCGAGTGTCACCGGTTCGTGCGAGCCGGTGGCACCACCTCTCGCCGATCTGCGTGCCGGCTTCTGCGGCAGCGTGACGGCCGTGCCGCGCGTGTAGATGCGCTTTCGGTCAATCCTTACGAGTCGGTAACCAATCGTTAAGCCTCGCGCGGGAAGGTCCGTATGCGAACCGTTCCCCTCACGACGATCGGCGGTCACGATGAACTCGGCAGCGCAAGCGGACATCACGGCGGCGAAGCGCTACAGCTCACTCGTCTCGTTCTACAACGGCGATCCCGACCGCCTCAGCTCTCGCGAGCAGGACGTAGGCCTGTGGTGGCGCGACGACGTCGACGGGCCGCTGCACAGGGCCGCGTGGGTTCGTGAGACAGGCGAGCTGTATCTCGTGCGGCTCGGCCCGCAGGGCGAAGGCGGTGGCAGCGTCGAGGTGCTCGCGCGCGTCGAGACCGCAGAGCGCCTCGAGCGCATGCTGCGCGGCTGGCGCGAGCGCTGCGGAGCGCCCGGCTCGCTGCGCTGGCTGCGCGGTCGCGTCGCTCCGGCACGCGTGAGCGCGCGCAGGCGCCCGCTTCGCGCGCACAGCACCGTCGGCGCATTGGCCTAGCCGGCCGGCCGGGCGCGCTGCTCGAGACGGGTCGCCAGGCGGCGGGCGGGCCCGCGCTCAGGCTCCTCGCTGCCGCCGGAAGCGCGGCAGGCCGTCGTCTGGGATCGGCTCCCACGAGACGGCAGAGTCGAGGAACGTGCGGTGCTGCGGCCTGATGCCAGGGTCGCCGTCGAGCGCGCCGAGGCGCACAGCGACCTGCTCGTCGTGGAGCGGGTCGCCGCTGAACACGTGCCCGCCGCACTCCGCGCAGAACAGCTTCGGCACGCCGCCGTCGGCCGGCGTGAAGGCCCGCAGCTGCTGCTCGCCGCTCAGCAGCTCGAAGCCTGCCTGTGGCACGCGGCCATTCGCCGAGTGCGTCGCCCCGGTGCGCTTCTGGCAGTGCGTGCAGTGGCAGTACCCGGCGCTGACGAACGGCGCCGTGATCTCAAACCGCACCGCCCCGCACAGACAGCCTCCCCCGAGCGGGTTCTCAGGGGAGGGCTGCAAGCGACCTCAGCCGCAGCCGGTGTTGTTGCCGCAGGACGAGCACGTGTAGCACGAGCCGGTCCGCTGCATCATCCCGCCGCACTGGCTGCACGCAGGGCCGAGGTCGAGGCCTTGCAGGCGGGCGGGGACGATCGGTGGGGTGTCGGTCAGCGCGCTCGTCGGAGCGCTCGCGCCACCGGCTGCCGAGGCCTCGCTCGCCGGCTGGCTCGTCGGGCCGGCTGTGTCGCCGTCGTAGACGAGCGCGTCCTGCGCTGCTTTGCGCGCGCGTACAGCAGGCGTGAGGATGCCGAGCTCCTCCTGTGCGTCTGTGTCGAGGAAGCGCGATGCGAGCCAGCGCATGATGTAGTCGGGCATCGACTTCGCGAACGGGATCTCGGGGTTGCCCGTGATGCCCTCTGGCTCGAAGCGCATGTAGCTGAACTTCTGCACGAGCGTCTCGAGCGGCACGCCGTACTGCAGAGCGATCGAGATCGCAGTCGCGAACGAGTTCATCATGCCGCGCAGCGTCGAGCCCTCCTTGCCGATATCGGTCAGGAAGATCTCTCCGACGCTGCCGTCTTCGTACATGCCGGCGGTGATGTAGCCCTCGTGGCCACCGATCGAGAACTTGTGCGTGAGCGACTGGCG
>DASZNB010000081.1:0-16734 GCA_035551395.1 Solirubrobacteraceae bacterium | reverse complement strand
ATTCGCCCGCCCTATCCATACGGGGGCGAGCTCGTCTCGCAATTCCTCTTCGCGCTGCGGCTCTGCTGGTTTCCGCTGCTGATCACGACCGTCGCGATCAGCTACGGCGCGGCCGGCCTGCAGGCCGCCAACTTCCTCACGATCTTCGGCGCGCTCGATCGCCTCGGCGGCTTCTTCGTGCTCGGCGCCGTCCGCGAGATCGGCCCGAGCGTGACGGCGATCGTCGTCGCGGGCGTGGCCGGCACGGCGATCACAGCCGACCTCGGCGCGCGCAAGGTGCGCGAGGAGCTCGACGCCCTGCAGGTGCTCGGCGTCGACCCGGTCAAGAACCTCGTCGTGCCGCGCTTCCTCGCGCTGATGGTCGTCACCGGCCTGTTCGACATCTACGCGCTGCTGTTCGGGATCTTCGGCGGCATCATCGCCGAGCTCGTCAACAGCCAGCCGCTCGGGCCGTTCTGGTCGACGCTGTTCGCCAACGCCTCGACAACGGACCTGTGGGGCTCGGTCCTGAAGACGACCATCTACGGCGCGATCATCGCGATCGTCTGTTGCTACAAGGGCATGGCCGCCTCCGGCGGCGCCGAGGGCGTCGGGCGCGCGGTCAACGAGGCCGTCGTGCTGGCCTTCACCGCGATTTTCTCGTTCGACTACATCTTCACGCAGACCTTGCTCGCCACGCACCCCCAGATCCTGGTGATCAAGTGAACGAGCTCCTGGCGATGCCGCGCGAATGGCTCGCGGCGACCGGTGAGATCGGCAGGTTCACGGGCAACATCGTCCGCGACGTGTGGGGGCTGCGCGTCTTTCGCTTCTTCGGCGAGGCGCTGCGCCAATGCGGGATCCTGATCGTCGGCTCGACCGCGATCATCTGGACGCTGATGTTCATCCTCGGTCTGCAGTGCGGGATCGAGGGCGCCTACTTCACCGCCGCCCAGGGCGCGCCGGCCTACTCGGGTGTGTTCACCGCCTGGTGTGATCTGCGCGAGATCACGCCGTACGCGTTCGGGTACATGATGGCGGCGAAGGTCGGCACGGGCATCGTCGCCGAGCTCGGCGCGATGCGCATCTCCGACGAGATCGACGCGCTCGAGGTGATGGGCATCAACTCGATGACGTTCCTCTGCGCGACGCGCCTGCTCGCGGCCTGGCTGGTGCTGCCGTTCATGTACCTCGCCGGTATCGGCGCGGCATTCCTCGCGTCGTACATCGCCGTCGTGCAGCAGATCGGCTACGTCTCCTCCGGCGGCTACTTCCTGATCTTCTGGCAGTTCCAAAATCCACCGGACTTCCTCTACAGCCTGATCAAGGCGATGTTCATGGCCACGGCGATCGTGCTCGTCGCCTGTTACTACGGCTACAACGCCAGCGGCGGCCCGGTCGGGGTGGGCAGAGCCACGGCCAAGTCGATGGTGCTCAACCTCGTGCTCGTGCACATCATCGGCGCGCTCGGCACGCAGATCTTCTGGGGCGCCAATCCGCGCGCCCCGATCGGGGGGTAGCGAGATGCGCGAAGAGCTCCCCGAGGCGGACGCCGCCGTCGAGTCCCCCCGCGGCGCAACCAGCCCGTCGCCGGGAGCGCCGGCTTCCTCGCCGGGCGCCGACAAACCCGACGCGATCGAGTTCATCGACGTGCACAAGTCCTTCGGGCGCAACCACGTGCTGCGCGGCCTGAACATGTCGCTGCCGGAGAACCAGATCTCGATGATCCTCGGCCCGTCGGGCACCGGCAAGTCGGTCTGCATCAAGCACATCGTCGGCCTGCTGTATCCCGACGAGGGGGACGTGATCGTCCACGGGCACTCGATCCCGAGCCTGCGCGACGCAGACCTGTTCGAGCTGCGCAAGAAGTTCGGCGTGCTGTTCCAGGACGGCGCCCTGTTCGGCTCGATGAACCTGTACGACAACGTCGCCTTCCCGCTGCGCCAGCACACCGAGAAGGGCGAGGACGAGATCGCTGAGATCGTCAATGGCCGGCTCAAAGAGGTCGGGCTCGGCGAGGCCAACGAGAAGATGCCCAACGAGCTCTCGGGCGGCATGCGCAAGCGCGCCGGCTTCGCGCGCGCGCTCGTGCTCGAACCCGACATCGTCCTGTTCGATGAGCCCGACTCGGGGCTGGACCCCGTGCGTACCGCGCTGCTGTGCGAGCTGATCAAGGAGATCCACGCCGAGAACGGCGGCTGCTACGTCGTGATCACGCACGACATCATGAGCGCCCGCCGCGTGGCCGAGCACATCTCCGTGCTGTGGAAGGGCAAGATCGTCGAGTCGGGTCCCGCGCAGGAGCTGTTCGCCTCGGAGAACCCCTTCGTTCGTCAGTTCCTCTCCGGCGAATCTGCCGGCCCGCTGGGGATGGAGTAGGGAACGAAGCTGCACGCGCCGGATGGTGAACCACTAGCCTCGACGCGGTGGGCGTGGCTCGATTCCTCTCGGCGCTGACGGGCGCGGCGGCCAGGCGGCCGCGGCTCGTGATCGCGCTCGCGATCGCCCTCGGGCTCGCTGCGGCGGGCCTCGCGCTGGCGCGCCTGCATCCGACGGCCGCCACGAGCACGTTCGTGTCGAGCTCCAGCTCGCAGTACCGCGCCACCCAGCGCTTCTACCGCGGCTTCGGCGAAGAGCCGATCGCGGTGCTCGTGAAGGGCGATCTGCAGCAGCTGATGCTGAGCTCGGACATCGACCGGCTCGTCGGGCTGGAGGGCTGCCTGTCGGGCAACGTCCCCGCGCAGGCGCTTGCGTCCGAGGGCGGCGTCGACGGCCCCTGCGGAGCGCTCGCCCGTGCGCACACCGTCAAGGTCGTGTTCGGGCCGGGTACGTTCGTCAACGAGGCCGCGACGCAGCTCGACGAACAGCTCACCGCGCAGACGCGCCAGGCCGAAGCGCAGTCCAAGCAGGCCGAACGCGTGGTGATCCGCGCCGCGCTCGCGCGCGGGCTCTCGCAGGCCAGCGCGCGCGCGCTCGGCGCGCAGGCCAAAAAGCTCGAATACGGCAGCTTCGAGAAGAGCCTCGTCACGCTCGCCCTCAAATACGGCCTGACATCGCGCCCGAGCGTCGATAACCCCGAATTCGTGACGTCGGTCGTGTTCGACTCGACCAAGCCCGCGGGAACGCCCAAGCAGCGCTTCGCCTACCTGTTCCCCAACCGCGACGCCGCGCTGATCTCGGTGCGCATGAAGGCGGGGCTGAGCGAATCGCAGCGCACGCGGACGATCGGGCTGATCCGCAGCGCCGTCGCGATGCCCCAGTGGCAGCCGCAGCACGGCGGCAGCTACCTGGTCACGGGCGTGCCCGTGATCGTCGCCGAACTGACGAGCTCGATCACGCACTCGATCGAGCTGCTGCTCGTGGCGGTCCTGCTCGTGATGGCGGCGACGCTCGGTCTCGTCTTCCGCGGGCAGCCCCGACTGCTGCCGCTGGCGCTCGCGCTGCTCGCCGCGGCGCTGACGTTCGGGGCGCTCTCCGCGGCCGGCGCGTCGCTGACGATTGCGGCCGTCGCGGTGCTGCCGGTGCTGATCGGCCTTGCCGTCGACTACGCGATCCAGTTCCAGTCGCGCGTCGGCGAGGCCATGGCCGAGCTCGAGGGCGAGGGCGAGGGCGACGGCGCGGGAGGGGGCGCGCCGAGCGACGCGCAGCGGCTGCCCTCGGCGCGCGCGATCGCCCGCGCGGGGGCGATCGGCGCGCCGACGATCGCGACCGCTGCAGCGGCGAGCGCGGCGGCGATGCTCGTCCTGGCGCTCTCGCCCGTGCCGATGGTGCGCGGCTTCGGCGTGCTGCTCGTGGTCGGCGTCGCGCTCGCGCTGCTGTGCGCGCTGAGCGCCGGTGCCGCGGCTCTGGCCCTGGCGCCCCGCACGCGCGCGGGCGCGCCGCCGGCGGGGCGCCCGCCGGCACGGCTGCAGGCCGCGTGGCGCGGCGCACGCGAGTTGGTCGCCGACAACGCGCTCACGCGGCTGGTGGGCCGCGCGGCGCTCGTGGGCGCCGTGCGCCACCCCGGCCGCGTGCTCGGCGTCGGGCTCGCGCTCGCGGCGCTCGGCTGGGGTCTGGACACCCAGACGAAGGTCGAGACCGACATCACCAAGCTGGCGCCGCAGAGCCTCAGCTCGCTGCAGGCGCTCAACACGCTCGAGCGCACGACCGGGGTCGGCGGCGAAATCGATCTGCTCGTCTCGGGCCGCAACCTCGCCAGCCCGGCGGCGATCGAATGGATGATCGCCTACCAGAGCGCCGTGCTCGCGCGCGTGGGCTACAGCCCGACGCGCGGCTGCGGCAAGGCGCGGGTGTGCCCGGCGTTCTCGCTGCCCGACCTGTTCCAGCGCCAGGGCGGCGCCGGCGCCGCCGGCAAGCTCACGCAGAAGCAGGTCAGCGGCCTGCTCGGAGTGATCCCCTCCTACTTCTCCCAGGACGTGATCACGCCCGACCGCCGCCTGGCCACGCTCGCGTTCGGGATCCGCGCGATGAGCCTGTCCGAGCAGCAGCGACTGATCGACCAGATGAGCGCCCAGCTGCACCCGCCCGCGGGAATCAGCGCCCAGCTCGTCGGCCTGCCCGTGCTCGCGGCCCGCTCCGGCGCCCAGGTCGCCGATCCCTGGCGCCGCCTGGAGACGCTGCTCGCAGGCCTCGCCGCCGTCGCCCTGGTCCTGCTCGCGGCCTTCCGCGGCGACGTGCGCCGGACGCTCGTCCCGCTCGCCCCGATTGCGCTCGCCACGGGATGGTCCGCGCTGATCCTGTTCGCCGTGCGGGTCCCGCTCAACCCGATGTCGGTGACGCTCGGCGCGCTCGTGATCGCGATCTCGACCGAGTTCAGCGTGCTGCTGTCCGAGCGCCACCGCCAGGAGCTGCGGGCCGGTCATGACACGATCGAGGCGCTGAGGCGCAGCTACCACCGCACGGGTGCCGCGGTGGCGGCCTCGGGGGTGACGGCGATCGCGGGCTTTGGCGTGCTCGCCCTGTCGGACATTCGCATGCTGCGCGACTTCGGCCTCGTGACACTGATCGATCTGAGCGTCTCGCTCCTCGGCGTGCTCGTGGCCCTCCCCGCGGCGATCGTGATCGCGGGCCGCGCGAGCGAGGGTGGCGACGAGCAGGCGCTCGATCTCCGCGAGCGCCGGCGCCGGCTGCGGCCGCGCCCACTCGCCCAGCTGCGCGCCGCCACGGCCCGCCGGCGCCGCGGCGCAGGCCATGAGCCGGCCTGAGGGCCCCGCGGGCGGCGCCGGCCCGCAGGCCCCGGCGCCGTCCGCGCCCTCCTACGGGCGCTACGTCGGGCTGCTGGCCGTCGTGATCCTCGTGCTGATCACGATCAACACGATCGTCACCAAGCCCAACGGCGGCAGCGGCTTCGCGCCGGGCCAGAAGCTCGCGCCGTTCGCCGTTCCGCTCGCGCTCGGCGACCTGTCCGGCGACGCGAACGTAGCCACGCGCGCGGGCGAGGGGTCGGCGGGGCGCGTCCCCGCCTGCCAGGTCCGCGGCGGGCAGATCCTCAACCTGTGCCAGCTCTACGAAGGCGCACCCGTCGTGCTCGCGTTGTTCGTTGACGCGGGCGCCTGCGCGTCGGTGCTCGGCGACATGCAGGCGCTGGCGCCGTCCTTCCCGGGCGTGCACTTCGCGGCGGTGGCGATCAAGGGCCAGCGCGCCGCTGTGCGCCGGCTCGTGCGCGGCCGCGGACTCGGCTTCCCGGTCGGGCTCGACAGCGACGGCGCGCTCGCCGTGCTCTACAAAGTCGCCAGTTGCCCACAGTTGAGCTTCGTGCTGCCGGGCGGCGTCGAGCAGGGGCGCACGGTGCTCAGCCGCGTGCCACGCGCGACGCTGCGCGCGCGCATCGCCGCGCTGGTGACGGCCGCCCGGACGCGGGGCTGGCGCAGCGGATGAGCCTCTCCGCGGACCTCGAGCTGGGCTGGCGCGCCCCCGAGGTCGAAGCGGAGCTGCCCGCGCTGCGGCTGATCCTCAGCCACGTCGAGGTCCTCCGGCGCCAGTCGCTGACCGCCAGCTCGCCGCCGGCGATCGAGGAGCGCATACGCGAACTGTCGAGCAGGATCCGCGGCGCGCGCGCAATCGCGCTGCGCCGCGAGGCCGTTCCCGGCGCCTACCGCGTGTTCTTCCGTCACATCGGGCTCGACCCTGACGTCGTCCGCACGCCGATCGAAGCGGCCGTGCTCGAGCGCATGCTGCGCGGAGCCTTCCTCAGCCGAGGACTGCTCGAGGACATCCTCCTGATCGCGCTGCTCGACACCTCCGTGCCGGTGTGGGCGCTCGACGCCGACACCCTCGATGGCCCGCTCGGCATCCGCACGAGTCGCGACGGGGAGCCACTCGGGCGCTCCGTCGATGCCTCCCGGCTGCCGGCCGGCAGGCTCGTGATCGCCGATTCCTCGGCGGCGCTCGCAGTCCTGTTCGGCGAGCTCGCCGGCGGACACGCCGCAGGCGCCGGCACGCGCCGGCTGAAGCTGTTCGCGGTCCAGGTCGCGGGCGTCCCGACGCTGTTCGCCGAAGAGGCGCTGTGGTCGGCGCGCGCGGCGCTCGAGCGGCCCTGAGCGCCGCGGCCGGGACCCGGCCGCGTGCCTCGCGAGGTGTCCGAGTCGGGTGCGAGCGCTGGTAGACTTCGGCTGCGGTCGGCCGGAGGAGGTGCGGTGTCGCAGTTCCAGCAGCAGTTGGTGGACGGCGCGGGGCGTGAGGGTAGCCCACGGCTCGACGGTTTCGGCGCGCACGAGCGACAGGCCACGCAGGCTGGCGCCCAGCTCGCCGCTCGCCGCTCGCTGAAGGCGCAGATCGCCAAGCTCGAGCACGAGCTCTCGGCGATCGTGGCCGACTCCTTCCCGTTCATCGCCGCCCCGCGACGCGAGCCGGGAGCATCGCCGGCGGGGCCGAGGCTGCCCGACCTCGCCGAGCTCGAGCGCATTCGCGACCGCCTCGCCGGTAGGCTCCAGGAGCTTCGCGGCGTGGGCGCTCAGCGCGCCGAGCAGGAGCGACTGGCGCGTGAGCTGCTCGAAGGCATGCGGCTGGAACCAGGCCGCTACAAGTTCGTCAGGCTGCCCGTCAGCGATCTCGGCCAGGGCGGATGCGGGGTCTGGGAGGTGCGACCCCGCCTCGGTCTGATCGGCATGCTCGCCGGCTGGTGGCAGCTCAAGCTCTCGTCAGGCTGTCCGTTAGAAAGGGGGTCGCGCGCCACGCGCGACCCCGCTCACCCTCAGCGCAGCCGAGCATCGCCGCCAGCGTGCGCCGCTGACGCTCGGTCATCGAGCCGACGGTCTTCTTCTCCGACATCGGTACCTGGGAGAGGAACTTGCGGCAGCGCGTCTGGCCCCAGCGGCGCTGGCTCACGAGCAGGTCGGCGACGGCCATGCTGTCGGCCTCCCACGGGCATTCGAGAATCACCGCGGTGACGTCGAGCTCGCCGGTCGCGATTCGCCGCTTGAGCTCGGCACGAGCTAGACGAACCTTGTTCGCGCGTTCAAGGGCGCGCATGTACTGCGGACCGGCAGGGGCAACCGTCGCTATCGCGTTCATTTGTGGCATCTCCCCGTCGCCGTCACGGGCTCACGCGAAGGCAACATGCTTGCTGGTTGTTTTACGAAAACGCGCGCGCCATGGCCGTGCGGCGTCCCCCGCGACGCGTCGCGGCGGCTCTCCCAGCACATCTCGGACGGCTACGTGGGGCGGACCCCGGACGGTCATGCAGAGCGCATGGGGAAGCTACGCCAGGACGGGGGGCGCGGTCAACCGCGCGACGGGCGCTTCGTACGCTAGAAGCGACCTTTTTCGTTCCGCTTTTGACTTGTGAAGAAATGGACAAGCGCGGGCGAGCTGCGGGTCAGCTCGAGGCGGGCCCGGGAAGCGGTCCGTGCTCGGCCTCGAAGGCGCCCTTGACCTGCTCGAAGATCGCGAGCGCGCGCTCGAGCGTGGGCCCGTCGTGGGTGGCCATCACGCTCGTGCGCAGCAGCGCCCCGCCTGGTGGCACCGCGGGATGCAGGGCCGTGTTGACGAACACGCCGGCGTCGTAGAGCGCGCGCCACAACAGCGCCGCCTTCCAGTCGTCGCCGACGAGCACCGGCACGATCGGCGTGACGATCGTCTCGGCGCCGGCGTCCCCGCTGCGCAGGCCAGGGGCGTGGTGCTGCAGGTTGGCGGCCGTCGAGAGCAGTTGCGGGGCGACGACGGCGAAGCCGCGCTCGTGCAGCCCGTCGCGCAGCCGCCAGGCGTTCTCCAGCGCCCGCACGAGCAGCGGGGGGCCGTCCTCGGAGCGCACCACGCGCAGGGCGGCGAGCGCTGCGCCGACAGCGGCGGGAACGGCGGAGGCGGTGAAGAGGAAGGACCGTGCGTAGATGCGCAGGTACTCGATCACCTCGTGCGAGCCCGCGACGTAGCCGCCGCAGGAGGCCAGCGACTTCGAGAACGTACCCATGCGCAGATCGACGCGGTCGGCGACACCGAGGAGCTCGGCGGTCCCCGCGCCGCGCGCGCCGAGCACGCCCGCACCGTGCGCCTCGTCCACCATCAGCCGCGCGCCGAAGCGCTCGCACAGCTCGCAGATCTCGTGCAACGGCGCGATATCGCCCTCCATCGAGAAGACCCCGTCGACGACCACCAGGACGCCGCCGCCATCGCTCTGTGCGCGCTCCAGCATCTTCTCGAGCTTGGCGAGCCGGTTGTGGCGGAAGGGACGCAGCTTGGCGCGCGAGAGCAGGCAGCCGTCGAGGATCGAGGCGTGGTCGCCCGAGTCCACGATCACGGTGTCGGCAGGACCGAGCAGAGTGCCGAGCACGCCGAGGTTGGCCTGGTGGCCGGTGCTGAACACGAGCGCGTCCTCGGTGTCCATCCACTCGGCCAGCTCGCGCTCGAGCTCGAGGTGCAGGGGGATCGTGCCGTTCAGCAGCCTCGAGCCTGTGAGCCCGGTGCCGAAGCGGTGCAGGGCGTCCTCGGCGCCCTGCATCACGCGCTCGTCGCCGGTCAGGCCGAGGTAGTTGTTCGAGCCGAGCATGATCCGCTCGGCTCCCTCCATCTCGACGACCGGCATCGCCGGCGAGCTCAGCACGTGGAAGTACGGCAGCACGTCCGCCTCCCGCGCCGCCGCGAGCACAGCCGCGCGATCGTGGTCGCGAACCTTGGCGAAGACGTCGGTG
This sequence comes from Solirubrobacteraceae bacterium, assembly GCA_035551395.1. Taxonomy (GTDB): domain Bacteria; phylum Actinomycetota; class Thermoleophilia; order Solirubrobacterales; family Solirubrobacteraceae; genus Palsa-744. The sequence goes on along the minus strand of DASZNB010000081.1, from coordinate 7,630 downwards.
GAGGTGTGCATGTAGGGTGCCTCGCCAGTGGGTGTCGAAGTCAGAGCTGTCTCCGGCCGCAGGGACCTCAAGGCCTTCATCGAGCTGCCCTTCCGCCTGCATGCTAACCACCCGCTGTGGGTTCCCCCCCTGCGGATCGAGCGGTGGCTGTTCCTCAACCGCCGCATGAACGCCTTCTTCAGCCACGGCGAGGCCGAGTACTTCCTGGCCCGGCGCGACGGGCGCGTGGTCGGGCGCATCAGCGCGCAGGTCAACCACGCCTTCAACGACTACCAGAAGAAGAACTGGGGCTGGTTCGGCTTCCTCGAGTTCGAGGACGATCAGGAGGCGCTCGACGGGCTGCTGCAGGCCGCCGCAACGTGGCTGCGCGCGCGCGGCAAGGAGCTGATGGTGGGACCGGCCAGCTTTGCGATGAACGACGAGAGCGGCATCCTGATCGAGGGCTTCGACCTGCGTCCGATGATCCTGCAGCCGTGGCATCCGCCCTACTACCAGGAGCGCGTCGAGCAGGCTGGCATGAGCAAGGCGATCGACCTGCTGATGTGGAACCTCGAGGTCTCAGATCGCGAGAAGGTGCTGCCGGTGATCTTCGAGCTCGCCGAGAAGGTCCAGAGCGAGCATGGGATTCGCGTGCGCCCGATGCGACGCCGCCAGCTGCGCAAGGACCTCGACGCCTTCGCCGAGGTCTACAACTCGGCCTGGTCGCAGAACTGGGACTTCGTCCCCTACTCGAAGAAGGATCTCGATGCCTACGCCCAGGAGCTGCATCTCGTCTTCGACAAGCACTGGTTCATGATCGCCGAGCGCGAAGACACGGGCGAGGTCGTGGGGATGGCGATAACGGTCCCCGACGTCAACCAGGTGCTCGCGAAGATGAACGGCCGCCTCCTGCCGCTCGGCTGGTGGCACTTCCTCAACAAGGGCAGGATCACCGACCGGGTTCGCGTCGGCTTCCTCGGCGTCAAGCCCTCCTACCAGCACACCGGCGTGGCCGCCAAGCTCTACGTGGACCATTTCAACGCCGCCGCGGCGCGCCCGCAGACCGGCGGGGAGATGGGCTGGATCCTGGAGACGAACACGGCGATGAACCGCGGCATGGAAGCGATGGGCGGGCGCGTGGTCAAGCGCTACCGCATCTACGAGCGGGCGCTGTAGAAGCGGTCTGGGCGGCGCTCTACACTTCGGCGAGTGAGCGACGCTTTCCAGTCGGCCGCCGGCGCTCGGGCCTCTGCGGCCGGCGAGGTCGAGGAGGAGATCCTCGACGGGGTCCCGGTGCTCGCGGACGAGCAGCCGCTCGTACGCCGCGGCGATGGCGCTTCGTCCGCGCTCGAGCGCCACGCGGGCCTGGTCATCCCGGCTGTGCAGGCCGCTGCGATGGCCGCCGGGGGCTTCGCCGCCGGGGCCGCCGTCGTGGGTCTCGTCCATCGTCGCCAGCGCCGCGCGATGCTCCCCGCCAAGGCCGGGCGCCGCGGCAAGCTGGCCCGCCGCGGCGGCAGACGCTCAGGGCGCGCCGGAGAGCTCGTCCAGATCGTCGGCAGCCGCTCCCTGCTCGTCGACGTGCACCTGCTCGGCGGCGCCGACGCCGGTCGCTGAGAGCTCGCGCTGAGCGCCCTCGTCGAACTGCGCCGGGAGCTCGTCCCCGCCGCTCCCTTTCGCCTGCCTGCCCGCAACGGGCTCGACGGCATGCTCCGCCGCCGCGGCGGCGTGCTCGAACGCCTGCTCCACGCCGGCGAGCTTCCCGTGCTCGTGCGCGTGGCCCAGCCGGCGCTCGACCGCGTGGACCTGCTCGCGCAGGCGCCAACGCCGGCGGCGGCCAGCTACGGCATCGAGCGGATGCGCTTCGCGCTCGGCGTGGACGATGACCTGCGCCCGTTCCTGCGGGAGTTTGCGGGCGACCCGCTGATCGGCTCGTCGCTGCGACGGCGCCCGTGGCTGCGCGTGACGCGCCGGCCCGAGCCGTTCGAGGCGCTCGCCTGGGCGATCAGCGAGCAGCTGATCGACTACGAGCGCGCAGCCGCGATCCAGCGCCGGTTGCTCGCGGCGCTCGGGCGGCGCTGGGTGCACGGCGAGCGCCGCGCAGGCGGGCCGCGCGACCTGCCGGCGGTGGCCGTGCTGGCGAGGACGGCGCCCGCTCTGCTCGAGTCCTTCGACCTCGCGGCGGCCCGCGCACTCGCGCTCGTGCGCGTCGCCCGCGAGGTCGCCCGCGGCCGCATCGACCTGGTGTCGGGCGAGCACGAGTGCGCCTGGCGGCGCCTGCGCGCGGTGCCCGGGGTCGGACGATGGACGATCGAGATGCTCGCGCTGCGCGGGCAGGGACGCCACGACCAGCTCCCGGCCGGTGACCTCGGGCTGCTCAAGCTGGGCGGGCGGATCCTCGCCGGGGGAGACCCCCGCGCGATCGCCGACGAGCGCCAGGTGCGCGAGCTGTTCGCTCCCTACGGGGAGTGGGCGGGTCTCGCGGCGGTGCACACGAACGCGATCTGAGGCGATCGCCGGGGCGCCGGACGACAGCGCCGCGGCCGGCCCGCCGGCCGGCGGGAGCGCAGCCGAGCTCAGCCGGCCCGCCGGCCGGCGGGAGCGCAGTCGAGCTCAGCCGCTGCGCGCGCGCACGCGTCCGGCGCGTGGCGTGCGTTCGCGCTGCAAGAGCAGCGCGAACGTCGGGCATGCGCGCGCCGCGCGCATCGCGTGCTCGACCTCGGAGCCATGCAGGGGCCGGTCGTCGACGAGCGGATAGCCCCACTCGTCGAGCGTGATTCGCTCGGGCAGGAGCTCGGCACACATGCCGTGGGCCTCGCAGGTGATCGGATTGACTGTTACGCGATGGCTCATGAGCAGGCCTAGCGAACACCGGGCGCGTCGACGGGGCGCAGCGGCAGCGGCAGCTCAGGCGGCCGCGCGCAGGCCTCGCAGGCTCCGTGGCGCGCGTGGTCCGCGAACTCCGGGGCGAACACTTCAAGCGAGCTGAGGATCAGGTTGACGGCGCCATCCGGATGTGCGCAGGCGCCCCGCCGGGCAGTCAGCGAGGCGAGCCGGTCGGCGCGCTGTGCCGCGTTCGCCTCGGCGCTGCCGGAGGCCATCTGCTCGACCGTGATCGCGAGCGCGTCGAGGCCGTGGATGCACGGCCCGCACTGGTGGGCGCTCTGGTCGGCCATCCAGCGGGCCACGCGCGCGGTTTCAGCGACCGGGCAGGCCGCCTCGGACAGCAGCAGGATGATTCCGGCGCCGAGCGTCGCGCCGTGGGGGGCGAGGTGTTCCTGCGACAGCGCAAGGGCCTGCAGCAGCTCGCCGCCGATCCACGCGCCGGCGTAGCCGCCGAGCAGCACGGCGCGCACGCGCGCTGTGGCGCCGCCGCTGGCCTCGATCAGCGAAGTCAGCGAGGAGCCGTTCTCGATCTCGTAGACGCCCGGGTGGGCGACCGGCCCGGACAGGGTGACGAGCGTGGACCCGGGCTGGCTGGCTGTGCCGAGCTGGCGGAACCAGTTCGCGCCATGACGCGCGATCAGCGCGAGGTGGGCGAGCGTCTCGGCATTGTTGACCAGCGTCGGCCGGCGCCGCAGGCCCTGCTCGAAGGGCAGCGGCGGAGTGAACGTCGGCTTGGCGGGGCCGCCGCCGAGGTAGTGCAGGAGCGCGGTCTCCTGGCCGGCGACGTAGTGGCTCGGGACGCTCACGAGCGTCACCTTCGGAGCGCTGCCGGAGCCGGACAGCTCGCGGGAGCGTTCGCCAATTGCGAGCTCCACCGCTTCGACGCTCGCGCCGGCGGACTCGCAGGCGCACACGATCAGCTCGTCGGCGCCGACCGCCTCGGCGGCGACGAGGCCGCCGTCGAGCACGAGGTGCGGGAGCGTCTCCATCAGCGTGCGGTCCTTGAGGCTCGCGGGCTCGCCCTCGGCGCCATTGGCGACCACGATCGCGCGGCCGCGTGCGCCCGCCACGGCGCGCATCTTGGTCGCGGTCGGAAACGATGCCCCGCCGCGCCCCGTCAGGCCGGAGCGCTCGACCTCGTCGAGCAGTCGGGCGGCGTCCTCGCGGACCTGCCTGCGCCGGGCGCCCCCGCCGAGCGCGAGCGGACCGTGCAGCTCGAGGTGCTCTGCGTGGGTGCTCGCGCCGTCGGCCCGGATCCCGGCCAGCAGGCGCGGCAGCGCCGGCGGCCCATCGAGGCGCGCGCCGCCGGCGCGCGGGTGCAGCTCGGTCATCGTCGTCTCGGGCGTGCTCATCGCTTGCTTTTCACGCTCGTGCTGTGGGGCAGCAGCGCCGTCGGCGTGCCCGAGCGGCGCGCCCATTCGTGTCCCAGCGGCCCGCTCGGCAGCCACAGCGCGAGGAACAGCGAGAACGCGCCGGTGCTGCCGAGCGCCACGCTGCGGCGCCCGAGGTTCTGCGGCCAGCCCGCCACGACGCGTGTGACGACGGCCGCCGCGACGATCGCCGCGCAGGCGACGCTGAGCACGAGCAGCCAGCCGCTTTTCACATCGCTGCCGGTGCCGAAGCCGTGCAGCAGCGCGATCGGCCAGCTCGCGTACGTGAGCCAGTGCACGGCCCGCCAGGCGCCATAGCCCATTCGCTGACGCAGCAGGCTGGTGACGATCACCGCGAGGATCAGGTCGAAGGCGACCGCGCCGAGCCCGAGCCAGAACGGTCGGTAGGAGCCGGCGAAGGGAATGAAGGCGTCGAGCAGGCCGATCGGAGCGAAGCTGTCGAGCACCGACGTGAGGATGTGCGCGACGAGGAACGCGAGCGACAGCAGCGAGACGCTGCGGTGCAGCGAGTCGACCACGAAACGTGGCCAGCGCGGGCTGCTCCAGCGCCGCACGTCGAGGACGCCGAGGGCGAGCGCGAGGGTCAGCAACAGCAGCGCGACGGCGCCCGTCGAGCGGGTCAGGTACCAGTACACGCTCGGGCCGGCCGATGCGAGCACGGCGCTCACGCGCCCGCCCGCTCGAGGCGGCGGATCGGCTGCGCGACGCTCGCGCGGGCCGGCCCGCCGGCGAGCTCGCGCTCGGTGGGAACCGAGTCGGGACGGGGCCACCCGCCGACGAGCGTGACCTCGCCGTCCCAGGCGACGAGGCGTGCGGGCAGCCCGAGCTCGGCGAGCCAGGCCGGAGCCCGCTCGGGCCGCACGAGCGATGCGGTCGCGGCGATGTTCGCGTCGGCGCAGGCGGCGGCGGCGACGCTGACCGTGCGCAACCTCGACGCCGCCGGCTCTCCAGTGCTCGGGTCGATGATGTGATGCATCGTGCGAGCGCCGTGGCTCCAGCGCCGCACCGCCGTGCTGGAGGTCGCGAGGCCGCCCGAGACGACGGAGATCGTCTGCCCCGGAGCGGACGGATCGCTGCGGTGATCGTCGGTGACGTGAATGCGCCAGCCGCCGCTCGGTCCCGGGCCGCACGTTGCGACGTCCCCGCCGAGGCTCACGAGCGCTCCGCAGTCGCCCGCCGCGGCGCATGCGGCCGCCCCGCGATCGGCCGCCCAGGCCTTGGCGGTGGCGCCGAGGTCGAGCTTGATGCCGGCCGGTATGCGGACGGTGCCGAGCGCGCGGTCGAGCGCGACCACCCGCCAGTCACCGAGCACCCGCGCGGTCACGATGGGCGGGCCAGTGCCGGTGTCGGACGAGCGTCCGGGCGTGGCGCCGACGGCGGCTGCCGCGGGCGGGTCGAGCAGGGTCCAGTCGCGATCGTAGCCTGCCAGCTCGAGTGCTCGGCCGACCGTCGGGTCGACGGCGCCGTCGGTCAGCTCGGCGGCGCGCAGCGCGAGCGCGAGCGCGTCGAGGAACAGCTCGCCGGCCGCAGTGACGCGCCCCGCGCTGGCATTCACGCGGGCGAGCTCGGAATCCTCGCGGAAGCGACTGCACGCACGGTCGATCGCGTCGAGCTCCCGCTCGAGTGCCGCCCGCGCAGGGGCTAGCGCGCGTGGGTCGGTGACGCGCAGCACGACGCTCGTACCGAGCGCCTCCCAGCTCGCCCCTGCCGGCGGCGTCGAGGCGCGGGCGACGACGCTCATGTCAGGAGCCGCCGGAGACGACCGGGGCCGATTCTTCCGGCGCCGCTTCCTGTGTGGGAGCCGCTTCCTGCGCCGGTGCGGCTTCCCGTTCCGGGGCGGGTTCGCTCGAGGCTTCCTGCGCCGGCGCGGATTCCTGGGCCGGCGCCGCTGGGGCGGCTTCCTGCGCCGGTTCGCTGGGCGCCGCCGGCTGGGAGGATTGCGCTTCGCTTGCCTGCGGCGACTGGGCGGGTGCGCGCAGCACGCCGGTCGTCGTCTTCGCGGCGCTGCCCGAGCTCTTCTTGTGGGCCTTGGCGGCTTTCGGTGCGGCGCGGGTTTTCGTCGTTTTGCCGGGAAAGGCGTTCGCGGCGACGTCGGCGAGGACAGCGGTCAGGACGACGCTGCCGGCGATCAGCCAGCGGTTGATGCGGTTGAGCTGGCGCAGCGCCGCATCGCGCGTGTGGGTGGTGTGGATCCGTCGCATTGCGATCAGCCGTGGTGGTGGAGGAGGTCGGAGGAGTGCAGCCAGGCGCCGAATTCGGGGATCACGAGGATCGCCAGCACCGCGCCCGCGACGAGCGCGCCGGAGAGCGCGAGGACGCGACCACTGCGGCCGGTGATGTCCCCGCTGGTGCTGGCGGAGCGGCCGTAGTCGGCACGCAGCTCTTCGGGTAGCTCCAGCATGTGCCCCAGCAGGTGCACGCCGGCGAAGGCAGCCCACACGAAGAAGCTGATCTTGTGGATCGGCAGCAGTTCACCGCGCGAGGATGGTCCGAGGAACAGCAGCGCGACACCGGTGCCGAGCACCACCAGCGTCGAGAGGATCACCATCGGCGCGATCAGGCGGAGCAGCATCGGCGGCGGACCCTTGCGTCGGTAGACGGCGTTGGCGGAGTAGTAGCGAAAGAAGCGGTAGCCGGTGGTGCCCATCTTCAGCAGCACGGGTGGGATCAGCAGCATGCCGACGAACAGGTGCACCGACAGCAGCCCGCGCAGGTCCAGCATCGTCACGCCGATGACAGCGAGCGGCGCGAGCAGCAGCACCCCGGCCGCAGCGGTGAGCCGAGCGTTGCCGCTCGAGCCGCCTCCCGTCAGGTGCCCGGCGCGGGCCCCGGCCGGGTAGGCAGATGAGGGCGCAGCAACGCTCTGCCGGTCGGTCGCCATGGAATCAGTGTGCTCACATTGACTAAGGATCCGGTAACCGCCGCATGAGAAACCTCATCGAATCTCCCTGCAGGAAAAGGGGTTTACGCGTCGATGCTTATCCTGTGAGCATGCAGAGCGGGCGACAGCGCGAGGTGCGGCCGACGGCCGCGATGCCCGAACACGAGAGCTCCGTCGCGAGCACCGCTGCTGCCGCGAGCGTGCTGCTGATCGAGGACGAGCCGGGCATCGTGGACTTCGTGCGGCGGGGCCTCGAGGCGCACGGGTTCGTGGTCGAGGCGGCGCTCGACGGCCGCGAGGGAGAACGACTGGCGCTGGCCGGCGACTACGACGCGATCGTGCTCGACCTGATGCTGCCCGGCCGCAGCGGGATGGAGATCCTCGGCGCGGTTCGTCGCGCGCTTCCCAGCTTGCCGGTGATCGTCCTGACCGCGCGCGGCGAGATCGAGGATCGTGTCGAGGGCCTGGAAGCCGGCGCCGTCGACTATCTCGTCAA
>DASZNB010000080.1:0-22356 GCA_035551395.1 Solirubrobacteraceae bacterium | reverse complement strand
GACGCCCCAGTTCCACGCGCAGATGCGGGCGCTGTGGGCGGGGATCGTGAGGGGCTCGCTCGCCCCGGACCGCATCGGCTACTTCGAGGTCCCCAGCGCGCGCGTCGTCTACCGCACGCACGGCGTCGTGCGCTCCTTCGGGATCGCCTCGATGATCTCCTGGCGGGGTGTCTGGTATGTCGTGCACCTCGGCGCCGTCCTTCGCTCCGGGGGCGACGGGCAGGTCGACGAACCATCTTCCGGGCGCGGCGTGTCGAGCTACTCGGGGACCTGTTGAGGGTGCCCTCGCCACGCGGTGAGCCCAGCGCGGGCCGGGGCGGCGCCAGCCGCGTCGTCGTGCGGCGCCAGCGTCTGCTCGCTCTCACTCTGCTCGTGCTCGTTCTTGCCGCCGTCGTCACCGTCGCCGCGCTCGCGCTCGGTGGGGAAGGCGGGGGAAGCGCTCGCCCATCCGGGAACGCCGGACGCGCGCCCGCAGCCGGAGCTGCCAAGACACAGACGGCTCCGCCGCCAGCCAAGGCACCACCGAGCTCGTTCGCCGTTGGCCTGCGCGTGCTGCAACTGCGCGACACGACCCGCACCGTCACGCTCCCGGACGGGACGACCGAGCCGCGCAGCCTGCTCACCTACGTGCGCTATCCAGCGCAGGGCGCCGCGACGGGGACGGACATCGCCGGCGCTCCGGCGGCGAGCGCGTATGGCCCCTTCCCGCTCGTCGTCTTCGGACACGGCTTCGACGTCACGCCAACGCTTTACCGCCGCCTGCTCGAGAGCTGGGCGCGCGCCGGCTACGTCGTCGCCGCGCCCGCGTTCCCGCGCGAGAACGCCGATGCGCCCGGTGGGCCCGACGAGTCCGACCTGCCCAACCAGCCGGCGGACATGAGCTTCGTGATCACGCAGCTGCTCGCCGCCTCGGCTACGGGTGGCGGCCCCCTGTCGGGGCTGATCGATCCGCATCGCATCGCCGTCACGGGACAGTCCGACGGCGGCGACACCGCGCTCGCGGCGGCGTATGACCCCCGCTTTCGCGACCGCAGGGTCGGCGCCGCCGTGATCCTCTCAGGCGCCGAGATCCCCAGCGAGGGCAGCTTCACGTTCCCCGCCGGTGCTCCGCCGCTGCTCGCGACACAGGGGACCGCCGACACCATCAACACCCCCGGCGAAACGGAAGCCTTCTTCCTTGCCGCCCAGCGCCCGAAGTACCTGCTGCGCCTGCTCGGCGCGGGTCACCTGCCGCCCTACTCCACCGAGCAACCTCAGCTCGGGATCGTCGAGCGCGTCACGACGGCGTTCCTCGACGGATATCTCAAGCACCGTCCGTCCGCGCTGGCGCGGCTGAGCTCGTTGGGGGCCGTCCCGGGTGCCTCCTCGCTGCTCGCCGAACCCTGATCGGCGAGCAGCGGCGCGTAGGCGCTCGCGACACCGCCCTCGTGGTACAGGGGCCGGACGTCGACGTCCACGAAGCCGGCCTGCGCCAGCGCGCCGCGCCACCAGTCGGCGTCGGCCGGCGACTCCCAGCGTCCGGCAGCGAGCCGCGCGGCGTTCTTCGCGAGTCGCCAGATCCCCGGAAGCCCGCGCGCGGCGATCAGTCGCAGCTTGCCGAGCACGACCGTGCGGTCGCGCTCGCGCAGCGGGTTCAGCGAGAACATCATGTCGCCGATGACGAGCCGCCCACCAGGCTTGAGCACGCGCATGATCTCCTCGAGCGCGCGCCGCTTGCCGTCGTCGGGGAGCTCGTGCATGCAGTAGTTGGAGACCACGATGTCGGCGAGCGCATCGACCAACGGGAGGTTCTCGGCGGACGCGTGGACCGTCTCGAGGTTCCTCAGTCCGCCACTGGCGGCCTTCACGCGCAGGTACTCGCCCATCGCCCGCGAGCTGTCTATTGCCCACACCCGCTCGCAGCGCGGGGCGAAGGCCAGTGCCAGCAGCCCGGTGCCCGACCCGATGTCGACGACGACGTGCTGCGGACGCGGGGCGGCGAGCTCGACGATCTGCGCGCGCAGCGCCCGGAAGCCCGCCCCACGGGCGATCAGCTCGGCCGCGCCGACGCGCTCGTCCCAGTTCTTTGCGGAGGAGGAGATCCCGTGATCTTGTTAAGCGGACCTAATGGCGAGGTATCGGCTCGAATAGAGTCTTCTCATGTGCGCGGCCCCCGTCCCGCGCGAAAGTGACATCCTGGAGTGAGGCCTCAAGCCCTCCGTCGGCTGGAGGCTATGGGGTCTTGGTCCGGCGTGTTACGGGGAAAGGGAGCGAGGACATGTACGACTACGTGATCGTCGGTGCGGGGTCCGCGGGCTGCGTGCTCGCCGCCAGGCTGAGTGAGGACCCGGACGTGCAGGTGCTGCTGCTCGAGGCCGGCCCGCCGGATGTCAACGAGAACATCCACGTTCCGCTCGGCTACCTCAAGCTCGGCGCCACGGAGGTCGACTGGGACTATCACTCGGCCCCCGAGCACGAGTGCGCCGGCCGGCGCATCCCGCTCCCCCGCGGCCGGGTCCTCGGCGGATCCTCCTCGATCAACGCGATGGTCTACATCCGCGGCAACCGGCGCGATTACGACGACTGGGGCGTCCCCGGCTGGTCGTGGGCCGAGCTCCTGCCGTACTTCATCAAGGCCGAGGACAACGAGCGCGGCGCCTCGCCCTGGCACGGCACCGGCGGCCCGCTGCCGGTCAGCGAGGAGCGCTCGGGCAACGTCATCTCGCGCGCCTTCGTCGAGGCCGGCGTCGAGGCCGGCCTGGCCCGCAACGAGGACTTCAACGGCGCCGAGCAGGATGGCGTCGGGCTGTACCAGCTGACCCAGCGCGGGGGGATGCGCGCGAGCGCCGCCGTCGCCTACCTGCACCCGGCGATGCAGCGTCCCAACCTCACCGTGATGCCCTACATGCGCGTCGAGAGCATCCTCTTCGAGGGCGCGCGAGCGGTCGGTGTGCGCGCGAGTCAGCTCGGGCAGGCGCAGGAGTTGCGGGCCGAGCGCGAGGTGATCCTCTGCGCTGGCGCCTACAACTCTCCCCAGCTGTTGATGCTTTCAGGCGTCGGTCCCGCCGAACACCTGACGATGCGCGAAATCGAGCCGCTGCTCGACCGCTCGGGGGTCGGCGAGAACCTCAGTGACCATCCTGCCGCCCAGCTCGTGTGGACGACGCCCGAGGAGCAGAGCCTGCTGCTCGCGCTGGAGCCGGCTGCGCTCGAGCAGTTCGAAGCGTCCCAGACCGGCCCGTTTGCATCGAACCTCGCCGAGAGCGGCGGCTTCGCCCGCGTCGGCGCCGGCGCGCCCGCGCCGGACATCCAGTTTCACGTGGCGCCGCTGCAGATCGTCGATGAGGGACTGCGCGACCCGGAGGCCCACGGCGTTTGGGTCTCGCCCTGCCTGCTCACGCCCGCGAGTCGGGGCTCGGTGCGGCTGGCCTCCAACGACCCGTCGGCCAAGCCGATCATCCACAACGACTTCTACTCCTCCGGCGAGGACATGGCGAGGATGCTCGCCGGCCTCAGGCTCGCGCTCGAGATCTGCGAGCAGCCCGCCATGCGCCGGTACTGCGCCGATCCCTTCAACACGCCCGGCGGCGACGACGACGCGGCGCTGCGGGCACACATCGCGCGCACGACGTTCGCGGTCTACCACCCGGTCGGCACCTGCCGGATGGGCGAGGACGAGCAGGCCATCGTGGACCCCGAGCTGCGCGTCAACGGCCTCGAAGGTCTGCGGGTGGTCGACGCCTCGGTGATGCCGGTCGTGCCACGCGGCAACACGAACGCGCCGACGATCGCGATCGCCGAGCGGGCCGCCGATCTGATCCGTCACGGCCGCGCGCTGGCCGAGCCGGCGTCAGCGGAGGCCATCGGCGGGATCGCCATCCAGCCCGCCGCGGCGTAGCGCCGAGGCCCCGCCCCGTTGAGCACCGCCGCGCGCACGATCCACCACCTCAACTGCGGCACGATGTGCCCGCACGGCGCGCGCCTGCTGACCGGCGCGGGCGGCCTGCTGGCGAGCGCGCGCATGGTCTGTCACTGCCTGCTGATCGAGGGCAGCGGGGGCCTCGTGCTCGTCGACACGGGCTTCGGCCTCGAGGACGTGCGCCGGCCGCGGCGCCTCGGCCTGGCCTTCACCGGGGTCGTGCGGCCGCGGCTCGACGCCGCCGAGACCGCCGCGTCGCAACTCCGCGCCCTCGGCTTCGAGCCGGGCGACGTCCGCCACATCGTCACGACGCACCTCGACCTCGATCACGCGGGCGGCCTGGCGGACTTCCCCGACGCCGAGGTGCACGTCCTCGGGCTCGAGCTCGCCGCCGCGCGGAACCCGAGCTGGCGCGAGCGCACGCGCTACATCGCCGCGCAGTGGGCGCATGGACCGCGCTGGGTCGAGCACGGCGTCGAGGGCGATCACTGGCTCGGCTTCGGCAGCGTGCGCATCGTGCCCGACAGCGACGAGGAGATCCTGATGATCCCGCTGCCCGGGCACACGCGCGGTCACACCGGCGTCGCGGTGCGCGACGGAGCAGGCTGGCTGCTGCACTGCGGCGACGCCTACTTCCACCACGGCGAGGTGCAGACGCCCGCCCATTGCCCGCCGGGTATGAGCGCGTTCGAGGTCCTCAACCAGGTCGATGGCGCCGCGCGCCGGGCGAACCGCGAGCGCCTGCGCGAGCTGGCGCTGCGCCACGGCGACGAGGTCGAGCTGATCTGCTCACACGACGCAGACACGCTCGCGCGCTTCTCAGCCGCTCGCTGAGCCCGCCGCGCGGGCTTCGCGCACGAGCCGGCGCATCCCCGTCAGCCAGCGCTCCGGGTCCGCCCCCTTCAATGCCATGAAGCGCTTGACGTTCTCGTGCGGGAGGATCAGGAAGCGCTCCTCGCGGATCCCCGCGACGACGGCGTCGGCGACGTCCTCGGGTTCGATCAGCCCCCCCGCCGTCAGCGCCGCCGCGCCGGCCGGATCGTCCATCGCCAGGTCGAGCATCGGCGTGCGGACCCCCTGCGGGCAGATGCAGGAGACGCGTACGCCGGCGTCGGCGTGTTCGATCGCCAGCCACTCCGCCAGCGACACGGCAGCGTGCTTGGTGACGCTGTAGACGAGTGAGGAGACCTGCGTGAGCAGGCCGGCGGCGGAGGCGGTGTTGATCAGGTAGCCCTCGCCCCGCGCGAGCATCTCGGGCAGCAGCGCGCGCGAGGCCCACACGTGCGCCATCACGTTCACGCGCCATGCCTCGTCCCACGCCTCGTCGCTGGCCTCCGGGCCGCCCATCGCGCCGGGCACGCCCGCGTTGGAGACGAAAATGTCGATCGGCCCCGCGGCCTCACGCGCGGCCGCGATCAGCGCGCGCACGCTGTCCTCGCTCCCGGCGTCGAGCTCGACCGCCAGTCCGTCGAGCTCCGCGGCGATCGCCCGCGCCGGCTCGAGCTCGCGATCAGCGACGACCAGCGCCCGTGCCCCCTCGGCGGCGAAGCGCCGCAGCAGCGCGCGCCCGATCCCTCCGGCGCCCCCCGTCACGACGATGTGCCTGTCGGCTATCTCCACGCGGCGGTACTCTATGTCAACGATGAGTGCGCAGGAAAGCGCCGTGGCGGTCTCCGCGGCGCCCATCTGGGGGGAGCTTCGCTACAGCGGCGAGCTTGCGCGCCTGCTCGCCCGCACGGCCCTGCGCCCGCCGCGGCGCCGCACCGACGCAGCTCCCGTGCTGATGATCCCCGGCTTCATGGCCGGAGACGCCTCGCTCGCGATGATGCAGCGCTGGCTGCGCCGGCGCGGGCACCGCGTGTCGATGAGCGGGCTCCGTGCAAACGTCGACTGCGCCGAGCGGATCGTCAGCAGGCTCGAGCTCCAGCTCCAGGATCTCGCCGCCGACAGCGGCCGGGGAGTGGTTCTGATCGGCCAGAGTCGCGGCGGCGCGCTCGCCCGTGCGCTGGCGGTGCGCGACCCTGACAGCGTGTCCGCGCTCGTGACGCTCGGGACGCCCGTGCGTGACTCGCTGGCGGTGTCTGCGCCGGTGCTGAGGACCGTACGCTGGATGGCCCGCCTCGGCGACCTCGGGCTGCCCGGCGTCTTCTCGAGCAGCTGCGGCGACGGCGAGTGCTGCGCGGAGTTTCGCGCGGAGCTCTCCGCGCCGCTGGCGGAGCGCATCGAGGCGGTCGCCGTCCACTCGCGCAGCGACGCGATCGTCGATTGGCGGGCCTGCCTCGATCCGTACGCCGAGAACGTCGAGGTCGACTCGAGCCACTGCGGCATGTCGGTGCACCCGGCCGTCTACCGCCTGCTCGACCGTCTGCTCGACGGCGTGCTCGACGGCGCGGCGCGCAGCCCGGCGCCGCTGCCCGCCGTCGCCTAGCGTGCCCAACGCCGACCGAATGCTCGCGGCGGCGGCCGCGCGCGCGCGCGAGCTCGCCGCGCCCGGGCTCAGCCCGCGCCCGCGCCTGAAGGTGGCCGTGCTCGCGTGCATGGACACGCGCATCGACCTCTTCCCGATGCTCGGCCTCGAGCGCGGTGACGCGCACATCATCCGCAACGCCGGGGGGCTCGCGACCGACGATGCGCTGCGCTCGCTGAGCGCCTCGCAGCGGCTGCTCGGGACCGAGGAGATCGTCGTCGTGATGCACGACGGCTGCGGGCTGCATGGTGCCTCCGAGGACAGCTTCGCCCAGGCCCTGGCAGCCGATGGCGCCTTGCCGAGCTGGCGTCTGGGCGCCTTCGAGGACGTCGAGGTGGCGCTCGCACACAGCCTCGCGCGCCTGCAGGCGAGCCCGGAGCTGCTCGCCCGCGATCACATTCGCGGCTTCGTATTCGATCCCGAGAGCGGGATCCTGCGCGAGGTCCAGGCCGCGGCCGAGCGCTAGCCGCGCGCCTCAGCCGATCAGGTCCAGCGCGGCGCCGAGGATCGTCTCGGCGTCGATCCCGAAATGTCTGTAGAGGTCCTCGACGTCGCCGGACTGGCCGAAGTCCTGCACCCCCAGCGCCGCGATCGGGGCGCCGCCGAGCGCGGCGAGAAAGGCAAGCGTGTGGGGATGGCCGTCGAGCACGCTGACGATCGGCGCTGTGCGCGCCGGTGGGAACAGCTCATCGAGCACCGCGTAAGCACCGTCCTGCAGACCGCGGCGCGCCTGCAACGCTCGGAACAGGAGGTCGGGTGAGGTCAGACAGACGGCGTCCGCCGCGACCCCCGCAGCGGTGAGCTCGTCGGCCGCTGCGAGCAGCTCCGGCATGATTGCGCCGACACCGACGAGCGTGACGGCGGGAGCGGAGGGGCTTTCGCGCAGGCGGTAGCCGCCCGCCAGCACCTGCCGGCGGCGCTCCTCGCGCTCCGCGCCGCCGTCGGGCACGGCGGCCAGCGCCTGGTCGAGCGGGCGCGTGCTCAGGCGCAGGTATGCCGAGGTCCCGTCCGCTCGCCCGAGACGGCCGAGGGCGTGCAGCAGGATCCACTCGAGGTCCACGCCGAAGGCCGGCTCCCAGGCCACGCAACGCGGCTGCTCGAGGCCGACCGACGGGGTGATGATCGACTGGTGCGCGCCGCCCTCGGGCGCGAGCGTCACGCCGGCGGGGGTGCCTACGAGGATCGACTGGCCACCGGCGTAGATTCCGAACGACCACTGCTCGAGGGCGCGGTTGACGAACGGGTCATACAGCGTGCCGATTGGAAGCAGCGGGCGGCCGTCGCGCGACCACGTCGCGCCGAGCTCGCCGAGCAGGCCAACGAGGTTGCCCTCGGCGATGCCGAGCTCGATGTGCTGGCCGTGCTCGCTCTCGCGCCAGCGCATCAGCGTGTCACTGTCGTCGGCGAACCAGTCGATGCGATCGCCGACGTTCCACACGCCGGTGCGGTTGATCCAGCCGCCGAGGTTCGTCGAGGAGGCCACGTCGGGGCTGACCGACACGACCGACGCGGCCGCCTCCGGCGCTGTGTGCGCGAGATCCATGAAGAAGCGGCCGAACTCCTGCTGCGTCGAGACCGATCCGTCATGCACGCGGTCGAGCTCGCGCGGCAACACGGGCGGCGCGTGGGAGGGGGGCGCATCGCGCCGCAGGCGCTCGGCCGCCACTCGGCAGATCGCGGCCTCGCTCGAGTCCTCCGGGAAGCGCTCCCAAGGGCGCTCGGCGTCGGCGCCGAGCTGCGCGGCGAGCTCGCGCCACTGGCTGTCCGAGAGCAGCGCCGAGTGGTTCGCCGGGTGTCCCTCCGTGGGCAGGCCCCAGGCCTTGATCGTGTACGCGAAGATCACCGTCGGACGGTCGCCGACCTCGTCGGCGCTGCGCAGGGCGCCCCGGAGGTCGCCGAGGTCATGGCCGCCGAGGTCGCGGATCGCACCCGTGAGCTCAGCGTCTGAGAGCTCGCGCGTGAGTCGCTCGATCTCGCCCCGCCCGTCGCCGCTGCCCGCCAGCCGCTCGCGCAGCTCGGGCGCGCTCAGACGCAACAGACGCTGGTACTCCTCGTTGGGCATCGTGTCGATCCGACGGCGCAGCGCCTCGCCGCCGCGGCGCTCGAACAGGGCGCACAGGCGCCGGCCGTACTTGACCGTGATCGTGTGCCAGCCGGCGGCCTCGAACATCGCTGCAGTACGGGCGACGGCGATCTCGGGCACGACGCGATCGAGTGACTGGCGGTTGACGTCCACGATCCACAGCACCTCTCCGAGGCTGGTGACGAGCGGATCGATCACCGCTTCCCAGATCGCGCCCTCGTCGAGCTCGGCATCGCCGACGAGGGCCACCTGGCGTCCGCCCCGAGGTACCTCGAAGTGACCGGCCACGTAGCGATGCGCGAGGGCGCTCCACAGCGTCGCGGTTGCGCCGATGCCCACCGAGCCGGTCGAGAAGTCCACCGGGTCCGGGTCCTTCGCCCGGCTCGGATAGCTCTGCAGCCCGCCGAACGCGCGCAGCTTGACCAAATAGCGCTCGTCGAGGCGGCCGAGCAGGTAGTTGATCGCGTGGAGCACAGGGCTCGCATGCGGCTTGACCGACACGCGGTCGGGTGCGCGCAGGTGCTCGAGGTAGAGCACCGACATGATGCTCACCATCGACGCGGACGACGCCTGATGGCCGCCGACCTTGACGCCGGAAGTGCTCGCGCGCACCTTGTTGGCGTGGTGGACCATGCTGACGGCGAGCCACAGGACGCGGCGCTGCACCGCGTCGAGGACGTCGCGCGCTGCGTGCGCCTCGGGCGCGGGGTCGAGCGTCGGGGTGCCGCTTGGCATCTGGCTCACATGCAAGTCGATCGGCGCGCGGGACGCAACTCTGCGGCCGTCTCAAGCCGCCGAAACGCAATGATTCATCGGTCAGCGTCCTCCACAGCTAGGATTGTTGCGTGAGCCAGGCGCCAGAGCTCGACGAGGTGGACCTCGAGATCGTCGCGCTCCTGCGCGCCGACGCGAGACGCACGTTCGCCGACATCGGCGAGCGCGTGGGGCTGTCCGCCCCGGCCGTCAAGCGGCGGGTGGATCGACTCGAGCGCGATGGCGTCATCACCGGCTACACCGCGCTCGTCGATCACGGCAGGCTCGGTCAGCCGCTGCAGGCGTTCACCGAGCTGCGCTTCGCCGGCAACTCGCGCGTCGAGGAGATCGCGGCGATCGCGGAGGGCATCCCCGAGGTGCAGACGGTGTTCACCACGGCCGGCGACCCGGACGCGCTGGCGTGGATACGCGTGCGCGATGTCGATGACCTCAAGCGTGTGATCGACCTCCTGCGGCGCAGCGGACGCGTGACGGGGACGAAGACGATGATGGTGCTCGGGACCTCGAGCGGCGCGGCGCCCGGATGAGCGAAGCGCCGAGCGCCGAGCGAGGACGCCGGGAGGGACGCGTGGCGATCGCCGGCGCCGGCCTGATGGGATCGCAGATCGGCTGCGAGTACGCGCTCGGGGGCTGGGCTGTGAGCTGGCTCGTGCGCGACGCCGCGGCCGCCGAGGGACGCGTCGAGGGCGCCCTGGCGCTGGCGCTCCGCCACGGCATCGCCGACGCCGCGGCGGTGCGCGCAGCGCGCGCGAGGATGCGCTTCTGCGCCGGCGCCGTGGAGCTGGCCGGCGAGGGCGAGCCGGAGCTGATCGTGGAGTCGCTGCCCGAGGACATCGGGATCAAGGCCGCCTTGCTCGGGCCGCTGTGCGCGCTTCACCCCGCGGCGGTGCTCGCCAGCAACACCTCCTCGATCTCGATCACGGCGCTCGCCGAGGCAGCGGGGGCGGCCGGGCGCACGCTGGGAGCCCACTACTGGAACCCGCCGCTGCTGATGGCGCTGGTCGAGGTCGTCGCCGCCAAGGGCACGCCGGCGCGGACCCTGGAGACGCTCGAGGCGGATCTCCGCGCCCTCGGCAAGCGGCCGGTGCGCCTGGCGCAGGAGGTGCCCGGGCTGCTGTGGAACCGGCTGCAGCTGGCCGTGCTCCGCGAGTGCCTGTGGCTGGTCGAGTCCGGCGTCGCCACGCCGTCGGCCATCGACGAGGTGATGCGCGACGGCCTCGCCAGACGCTGGCGCCTGACCGGCCCGTTCGAGACGGTCGGCCTGGGCGGAGCGGCGACGTTCGATGCGATCGCCGCAAACCTCTTCCCGCTGCTCTCGAAGGCCGAGGCGGGGAGCGGCTTCGCCGCCCACGTGCCCCACGATCCCGAGCTGCTGGCCGCGGTGCGCGAGCGTCGCGACGCCGCGCTCGCTGCCGAGCTGCGCGCCGAGCGTGCCCCCGTGCTGGGCGACCCTGTACCCTATATCGACTGATCGATATGGCACCAGGCTCGGAGACATAGCGAGGGCTGGATGGCCAGGGACCCTCGCCACGACGTCCTCTTCGAGGCGGTCCCGATCGGTCCGAAGACGCTGCGCAACCGCTTCTACCAGAGCCCCCATTGCACGAGCTTTGGAGCGGAGCTGCCGGGGGCGCAGGCGCACATTCGCGCCGCCAAGGCCGAGGGAGGGTGGGCGGCGGTCAACACGGAGTTCTGCTCGGTCCATCCCTCCAGCGACTCGCGTCCGCTGGTCTCGGCGCGGCTGTGGGACGAGGACGACGCGCGCAACCTCGGCGCGATGGCCGAGCTCGCGCACGAGCACGGCGCGCTGGCGGGGGTCGAGCTGTGGCACGGCGGTTGCGTCGCCGGCAACCTCGAGACGCGGATGCCCGCGCGCAGCGTCAGTCAGATGACCGACGAGAGCCTCTACTCGACGAGCTGCTACGAGCTCGACCGGGCCGGCATTCGCGAGATCCAGGGCCACTACGTGGCTGCCGCCCGGCGCGCACGCGACGTCGGCTTCGACATCATCAACGTCCACGGCGCCGAGTGCGGCGCGATCACCCAGCACTTCCTGATGGCGAAGTTCAACCGTCGCACCGATGAGTACGGGGGCACGCTCGAGAACCGCGCACGCTTCTGGATCGAGACGATCGAGCAGGTCCGCGAGGCGGTCGCGGACGACTGCGCGATCACTGCGCGACTGTGCGTGGACACGCTCAACGACAGCCCGCTCGGCATCCGCGCCAGCGAAGAGGCTTACGGCTTCATCGAGCTGGCCGACCACCTGGTGGACTTCTGGGACCTGCAGGCCGGTGGCTGGGTGGCGGCGGAATGGGCGGGCGACGACGCGGTCGCCTCGCGCTTCGCGGGGGAGTTCAGCCATCGCGCGTACATCGAGGGGGTGCGTCCCGCCACCGCGAAGCCGATCGCCGCCGTCGGGCGGTTCACGAATCCCGACACGATGGCCGACGCGGTCCGCTCGGGCGTGATCGACATCATCGCCGCGGCGAGGCCGTCGATCGCCGACCCCTTCCTGCCGCAGAAGATCGAACAGGGGCGCTACGACGAGATCCGCGAGTGCATCGGCTGCAACATCTGCGCTTCGCGCTTCGCCCAGGGCGCTCCGATCGTCTGCACGCAGAACCCCACCGTCGGCGAGGAGTTCAGGCGCGGCTGGCACCCCGAGCGTTTCGCGCGGGCCGGCAACGCGGAGAGGACCGTGCTGGTCCTCGGCGCCGGGCCGGCCGGGATGGAGTGCGCGATGGTGCTCGGCAAGCGCGGCATGAGCGCGGTTCATCTCGTCGACGAGAGCGACGCGCTCGGAGGCAGCCTGCGCGCGATCAGCGCCTACCCGAACCTCGGCGAGTGGGGCCGCGTGACGAGTTATCGCCAGGTCCAGCTCGCCAAGCTCGCCAACATCGAGGTGATCCTGGACACGCGACTCGACGCCGAGGCCGTGCTCTCCTACGGCGCCGAGATCGTCGTCATCGCCACGGGCGCTCGCTGGCGGGCCGACGGCATGAACGGGCCGACGCAGACGCCGATCCCGGGGGCCGAGCTGGACCTCGTCCACACACCCGAGCAGGTGTCGGCCGTAAATGGCGAGATCGACGGCGCGCACGTGCTGATCTACGACACCGACGGCTACTTCACAGCCGTCGCGATGGCCGAGATGCTGCTCGCGGCCGGCAAGCAGGTCACGATCGTGACCCCGTTCGCGAACTTCGCGACGTTCATGTTCTTCACCGGCGAGGGCTTCAGGGTCAACCGCGAGCTGCGCGCCCGCGGGGCCGTCGTGCTGCCCGGACACCTGCTCTCGCGGATCACGCCCGCGGAGCTCCTCGGCCAGGGCGTGTGGTCACCCGATCCTGTCAGCTGGCACGCCGACGCGGTCGTCCTGGTCACCCAGCGCGAGCCCTGCGATGGCCTCTACCGCGAGCTGGCCGTCGACCCGGGGCGGCTGGCCGCCGAGGAGATCGAGGCCGTCCATCGCATCGGCGACTGTCTCGCTCCGCGCACGATCGCCGAATGTGTCTTCGACGGGCACCGTCTCGCGCGCGAGATCGACTCACCCGACCCGGCCGTGCCGCTCCCCTACATCCGCGAGCTGCCCGCCCTCGGCCGGGCGCGTGCGGAGGCTCTGGCTCCCAGCGGCCGGCGCGCATGAACATCCTCGTACCGGTCAAGCAGGCTGGACACCTGCCTGATGACTTCGTCCTCGAGGACGGCGCTCGCCCCGCCCCGGAGGCGCTCGAATGGCGGCTGAACGAGTGGGACGAGCGCGCCCTGGAGACCGCCCTGGGGCTGGTCGAGTCCTCTGGCGCGGGCGAGGTGCTCGTCGCGAGCGTCGGCCCCGTGCAGGCCGAGGCGGGGCTGCGGGCGTGCCTGGCCAAAGGCGCCACGCGCGCGCTTCGCGTATGGGATGACTCGCTCGCCGACGCCGACGCGCTGATCGTCGCGGAGCTGCTGGCGGCGCTCGCCAGGCGCGAGCAGCCTGACCTGATCGTGTGCGGCGTGCAGGCCTCCGACACCGCTGCCGCCGCGACACCGGCGGCGCTCGCCGGCCTGCTCGACCTGCCCCGCGTGGCCGCCGTCGGCGGCGCGCGACGCGAGCACGACGATCTCCTCGTCGAGCGCGAGCTCGAAGGCGGCGCCGTCGAGGTCCTGCGGATCGGGCTGCCCGCGCTGCTCAGCGTGCAGAGCACGCCCGGGCGGCCGCGTCAGGCGAACCTGCGCGCGATCAAGCAGGCGCGCAGCGCCCCGCTCGAGACCCTCGTCCCGGGCGATCTCGACCTCGACGAGGCGCGGCTGCGCGAGGTTGCCGGCGCGCGGCTCGTGCGACTGAGCGAGCGCGCGCGGGTGTCTGGAGCCCACATGCTCGACGGGCCGCCCGTCGAGGTCGCGGCCTGGATCGCGGCGATCATCGCCGTCGAGAGCCCAGCGTGAGCGGCGGCGTGCTCGTGCTCGGCGAAGGCGAGCACGGCCGGCTGCGCGCGGGCACGAACGCGCTGCTCGAAGCCGCCCGCTCGCTCGCCGAGCAGGGCGCCGGGCCGGTCTCGCTCGCCGTGATCGACGCGGACGCCGACGCCGTGCTCGCGGGCGCGGCCGCGCGCGTCGCGGGCGTGCGAGAGCTGATCGCCGTCCCGAGCCCGCACGGGTCGTTCGAGGCGCATGTCTCCCAGGCGGCGCTCGAAGGGCTGATCGAGGCGCACCGGCCTGCGATCGTCTTGGCCGGGCACACCGTCGACTCGCTCGGGTTCCTCGCGGCCGTCGCGGCGCGCGGGCGCCACGGCTTTGCCAGCGACGTCACGCGCGTGTCCTTCCAGGCGGGTGGGCTGCACGCCTGGCGCGGCGACTACGGTGAGCGCCTGCTCGCCGAGCTCGACTTCCCCGCGAAGAAGACCGTGCTGCTGGCGCTGCGCGCGGGGGCCTTCGCCACGCGAGCGCCGAGCGACGGCGCACCCGCGCCGGGCGGCGAGGCGTTCGCCCCGCGTGTCAGCCGCCTCGAGCTGGCGCTCGCGGGTCGAATGCGCAGCGAGCGGATCGAACTGCGTGCGAGCGCGGGTGAGCCGGACATCGACCGCGCCGAGGTGCTGCTCGGGATCGGGCGCGGCATCGGCGGCGCCGAGGCGGTGCCGCGCCTGGAGCGCCTGGCCTCCCGGCTGGGAGCTGCGCTCGTCGCGTCGGGAGCGCCGGTGGAGGCGGGCTGGGTCTCGCGGACGCGTAAGATCGGCCAGTCGGGCCGCACCGTTGCGCCGCGCGTGTACCTCGCGCTGGGTATCTCCGGCGCTCCCCAGCACCTCGCCGGCATCGCCGGGGCCACGACGATCATCGCCATCAACACCGACCCGAACGCGCGGATCTTCGACGTCGCCGACCACGGCGCCGTCGCTGACCTGTTCGAGGTCGCCGCCGAGCTCGAGCGGCAGTTGGGCTGAGGGCTCCTCGTGGACTTCGCCGAGCCGACCGACGCGCCCGCGATCCGCGAGGCGGTGCGGGCCCTCTGCGCCGGTTTTCCCGGCGAGTACTGGCGCGGGCTCGAGCCGGAGGGCTATCCCGCCGACTTCGTCGCGGCGCTCACCGAGAAGGGCTGGCTCGCCGCGCTGATCCCAGAGCGCTACGGCGGCTCCGGGTCTTCGCTTGCGATCGCCAGCGTGATCCTCGAGGAGATCTGCGCGGCCGGTGGGAATGCGGGCGCCTGCCACGCGCAGATGTACACCATGGGCACGCTGCTGCGCCACGGCAGCGAGGAGCGCAAGAGCGCTCTCCTGCCGCGCATTGCCTCCGGCGAGCTCCGCCTGCAGGCGTTCGCGGTGACCGAGCCGAACGCCGGCTCGGACACGACCCGCATTGCCACTCGCGCCGAGCGCCGCGGCGAGGGGTACGTGGTCAACGGCCAGAAGATCTGGACCTCGCGCGCCGAGCACTCGGACCTGATGGTGCTGCTCGCACGCACGACGCCGCTCGCCGAGGTCGCGCGCAGGACGGACGGGCTCTCCGTGTTCGTGTTCGACATGCGCGAGCGCGGCGAGCAGCTGCGCATCCGGCCGATCAGGACGATGATGAATCACGCGACAACCGAGGTCTTCTTCACCGACCTCGAGCTCCCCGCCGACGCGCTCATCGGCGAGGAGGGCGAGGGCTTCCGCTACATCCTCGACGGGATGAACGCCGAGCGCATCCTGATCGCCGCCGAGTGCATCGGCGACTGCCGCTTCTTCCTCGACCGCGCGGTCGCCTACGCGGGAGAGCGCGTCGTCTTCGACCGCCCGATCGGCGCCAACCAGGGAGTGCAGTTCCCGCTTGCACGCGCGCACATGGCGATGTCCGCCGCCGACCTGATGCGATGGAAGGCGGCTTGGTGCTACGACGCCGGGCGCTCCGCCGCCGCCGAGGCGAACATGGCCAAGTACCTCGCCTCGGAGGCCTCCTGGGAGGCCGCCAACGCGGCGCTCGACACCCATGGCGGCGTCGGCTTCGCGCAGGAGTACGACATCGAGCGCAAGTTCCGCGAGACCCGCCTGTACCGCGTCGCCCCCGTCAACAACAACCTGATCCAGGCCTATGTCGGACAGCACGTGCTCGGGCTTCCGCGCTCCTACTGATCCTCGGCGGGAACGCCTCGAGCGAGCGCTTGGCGGCTGCCGGCACGGCGAGCGAGCCCGTGCCCGCTCAGGTGCCCTCGCGAGGGTACTCGTGCACCGAGACGAAGCGCACCGGTCCCTCGATCACGCGATAGCTGTGCGGGCGGTCGGCGCGGAAGCTGATCAGATCGCCCTGGCTGACGACCTCGCAGAACGCGGTGGTCGAGATCTCGACGGTCCCGGCGGTGATCGTGAGGTGCTCGAACAGCCCGTTGACGTGTGCGCCGGCGTGGCGAACGGCGCCCTCGTCGAGCTCGAGCGTGTAGATCTCGATCAGGTCCCCGCCGGTGCGCGTGAGCAGGTGGCGGATCACGAGGCCGTCCCTGTCGAGGCCGGCGTGGTCGACGGCCACCACAGACGCATCGTCGGCGCGCACCACCGTCATGTCGTCGCTCGGGGCGTCGTCGTGGAAGAGGCTCGCGAAGGGGACACCGAGCGCGCTCGCGAGCGCCCACACCGTGTCGATCGACGGATTGCCCTGCCCGCGCTCGATCAGCGACACCGTCGACTTCGCCACGCCGGCCTGTTCGGCGAGCCCCGACAGCGTCATCTCGCGGGCCATCCTCCAGCGGCGCAGGTTCCGCGCGATCGGCTGAACGGCCCCTTCCACGGCGGTAGTTGTACCAGCCGAATGCGTCCGCATAGCAGATCGCTCCCCCCTGGTGCGTTATATCGATACGATGAATAACATATCGAACAGAGGCGGCTGGTGCCAACGATGACGACGGGGCTCGGTCTGAGCGCAGGCGCGCGCGAGAGCGTCGAGCAGGTCTACCGGCGGCGGACCCCGCGTTCGTCTGAGGCGATGGCGCAGGCGCGCCGCTACATGGTCCGCGGCCTGACCAGGGGCTGGGGCTACCACCGCCCCTATCCGATCGTCGGCGCCCGCGGAGAGGGCCCCGAGCTGATCGACCTCGACGGCAACCGCTACGTCGACCTCGCCAACAACGGTCTCAGCCTGATCCACGGCCACGCCTTCCCGCCCGTCGTCGAGGCGGTGCGCGCGGCGCTCGAGCGCGGTAGCGGGTGGCTCGTCGCGTCGGAGGATCAGATCGCGTTCGCGCGCGCGCTGTGCGAGCGCATCGCCGCGTTCGAGCGGGTCCGCTTCACCAACTCGGGCACGGAGTCGGGCATGCTGGCGGTCAAGGTCGCGCGCGCACACACCGGCCGGCCGGCGGTGCTGAAGGCCGTCGACGGATTCCACGGCTCCTTCGACGACCTCGAGGTCGGGCTGTACGAGCGCCCGGAGATCCCCGGGCGCGTGTATCTCGCCGACTTCGGCGACGGCGAGTCCTTCGAGCGCAAGCTGGCCGAGCACGGGGAGGAGATCGCTGCGGTGGTGCTCGAGCCGTTGATGTTCAGCGGCCTCGTCACGACCGCCCCACCCGGCTTTCTCGCGCGCGTGCAGCAGGCGGCGCGGCGTGCCGGTGCCCTGTTCGTGCTCGACGACTGCCTGATGCTGCGGCTCGCCTACGGCGGCTCGGCCGAGCTCCACGGACTCGATCCCGACCTCACCTTCCTCGGCAAGTTCATCGGCGGCGGTCTGCCGATGGGCGTGCTCGGCGGCCGCGCCGAGGTCATGGAGGTGCTCGATCCCCATCGCGAGGCACCGCTCTACCACGGCGGCTCGTTCAACGGCAACCTGCTCAGCTGCGTGGCTGGACGGGTCAGCCTCGAGCACCTCACGCGCGCGAGGATCGCCGCGATGGACGCGCGGGCGGCCGCGCTGGGAGAGGCGCTGCTGGCCGAGGCCGGCGCGCTCGGGCTGCCGCTGATCGTCGTCGGGGAAGGCTCCGTGCTCGGCGTCTACGTGACCGACCGGCTCGAGCGCCACGATGGCAGCTTCAACGCCGGCGAGGCGACCACGCTGCTGCACCTGGCGGCGCTCAACCATGGCGTGTTGATGGGCCCCGGAGGCGAGATCGCGCTCTCCAGCGTGACGGCTGGCGCGGCGCTCGATCGCGCGCACGAGGGACTTCTGCAGGCGCTCGCCGATGTCGCGCGCCTCAGCATCCGAGCAAGCGAATGAAGGGAGAGACGACGATGGACAAGCAACGCGTGCCGAGCCCGTGGGGGACCACCTTCTGCGACTCGATCAGCTTCGACGGTCCGGGCCGGTGGATCTACGTCTCCGGGCAGATCGGCGCCGAGGAGGACGGCACACTCGTCGACTCCAGCTTCGCCGCCGAGGCCGATCAGTGCTTCGCGCGGATCAGCATCTCGCTGCAGAAGGCCGGTGCGAGCATGAGCGATGTGGTCAAGATCACCGGCTACGTGACGAGCACCGAGCACTACCCCGACTACGACCTCGCGCGCGGGCGAGCCTTCGCGCGCACGCCGCCGAGCAGCGCGACGGTCCAGGTCGCCGGCCTCGTCAACGACGCGCGCGTGGAGGTCGAGGCGGTCGCGTTCGTGCCCGTCCCGGGTTGAGGAGATCGCGCCGTGGCGCTGCGCTGGTCGGCGCACATCTCCTGGCTGTTCGGCGAGCTGCCATACCTCGAGCGGGTGGGCGCAGCGCGCCGGGCCGGCTTTCGCCAGATCGAAACAGCCTGGCCCGGAGCGCAGGAGCGCCGCGGTCTCGCCGCGGCGCTCGCCGCGAGCGACATCAGCGTCGCGCTGCTGAACTGCGACGCCGGCGACCTCGCCGCGGGTGAGCGGGGGTTCGCGGGCGACCCGGCCCGGCGCGAGGAGCTCGAGCGCGCATTTCTCGCAGCGGCTGAGCTGGCGGGCGCGATCGGCGCCTCGAGCGTCAACCTGCTCGTCGGACGCGAGCTGCCCGGCCTCGGCCGGGCGCGCCAGCGCAGCGCGGTGATCGGCGCGCTGCGCGCGCTCGCGCCGGAGGCCGCCGCGCGCGGGCTGCGGATCCTGATCGAGCCGCTCAACGCGGTCGAGAACCCGGGCTATCTCGCGCCGACGCCGCGCGAGGCGGTCGCGCTGATCGAGGCGTGCGGCTCAGACGCGGTCGGGCTGCTGCTCGACGTCTACCACGTCGCCTGCGGTGGCGGCGACCCGCGCGCCGACATCCGGTCCTTCGCGGCGCTCATCGGCCACGTACAGATCGCCGACTTCCCCGGACGCGGCCCGCCCGGCAGCGGCGCGCTCGGCTTGTGGGACATCCTCGAACGCCTCGACGCGAGCGGCTATACGGGAGCAGTCGGCTTGGAGTACGCGCCCCTCGGCATAAATGGAAGTTCACTGACGTTCCTCTCCGACGCGCGCTCGGTCGTGCGCCTCTGAAGCTGCGCGCCGCAGCGTCGCCTCAGACACGGTCGACCACCGCCCGGGCGAGGTCCCCGAGCGCGCCGGCGAGCGCCGCGTGAGCGTTCTCGAGGTCGTCCTCGGTGAGCGCTGTGCAGAGCCCGAACTCCCCGCCGGAGCCGTAGTAGAGCCCCCGGTTGAGCGTCGCGAGGTGCAGCAGCCTGGTGGCCTTCCAGTCGATCTTCTCCTCCTCGCCGTCGAGCACGTAGAGCCCGAAGGCGGAGCCCACGCCGCTCGTGCGCACGGGGATCCCGCTCGCCTGCGCCGCGCGTGCGAGGCCGGCGCGCAGCGCATCGGCCTGGGCGTCGATGCGCTCGATCTCGACACGGCCGAGGTCGCGCACCGCGATCGTCCCGGCGACCATGCCGAGGACGTTGCCGTTGAAGGAGCCGCCGTGGTAGAGGGCGTTCGTCGGCGCGAGGTCGAAGGTGCTCATGATCTCCGCCGAGCCCGCGATCACGCCGACGGGCAGGCCTCCGCCGATCCACTTCCCCAGGCAGGTGATGTCGGCCTCGGTGCCGAAGCGCTCGGCCGAGCCGCCCTCGGCGAGGCGGAACATCAGGCAGTCGTCGAGCACGATCAGCGCCCCGTGCGCGCGCGCGAGCTCGCGCAGTGCGGGCAGGAAGCCATCGGGCGGGGGCGTGACGACGCCGGTGTACTGGACCGGCTCGACGACGATCGCGGCGACCTCGCCGGGGTGGCGCTCGAGCGCCTGGCGATAGCTGTCGAGCTCGCCGAACGTGGCCAGGGCCACGCGCCCGGCCATCTCGCCGCGGCCCTGCAGGCCGACCTCGAGGTCGTCGTAGGAGCCGTGGTAGCCGTCCCATGCCTTGACGATCAGCGCCCGCCCGCTGACGTGCCGAGCGAGTTTGACGGCGAGCATCGTCGCCTCGGTGCCGGTGTTGGTGAAGCGCACCTGCTCTGCGCCGGGGACGCGCTCGCAGAGGAGCTCGGCGAACTCGATCTGCGCGTCCGAGGCGCCGGGCCACGCGGTCCCGCGCAGCAGGGCTTTCCGCAGCGCCTGCTCGATCGGCGGGTAGGTGTGACCGTGCATCAAGCTCAGGCCGTTGCTGAACATGTCGATGTAGCGGTTGCCGTCGACGTCCACGAGGTGCGCCCCGCGGCCGTGGTCGAAGACGACGGGATAGGGGGCGAACCAGCTGAGCGTGCGCGTGAGCCCGCGGGGCATCGAGCGCGCCGCGCGCTCCATCAGGCGCGCGGAGGCGGGCGTCAGTCGCCGGTAGTGCTGTTCGACCGCCGCGGCCTCGTACTCAGCCATTCACATCAGATCCCGCAAGCTCCACCGAGCGTCCGCTCCCTTTGCATATCGACTGATTGGTATGCAGCATACCCGACCTCGCGGTCGGCATGCAAGGGCACGGCGAGGATTTTCTAGCCCGTGCCCGCCTTCGGTCCGCGTGCCGCCAGCAGCTCATCGCGCCGCTCGCGGGTTGCCTTGACGTCCACCGCCAGGGCCCCGGCCGGGCCCGCCTCGGCGAGCACGACGCCGTAGATCGTGTGGGCTGCGCGCGCGCTCACCCAGCGTTCGAGCACGTCCTCGAGCACTGCCTGCGGATC
Organism: Solirubrobacteraceae bacterium; assembly: GCA_035551395.1. Taxonomy (GTDB): domain Bacteria; phylum Actinomycetota; class Thermoleophilia; order Solirubrobacterales; family Solirubrobacteraceae; genus Palsa-744. The sequence continues at coordinate 1,672 of DASZNB010000080.1, read as the reverse complement.
GCGCTCCAGGGGATCGCCGTAGCCGCCGCCTCCGGCCTCGACGCCGCGGATCCACTCACCGCGCTCGAGCAGCGAGTCGCCGACGGGCTCGAGCGCCAGCTCGCTGCCGTCGGCGTCGATCAGGCTCACCGAGGCCGCAGCGCCGGGCTCACCGCCGCGGACGCCGAGGGGCGGGTTGTGCGCGAAGTCGGCGAGGTAGAAGATGCGCAGCGGCGTCTCGCGCGGCCCGTAGACGACCTCCGAGGCGGGACCGCCGCGCAGTCGCCCCGCGCCGCCGGAGTCGGGCAGCAGCCGCAGCGAGCGGAAGTGCAGCGGGTAGGCGCGCTCGAGCATCTCGACGCTGTCGATGTAGATGGTCTTCGAGCAGTCCGGCATCGCATACGTGACCCAGCCGTCGCAATGGGGCGAGGCCGGGCCACCGTTGTTCCCGATCACCATCTCCGAGACGTACGGCTCGCCGCTCGCGGGCTGGTTGCCCGAGAAGACCGCGAAGCCGACGCCGAGGGCGCCCGCTCCCTCGGCCAGGCCGTCGCCGTCGCCGAGCTGGCAGAAGGCGCTCTGCGCCGCGTTGATGATCCGGTTGAGGACGTTCGTCGTCGACACCGACGCCGAGTACGGCTCGATCAGGCCGCCCGCGATCGAGCCCTCGCGCAGCAGCACCTCCACGCGCCGGAAAGCCCCCGCGTTGCGCGGGATGTCCTCCGGCAGGCAGTTGAGCAGCGCGATGATGCAACCGCCGCGGGCGCAGCTCTCGGAGACGTTCAGGCCGAAGGGGATGCAGTCGGGGTTCTCGCGCAGATCGAAGCTGACGCGCGCGGCTTGGGGGTCGACGTCGATGCTGACAGCGACCTCCACGCCGTCGGGCAGGCCCGGAATCGGGTCGTGGCAAGAGCGCGCCTGGAGCCGCCTCGCGGGCAGGCTGCGGATCGCCTGCTCCATGCGGCGCTCGGAGTAGTCGAGCCAGGCGGTGACGAAGGACCTGATCGTGTCCGTGCCATAGCGGGCGATCACCTCCTTTAGCCGGCGCTCGCCGATGCGCGCGGCGCCGATCGCTGCCAGGTAGTCGCCGTACCAGACCTCGGGCACGCGTATCCGCCGGCGGCACATACGGATGATGTCCTCGATGTCGCGGTGCTCCTCCTGCACCTTCACACACGGGAACACCAGGCCGCCCTCGGCGTAGACATCCTCGACGTAGGTCACGTAGGTCGAGGGCTCGGCGTTGCCGCAGTCGGCCTGATGCGCCTTTGCGGAGGCCGTGAAGATGTGCTCGCCGTCGGCGAACACCGGCACGAGGATCGTGTGATCGGCGGTGTGGGTGTTGCCGAGCATCGGGTCGTTGTGCAGGTAGGCGTCGCCCTCGCGCAGATCCGGGTGCAGCTCGCGCATCGAGCTCGTCTGCAGCCCGGCGCCAAGAACGTGCACCTGCAGGCCCTCCGCGGCCGCGAACAGCTGATCGTCGGCGGTGACGATCGAGCAGGAGAAGTCGCGTGCCATGTTCAGGATCGAGGAGCGGCCGGTGCGGAACAGCGTGTTGGTCATCTCGCGCACGATGCTCTCGAAGCGGTTCGAGAGGACCGCCAGCAGCACCGGGTCGAAGGCGGAGCCCTCGCCGACGGCGCCGCCGATCGAGCCGCCGACGCCCGACGGCGACACCCCCGTCACAGCCGAC
>DASZNB010000079.1:0-26852 GCA_035551395.1 Solirubrobacteraceae bacterium | reverse complement strand
ATCCGGCGGATCGTCGCACGGCGGGCTTCTTCTGGGTGATCCTGCGGATCGGGCAGGGATCGGCGCTGACGTTGGCGATCGCCGTCGGCTCGCTCGCGGCGGCCGGCAAGCAGCCGCACGAAGGGCTCTTCTACCTGTACGCGCTGCTCCCGCTCGCGATCGCCTTCATCGCCGAGCAGCTGCGCGTCACCTCGGCACAGACGGTGCTCGACCAGCGTGGCCTGGACAGCGCTCAGGAGGTCGGCAAGCTGCCCGAGCACGAGCAGCAGCAACTGCTCGTCTCGGTCTTGCGCCGCGAGATGGGCGTGATGGCCGCCTCGGCGCTCGTCGTCGTGTTCCTCGCCCTGCGCGCCGCTGGCACGGCCCACGGGTTCCAGTAGGGATGAACGACTCGGCCGGCGCTCCGTGCCGGGCTTCGGAGGACTCGGCCGGCGCTCCGCGCCCGGCTTCGGAGGACTCGGCCGGCGCTCCGCGCCCGGCTTCGGAGGACTCAGCCGGCGCTCCGTGCCGGGCTTCGGCCTATATATTCCTGACCGCATGAAGGTCGCCGTCACGACGATCCTCCTGCTGGTCTGCGCGGTCGCGTTCGGCGCGTGCGGATCGCAGGGGATCCAGCTTGCCAAGACGAGCCCGTACTATCGCGGCGCGGTCCTGTTCCGCGATCACTGCTCCGGCTGCCACACGCTGGCGACGGTCGGCGCCGAGGGCTCGGCGACCAGCATCGCCAACCGCGTGAAGACGAACGGACCGAACTTCAACATCCGCAAGGAGAACGTCGAACAGGCCCTCTACGCGATCCGCAACGGTGGCTTCTCGGGCGCGATCATGCCCGAGAACATCGTCGTCGGCCCTGACGCCAAGGCGGTCGCGGCATTCCTCGCGGCATACTCCGGCAAGCAGTCACAGACGGTCCCGTCGACGAACATCACGCTGTCGACCAAGTAGCGGCCCGAGGGCGTGCGCGCATGCTCGACCTCAAGCGCATCCGCGAGGAACCCGACGCCGTCGCCGCCGCGCTCGCGCGACGAGGCGAGGGCGCCCCGGCTGCGCTGGCGAGGGTGATCGAGCTCGACGCCCGCCGGCGCGCGCTGCTGCCCGAGCTCGAGGGACTGCGAGCCGAGCAGAACGACGCCAATGCGCGCATCCGCGAGGCCAGGGAGGAGGCCGCGCGCGAGCGCGAGATCGAGGCGATGCGCGCCGTCGCCGCTCGCGCCAAGCTGCTCGAGCAGGAGCTCGCCACGGTGCAGGCGAGCCTCGACGAGACGCTCGTGCCGCTGCCGAACCTGCCCGATCCGTCGGCGGCGGACGGGCCCGACGACGAGCTCGTGCGCGAGGTCGGCGAGGCTCCGCAGTTCGCCTTTCAGCCACGCGACCACCTCGAGCTGGCGGGCGGTCTGATCGACATGGATCGGGCGGCCAAGCTGTCCGGCGCGCGCTTTGCCTATCTGAAAGGCGAGCTCGTGATGCTCGAGCTGGCGCTCGTCCGCTGGGCGCTGGAGAAGCTGCGCGGCCACGGCTTCGAAGCGGTGATCCCACCCGTGCTCGTGCGTGAGCGCGCCCTCTACGGCACCGGCTTCCTGCCCGACACCGAGCAGCAGATCTACCGCCTGGCCGATGACGAGCTGTATCTCGTCGGCACCTCCGAGGTCGCGCTGGCGTCGTTGCACGCCGATGAGATCCTCGACGCCGATCGCCTGCCGCTTCGCTATGCCGGCTTCTCGCCCTGCTTCCGCCGCGAGGCGGGGGCGGCCGGCAAGGACACGCGCGGGATCTTCCGCGTGCACCAGTTCGACAAGGTCGAGATGTTCAGCTTCGTCACGGCCGCGGAGTCCATCCAGGAGCACGAGCGGATCCTCGCGATCGAGGAGGAGATCCTCGGCGAGCTCGGTCTCGCCTATCGCGTCGTGAACATCGCGGTCTCAGACCTCGGCAGCTCGGCGGCGAAGAAGTACGACTGCGAGGCGTGGCTGCCGAGCCAGGACCGCTACCGCGAGCTGACGTCGTGTTCGAACACGACCGACTACCAGGCGCGGCGCCTGAACATCCGCGAGCGTCGGGGCAAGCGCACCGGCGCCCTGCACACGCTCAACGGGACGGCGATCGCGGTCGGGCGCACGATCGTCGCGCTGCTCGAGAACGGGCAGCGCGAGGACGCCAGCGTGGAGCTCCCATCGTGCCTGGCCGCCTACGGCGCCCCCACGCTGCTCACTCCCGCGGCCGCGCGCTAGCCGTGCGCCGGCGGGGGCGTCAGGCGATGCGAATGAGGATCGAGCGAGGGGCACCGGCGAGCGGCCGCAGCGTGAGTCGGTAGAGCCCGGCGGCGAGCGGCGAGCGCCCTGACAGCCGACCGCTGTTGCGGCCACTCGACGCGGACAGCGTGAGCGAGCCGCTCATCGCATGCCAGCTCGTGCGCCCGTGCGAGCGGGCGCGTTTTGCAAGTGCGGCGCGCACGCGCGCGGACGTGTTGATCGTGAACGCGAAGCCGATCTGCGCGAGGCTCGGCCAGCGGTGCTCGAGCGCCGTCGCGGCGCGCCGCGTGAGGCTGAGGAGGGAGATCGTGGGCGTCGGCGGCGAGCTGGCAGACGATGGGGGAGCCGGGCCGGGACTTGCTGGAGCGCTGCTCGGGGGAGCGGCGCCGCCGGCGCCGGGCGCGGGTGTGCTCGGTGCGCTCGCCGATACGAGCGGGGCTCCTTCGCCGGCGGGTTCGGATCCGGGTGCTTCGGGTTCGGACCCGGGCCCGTCGAAGGCGCCGATCCCGTCAGGGGTGCCGACGCCGCTCGGGCCGTCGTATCCCACGCGCGCGAGGCAGATCGCCTGCGCGGAGCAGCTCGCGCCCTCTTCGCCGACCGTGCAGCCAGTCAACCCGGTTCCTTCGTCGAACGGCTTCAGGCATTCTCCGTTCGAGCCGGCGGAGACATCGTGCAGAGACGCCGCATGCGCGGTCGCGTTCCGGTAGAGCACGCTGGCCGGATATTCGACTCCCGGCGCGCCGCCCGCGAGCGCGTAGCTCGCGGCGATGATCGGAGAGGCGAGGCTGGTGCCGCCGTAGGTGCACCAGTGGACGATCACCCCGTTGGCAGTGGTTTCGCATTCACGGCTCGAGTAGTAGACCGCCACGCCGGAGTACGGGTCCGCGTCGGCGGCGATGTCGGCGACGGCGCGCGTTTCACCGCAGCCGACAGACGCCCAGTCTGAGACGCTGCGCTGCCACAGCGGCGCGCGAAAGATCCCGCTGCAGCCCCCTCCGCCCGCGCCGTAGCCTTCCTTGACGCCGCCGCTCGCGCCGCCGTCGTTCCAGATCGACTCCTCCTGCCAGGTGTGTCCCGCGGGGTTGAGCGTGAGATGCGTCCCGCCGACGGCGATCACGTGGGGAGAGGAGGCGGGAAAGCTGGCTTCGCCCGACGGTTCGCTCGCGGCCCATTCGAGGTATCCGCTGTCGCCCGCCGACGCGGTGATGACGGTGCCCGGGTGGTCGAAGGGCCCGGCAGACTCCGTTGCCCGCGTGTTGCCGGCCTCCGGCCCACCCCACGAGTTCGAGATCTCGTGCGCTTCGAGCTCTGCGGCGTGCTCAGCCGTTTCGAGGTCGTTGAACGTCGAGGAGTTGGCCTCCACGAGCAGGATCTTGCAGTTCTGGCAGATCGCGTGGGCGGTCTCGATGTCGAGCGAGATCTCCGCGCCCCAGCCGACCGCTTCGGCGGCTTCTTCGCGCTGCGGTCCGGTGCCGTGTTCAAACGCTTTGAGTTCGGCCGAGGTTTTCGGGAACGGCAGCGTCAGTGCCCCGGCTTCGCCGCGCTGATTGACCTTCTTGAAGCATCCGTTCGTGCCCGTGCATGGCGGCAGGCCGAGGGCTTCGTCGTAGGCTTTGAGGTCGGATTCGGCCGTCAGGTCGTTGTATGCGTCGACGAGCGCGATCGTCTGTTCGCCGGCGGTCGTGTTCGGGAGCTGGTAGGCGGTGTGGAGGTCGCTGGGGGTGAGCCCGAAGCTCCCTTCCGAGGCCGAGGCAGCGGGCCGCGCCGTCGGCGAGCCGACTCCGAGCGGATGGGTGTGCGCGCGAGCTTCCGCGCTGCGGGGAACGAGCTGGAGGGCCAGGCACGACGCCTGCCCGGGGCGCGGCGCGGAACATGCCGCGCGCACCGCATAGTCGGAGCGGGGCAACGGAGTGAGGGCGGCCGCGTTCCCGGCGAGCAGGCACAGGAGAAGCGCCGCTGCGCCCAGCGCCGACAGCCCAACGACTCCATTCTCACGTGTGCGCGCGCTCATGCGCGGGGCAAATCCCACTCCGCTCGCGTCGGTCAGAACCCCGCCGGGCTTGAGCCGGCGCGTGCCGGCTAAGCCAACGTTCGAGGCCCGCTCGCCCGGCCGCGTCACTCGGCGCGCCATTACGCTGGCGGGGTGTCATCCAAATTTGGCCTGCTGCTGTCTCTGGAGCCGCCTTCGCGCCGCGTCGGGGCGATCGTGGCGCTGGCGGCGATCGCGCTGTGCACGCTGATCCTCTACCCGCTCAAGCACGTCGCGCCGGTCGTGTCGTTGAGCGTCGTCTACCTCCCGGCCGTGCTGGTCGTGTCGATCACCTGGGGGATCTGGCTGGGGTTCGCGACCGCGCTCGTGAGCGGCCTGGCGTTCAACTTCTTCCACCTGCCGCCACTCGGCGATCTGACGATCCGCCATTCGAGCAATTGGGTCGCGCTCGTCACCTTTCTCGTGGTGGCGGCAATCGCCAGCTCGGTCGCCGAGGTCACGCGTGCGCGGGCACGGGACGCCGAGGAGCGCCGGCAGGAGGCGGACCTGGCTGCAGAGATGGCGAGATTGCTGCTGCGCGGCGAGGATCTCGGCGAGGCTCTGCCGACGGCCGCAGCCCGCCTCGCGCAGGCCCTCGGGCTGAGCTCGGCGGCGATCACGACGGAGACGGTCGCAGGCGACGAGCGCAGCGTGGCCTTTCCGCTGCGCGAGGGCACGAGCCGGCTGGGCACGCTGCTGGTCGGCGCGGCGACCTCCGAGGCCAACCTGCGACGGCTGCAGGAGCGAGTCGTGCCGGCGCTCGAGGCGCTGCTGAGCGCCGCGCGTGAACGCGAGGAGCTCCTCGGCGGCGTCGTCGAGACCGCGGCGCTGCGACGCGCCGACACGATCAAGACGGCGCTGCTGCGCGCCGTCTCGCACGATCTCAGATCGCCGCTGACGGCGATCTCGGCGGCGGGCGAGGCGATCGCCTCGCCGTCACTCTCGCAGGCCGAACGCGAGGAGCTCGCGAGCGTGATCGGGGAGGAGTCCACCCGCCTCTCGCGACTGGTTGACAACCTGCTCGACCTCTCGCGCCTGGAAGCCGGCGCGGCGGAGCCACGGCGCGGCTGGACATCGGTCGAGGAGCTCGTGCATTCGGCGCTCGCGGAGCTGGCGCCCGCGCCGGCGGACTTCACGCTGTCGCTCGACGCCGACATCCCGCTCGTCAGCGTCGACGCCGTCCAGATGGAGCGGGCCTTCGTCAACGTGCTCGAGAACGCCAGGCGGCATTCGGGCGGGCACCCCGTGTCGGTACGGGCGCGCGCTGTGCGCAGCCTGGCGGCCGGGCGCGAGCCCGAGCAAGCGGCCGTCGGGCAGCCGGAACCGGCTCGTCGTCCCGGCGATCGCGTGATCGTGCGCATCGTCGATCGCGGCCCCGGGATCCCGCCGGCGCAGCTGGAGCGGGTGTTCGAGCCGTTCTACCGGGCGGGTACGCCCGGGGGCGATCACCGCGGGTCGGGCTTGGGCCTGGCGATCGCGCGCGGCTTCGCCGAGGCCAACGAAGGCTCCCTGCATGTCGAGTCGCTCCCTGGGCAGGGCGCGACGTTCGTGTTCGAGTTCCCGCTGGAGCGGGCCCACGCGCATGCCGGCGAGGAGCCGACCGTCGCGAGCGATCCCCCGAGGACCGCCTCGCCGCTCGCCTCCAGCAGCCCTCGAGAGCCGGCCGCGTGAGCACGCCGGGGTCCGCGGCTGAGCGGCCTCGGGTGCCGCGCGTGCTCGTAGTCGATGACGAGCCGCAGATCGTGCGGGCGTTGAAGGTCGTGCTCCGCGAGGCCGGCTTTCAGGCGGTTCCCGCCGAAACGGCGGCGGAGGCGCTCGATCTCGCCTCGGTGAGGCCTCCGGAAGCCGCGATCATCGACCTCGTCCTGCCGGACCTCGACGGCGTCGAGCTCACCCGCCGGCTGCGCGAGTGGAGCGAGATGCCGATCCTCGTGCTGTCGGCCGTCGGCGAGGAGGAGCAGAAGGTGAGCGCGCTCGAGGCGGGTGCCGACGACTACATCACGAAGCCGTTCGGCACGCGCGAGCTCGTCGCCAGGCTGCACGCCGTGCTGCGCCGCGCCGGGGGAATCGAGGAGGAGCCGAGCGTGGTGCTCGATGGCCTGGAGATCGACCTGGCGTCGCGAATCGTCCGTCGCGCCGGTGAGCCCGTGCATCTCACGCCGATCGAGTTCGATCTGCTGCGCACGCTCGTGCGCAACCGCGGGCGGCTGATGACCCACCGCAAGCTGCTGACCGAGGTGTGGGGCCCCGAGTACGGCGATGACATGCAGCCGCTGCGCACGCACATCGCGCGCCTGCGCGCGAAGATCGAGCCGGGGGATGGCGCCGCGCCGCGTTACATCGTCACCGACTCGGGCGTGGGGTACCGCTTCGCAACCTGATGCGCCGGGCCGTCCGGGCTCGGGTCAGCGGACGGCCTGGTCGGCGACCGACCCTTGTTCCGCATCCGCTTGCGCGTCTGGTCTCGCGCCCGCGCGCGCGGCGATCCACTTCGTGCCTGGCGTGTCCGTCAGCCCGTGCGCGAGGATCGAGGTGAACACGGCGAGCGCTGCGAGGTTGAATATCCGCGAGCCGGACTCGACGCCGCGAGCGAGGATCAACAGTGAGAAGGTCATCGTGGCGACGCCCTTGGGGCCGAACCAGGCCATGAACGCCTTCTCGGCGATCCCGAGGCGGGTGCCCGCCAGCGCGATCCAGACGGCGAGCGGGCGCGCCAGCAGGAACACGCCGGCCACGAGCGCGACGGCGCCCCAGCCGTCCGCGAACAGCCCGTGGATCGTGAGCAGCGAGCCAAACACGGCAAAGATGCCGAGCTTGACGATCTCGACGACCTGCTCGGCGTGGACGGCGAAGCGCTCGCGCAGATCGGGACGGCGGACGCCGACGACGATCGCGGCGACGAACACCGCGATGAAGCCGTTGCCATGGGGCGGCAGCGTCGTCAGCCCGTAGGTGGCGAACGCCAGCCCGAGCCCGTAGAGGGCCTTCTGGTGGGCGGAGATCGGACGGCCCCGCAGGCCGTCGTCGCTAGCCATCAGCAGCGAGCCGATCGCGCCGCAGACGAGCCCGAAGGCGAGCCCGAGGCCGACGTCCTGCAGCACGAAATGCCACCACACGAAATGTCCTCGGCCGGGTTCGAGCGCCGCTGCGAACGCCAGCACGGCAGGAAGCGCGAGCCCGTCGTTGAGTCCGGACTCGAGGTTGAGCGAGTGGCGAATGATGCGCGGCACGCGGGCGTCGGTCACGACGGCGGAGGAGAGCACGGGATCGGTGGGGGAGAGCAGCGCCCCGAGCAGGAAGGACTCCGTCCAGCCGAGGCCGATCAGCGCGTGCGCCAGCAGCGCCACGAGAACCGCCGTGATGGGCATCGCGATCACGAGCTTGCGCAGCGGCAGCTGCCAGTGGCGCTGCAGCAGCTCGCCGTCCACCTCGAGGCCGTCGCGGAACAGGATCACGATCAGCGCGACCGTCGCCAGGTCGCTCACGAAGCCCGAGCTCGCCCTGTAGTTGAGCACTCCCGTGGCTCCCTGGCCGAGCAGGAAGCCGGCGAGCACGAACAGCGCCGCGAGTGACAGCATGCTGCGTCGCGCCAGCCCTGAAAGCAACGAGCCCACGATCAGAAGGCCACCGAGGACCGCCGCGCTCGTCTGGAACGAGGTCACTGCGGTAGCGTCCCATACGGTCCCCATGCCAGACGAACGAGGACACCTGAAGGTCCATCGGCATGGCCCCAGGCGCCGGCAGCACCTAGCGCATGCTCCAGGCGGCGGGCATCGAGGCCGCCAGCGGACGCAGCCCTGCGCGAGACGAGCGCAGGCCTGGATGCTGATATCTCTTCAGAAGGACTTCCCCGACCCGGCGACGAAGGTGTCGAGGGCGCTGCCTGACCGCTCGCCGGCAGGGGCGCGCGCTCCCGCGGGCTTGCTAAGCGCCGCATAAAATCGCCAACCGTCGCGCAACCCCTAGCGCAAAGGCCTGTTCCAATGCGAATGAGAAACCCCCGCTTCATCACCCCACGCCTGCTCGCGACCGCGCTCGCGGCCAGCGCGCTCGCCCTGCCCGGCGCGCTCACGGGCGCTCCCGCCGTTGCCAGCACGGGCTCCTCCTCGCCCACCGCGCACGCCAGCGGCGCCTACCTGACCGGCCTCGGCGATCAGTCAGTGAAGATGTTCTCCAGCACGCTGTGGCGCCAGCTGCACACGAAAACCGTGCGCTACATCGCGCCCTACGACGCCGTCGCCCACTCCTACTCGCTGTCGCTCGCACGCCGCTTCATCCAGGCGGCGGAAGCCCAGCACCAGCAGGTGCTCGTGGCCTTCTACCACTCCGAGTACACGCCCACACGGCTGCCCAGCGTGAAGCTCTACCAGCACGACGTGCAGAAATTCATCCGCATGTTCCCCAACGTCAAGCAGTACCAGTCCTGGGACGAGGCCAACCGCGGCAACATCCCGCACGCCCTCACGAGCCCGTCGGCCAAGACCGCGGCGCTCTACTACCAGGCGTTGACCCGCGTCTGCACGGGCTGCACGATGATCGGGCTGGACGTGCTCGACGCCGCCGTCATCACGCCGACGCTCCGCTACATCTCGGAGTTCAAGCGCGAGGTCAGGCACCTGAAGACGGCGATGCCGAGGATCTGGGGGCTGCACAACTACTCCGACGTCAACCGTCGGCAGAGCTGGCGCACGCGAGCGCTCAGCAATGCGCTCGGTGGCGAAGTGTGGCTGACCGAGACGGGTGGCCTCGTGAAATTCGGTGGCGCCTACCCGAACCGCAACGGCTCCGGCCTGAAGCGCTCGGCGCGCGTGCTCAAATACGTGTTCGCCGTCGCGCGCTCACAGTCGCGCATCAAGCGCGTCTACATCTACAACTGGTTCGGCGGCAGCTCCAAGACGCGCTTTGACGCCGGGCTGATGAACGCGAAGGGCCAGCCGCGCGCCGGCTATCAGGTCGTCTGCCGCCAGCTGCACGCGGCGAAATGCAACGTCAAGCTCGCGAAGAACTGAGCACGCCGCTCAGGCGCTGAGCGCCGGCTGTGAGCCGGCGCCGGCGCCGCGGCGCCCGCCGGGAGGCTCGCGCGGAGACGCAGGCTCGCTGCGCGCCAGGGCGCAGGCGCCGAGCGCGAGCAGCGCGACGACGGCCGCGACCGGCGCGAGCGTGCGCAGCGGATAGCGGCTGCCGTCGTGGAGGGCCAGGTTGAGGGCCGTGCGGTCGCCCGCGCCGACGATGCTCTCGAGCCCGCGGTGGTCGATTCCCAGCAGCGTGGGGGCGAGCGCGGCGAACAGCGCCCACGCCAGCGCGACGGCCAGCCCGGCGCCCAGCGCGCGGCCCGGCAGGCGCAGGCGCGGCGTCGCCCACACCGCCAGCCACAGCGCGCCGCCGGCGGCGAGGAAGAACGGCCAGATGCCGCCCCAGCTGCGGCCGAGGCCGAAGGCCGAGGCGATCGTCGGCTGGAAGGAGCCGTTGCCGAGCAGCCGCGTCCAGATCACGGTCTCGTTCTCGTAGCCGACGAGCGGGTGGGTGATAGTCGCGATCACAGTCGTCGCGATCGAGATCGCCGCCAGCGCGATCGTCGGCCCGGGGTAGCGCTTCAGCGCGATCGCGAGCGGGCACGCCAGGAACGGCAGCATCGTCGTCAGGAAGCGCGGCCCCATGAAGCCGCCGCCGAAGGGCAGGTAGTAGCCGGAGTTGTAGAGCAGGTAGCAGAGGCACACGCCGGTGATCGTGAGCGCCTCCGCGCGCCTGCCGCGTCGGTAGAGCAGCACCGTTCCGACGGCGCCCATCGCCAGCACCGGCGAGATCGTCAACAGCCCCCGCGAGTCGAACAGCAGGGTGCCCAGCACCTTCAGGCTGGGCAACCCGATCCCGAAGAACCCTTTCTGCTGGCGCGGGACGTCGGAGTAGGCCAGGTGCGTCCAGGAGTGAAACGCGTAGTGGTTGTAGAACAGCAGCGGCAGGATCCCGACGAGACCGCCCGCGATGTATGCGCCGGCACGGCGCAGCACACCCAGCGGCGTGAGCGCGTCGCGCCGCGAGAGCAGGTAGAGCCCGAGCACGACGGCGACGAAGAACAGCGGGTACTCCGAGGCCACGGCATAGCCCATCGCCAGGCCGGCGAGGCCGAGCAGCAGCGCGCTGGACGGACCGTCGCGCTCGCGCAGCATCAGCGCGAAGGCGCCAAAGCCGAGGAACGCCGCGAAGATGTGCGAGAACAGCAGGGTGGAGAGCGGCAGCACCATCGTGCCGAGCCCGAGCACGACCGCCGCCGCGACGCCATAACCGGGCTCGAAGCGCTCGGCCACGCGCCAGACGAGCGCCAGCAACAGAAGGCCCGGGAGCACGTTGGCCCACAGGCCGATGAGGTAGATCATCTCGTCGCTGCCGCGCTGGGCTTCGGATTCCTGCGCCCACGATTCGGCCTGGAGGGCGTTCAGCGTGTCGTAGAAGGGCAACGCGAACAGCGCCAGGCCGGGCGCGCGGGCCGAGTAGTAGTGGCCCTTGTAGAAGACCTTGTCGCCCGTGTTCTGCTGGGTCGCGTCGATCGTCGTGCCGCCGTCGTTGAGCGAGCGGATCAGGTCGTAGTGGGAGGTCTGGTTCCAGGAGAAGCTCTGGATCATCGTGGCGTAGGCCACGCCCACGAGCGCGAGCGCCAGCAGCGTTCTGCGGCGAGCCATCAGTCGGTTCCGTGCAGGGCGCTGGGGCCGGGGCCGATTTCGTAGATCACCAGCGAGCCGACCTTGCGGCGCACGACGCCTAGCCCCGCGACCGGTTTGGCGGCGGCGGCGGCCGGGTTCGGCGGCTCCGCGATCGCGTACCCGTGGATGCCCGGGAGCGCCGGCATCGTGAGGTGCAGGACGACCGTGCGGATGCCGTAGTAGCGCAGCTTCTCGATGCTCGCGCGGTCGGGAAAGCCGCTCATCCCGCCTCGCAGGTCATCGACCGCGGGAATGTCGAACGTGCTGTTGCCGATAGGGATCTTGTAGAAGCCGTTCGTCGAGAAGTACTGCCACACGCGGTCGGCCGCGCCGTCGGTGGGCAGGTCCAGGAGCGGGCCCGGGAGCCCGACCTCCGCCTTCTGCGGCTGCGGCACGACGGGATGGCCGAGATGCCCGGCGCCTTCGCCGAGCAGCCCGATCAAGGCGAGGACGCCGACGAGGGCCGGCGCAGCGGGCAGTGAATGCCGCCGCGCGAGCGGACCGAGCAGGCGCACGACGGCCTGGGCGCCGGCGCCCGCGAGCAGGGCGTAGAACAGCGTCCCGAGCGTGAACACCCGACCGGGCACGCGCACCCCGTTCCAGCCGGGGGCATGGTCGTAGAGCAATCGGTAGGGGTAGCCGGCGCCCGTCAGGCCGAGGCCCATCGCCAGAACCGAGCAGGTGAGCGCCCCGAGCACCAGGCCGAGGCGCAGGTTGCGCGTGTAGAGGGCGCCGCCGACGCCCGCCAGTCCGAGCAGGGATAGCGCCAGGATCAGACCGCCGGGGAAGAACACGTCCTCGTTCTTGGAGTGGACTTTCGCGCGCACCCCCGCCGTGGCGGCACCCCAGACGCGGTTCTCGGTGGAGGCGGACAGCAGCGCGGCGGGCCCGGAGGAGTAGTTCTCGACTTCCTTGATCGTGCGCTTGGCGGTCGGGTACTCGTTGGAGACCTGCAGGTAGGGCCGCGCCTGGTAGATCGCGACAGCGCCGAGTGCCGCCACCCCGATCACCGTGACGATGAGCAGTCGCGCGGGCAGCAGCGCGCCGCGTGAGCGCACGGCGGCGAGGATGCGCGCTTGCGCCCGAGCTGCGCCCGCCGCCGCAGCCGGCGCCGCTGGCTCCGCCCGCCATCCCGGGCCCGGGCGCAGGCGTCCGCGCCACCACTGGACGAGCACGAGCAGGGCGAGGACGGCGAGCAGGTAGCAGTACTGCAATCCGAGCGTGAAACCGAGGCTCACCTGCCAGGCCGAGACGAGCCAGCCGGCGAGCACGAGCGATCGCGAGGAGCGCCGGTAGCCGCGCAGCAGCAGGAACAGGGCCAGCGGCAGACCGCCGGAGGAGATCACGTGAAGGTGACCGGCCTCGGTCACGCGGTAGGGCGCGTACGCGAAGGCGATGCCGGCCGCCGCCCCGCCGAGGCGACCGAGCCCGAGCTCGCGTGCCAGCAGGTAGGCGCCGACGAAGCACAGCGACCAGGCGAACAGGAACAGCAGGTTGTAGCGGACGAGCGCGGCGATCGTGCCCGAGCCGAAGAACGCCGCCGGCCCGTATCCGAGCAGTGAGTCCGAGAAGGCGAGGCTGAGCGGGTGCGGGTAGAAGGTGTTGGCGTCGAACAGGTGCAGCGGCTGTGACAGCATTGCGTGCCCGACCCACGCGACCTCCCAGGCGGTGCGCACCGGATCGCCGAGGTCCGGGGCGATGCGACTCGACATGTGCGCCACGAGCGGCCAGGTCGTCAGCAGCGCCAGCAGCACGCCGGCGGCGAGGACGAGCGCGAGCTCGCGGGCGGGCAGGCGCGGCGAGGGCGCCCAGCGCTGCGCGCCGGGCGCCTGGGCTCCGCGCGACGGTCCGCTCGCCGCGGTGTCGGCGCGATCGCCATCGCTCGCCGACCGCGGCGATCCCGGCGGTGTCTGGGGCGGACTCGGCAGGCCCGTGCTCATGCTCGGCAGGTGTTCGAGGCCGCGAGGATCGGCGCAGCATACGTGAGGCCTGGGAGGAGGCGGCGCATCGCCCCGTCCACGACTGGCCCTCCCCGGCCCGGGGTTTGCGTCACACTGCGCCGTGATGCGGGTCCTCGTCGTCGGAGCGGGTGGTGTGGGTGCGGCGTTCGCCGCGACCGCTCAACGGCGCAGCCGCTTCGAGCACGTCGTGCTGGCAGACGTCGCGCTCGAGCGCGCGCAGGCCGCCGTGCAGCGGTTGGCCGAGCCCGATCGCTTCGGCGCCGAGCGCGTCGACGCCTCCAGTCGCGCCGAGCTGGTCGAGCTGATCGCGCGGGTGCGCCCGGACGCCGTGTTGAACGCCTGCGACCCGCGCTTCAACGAGCCGATCTTCGGCGCCGCGTTCGAGGCCGGCGTCACGTATCTCGACATGGCGATGACGCTATCCCGCCCCCACCGTGAGCGTCCGTATGAACTCCCCGGGGAGATGCTCGGCGACTTTCAGCTCGCCCAGCACGAGCAGTGGGAGGGCGCGGGGCTGCTCGCGCTCGTCGGCATCGGCGTCGAGCCTGGGCTCTCGGACGTGTTCGCCCGCTACGCCGCCGATGAGCTGTTCGCGAGCATCGAGGAGATCGGCGTCCGCGACGGCGCCAACCTCGTCGTCGAAGGCTACGACTTCGCTCCCACCTTCTCGATCTGGACGACGATCGAGGAGTGCTTGAACCCGCCCTTGATCTGGGAGCGCGGACGCGGCTTCTACACCACGGCCCCCTTCTCCGAGCCCGAGATGTTCGACTTCCCCGAGGGCATCGGCACGGTCGAATGCGTCAACGTCGAGCACGAGGAGGTCGTGCTGATTCCCCGCTGGGTGGAGTGCGAGCGGGTGACCTTCAAGTACGGGCTCGGACAGGAGTTCATCGACGTGCTCTCCACGCTGCACAAGCTCGGTCTCGACTCGGCAGAGCCCATTTCCGTGCGCGGGACGCTCGTCGCGCCCCGCGACGTGATCGCGGCGACGCTGCCCGACCCCGCGACGCTGGGCGAGCGCATGAGCGGGCGCACCTGCGCCGGCACGTGGGTGCAGGGCACCGGCAATGACGGCGAGCCGCGCTCGAGCTACCTCTACCACGTGGTCGACAACGAGACGACGATGCGCGAGTACGCCAGCCAGGCGGTCGTCTGGCAGACCGCGATCAATCCCCTGATCGCGCTCGAGCTGCTCGACCGCGGCGACTGGAAGGGTGCCGGCGTGCTCGGGCCGGAGGCCTTTCCGCCGGCACCGTTCCTCGAGTTGCTACGCGAGCTCGGCGCCCCCCACGGGCAGCTCGAGCTGCCCGTCGGCTAGCTCAAGCCGGAGGCGCCGGAGGCGGCGCAGGCGGCGGGGGCGGTGGGCCCGATCCCGGGTCGGCGGGCGGATGGTGATGCGGGACGCCCAGGTGGGCGGGCTCGTGCTGCGGGCCGAACAGGTGCGCGGGGGCGCGCTCGACGGGCACATCGAGAAGGCCGAGCGGGGCGGTTTCGGTGCGGCGCGCGAAGAACGGGCGGTAGTAGAACCGCGAGATCACCATCACGACGCCGCCGAGGAGCATGCCGATGACTCCGAACCAGATCGGCAGGGTCAGGCCGAGGTAGATTTTGCCTTCCGAGTTGGCGGCTTTTCCGTAGTAGTAGATCGCGTAGCCGCCGATCCCGTAGAAGATCACGCCGCCGATCAGCGGGGCGAGCCCGACGAGCAGGAACCTGCGCGCGCTCGTGAACAGTTCGCGGCGGTAGTACCAGACGCAGGCGAAGCCGGCGGTGCCGTAGTAGAAGCACACCGGCACGCCGAGCGCCACGACGGCGAGTTCGAGCACGGTTTCCGAGATCAGGATCAGCGGGACCGCGACCACGATCGAGATCAGCCCGAAGCCCCAGGTCGACGCCGTCGGCGTCAGGAACCGCGGGTGCACCTTGCCGAACAGCTTCGGGATCGCACCCCAGTGGGCCATCGACAGCGTCGTGCGGGCGGTGGGAAGGATCGTCGTCTGCGTCGATGCCGCGGCCGACGTAAGAACGGCGACGATCAGGAACTTCACCCCGACCGAGCCGAGCACGCCCTTGCCGAGCGCGTTCAGCACGTCGCCGGCGTTTTCTTCGTTGGCGATGAACCCGGGTCCGTGGTAGGCCTGAGCGCCGGCCGAGACGACCATGTACAGGGAGACGAGCAACACCGTCGAGACGACGGCCGCGCGTCCGGGCCCCTCGCTGGAGTCCTCGGACTCCTCGTTGACCGACACGCCGGAGTCCCACCCCCAGTAGATGAAGATGCCCAGCAGCATCGCCACGACGAGGTCGTGGAACTTCATTTCGAACGGGTTGAACCAGGAGGCTCGCGGTTCGACCGCGTGGGCGGGATGACCGGTGTAGACCGCCACCAGAGCCACGATCGCGAAGATCAGGAGCATCACGACCTCGAACGTGAGCAGCACCTGCTGCAGGCGGGCGGAGAGCTCGATCCCGCGGTGGCAGATCCACGTCATCAAGAGGATCCACAGCACGCACCCGACCAGCCCCGCACCAGCGTGCGTTTCCGCCCAGCTCCAGCCGAACAGCTTGAACGTATACGTCGCGGCGATGTACCCGAGCGAGGCCATCACGAGCACGTCGGCGAGGAAGATCGCCCAGCCGTTCAGCCATCCCGTGGCCGGGCCGAACGCCCGCGTCGTCCACGCGAAGCTCGTGCCCGCGTCGGGATCGGCGCGGTTGAGGTATTTGTAGCCGACCGAGACGAGCAGCATCGGGATGAAGCAGGCGAGCAGGACGCCGGGCCCGTGCGAGGCCACGCCCGGGTCCGCCACGATGAAGCCGAGCGTCGCCGCCAGCGAGTACGCCGGGGCGACCGAGGCCACGCCGATGACGACGTTGGAGATGTATCCGATCGCGTTTTTCTTCAGCCCCTTGTCCATCACGCCGGGGGCGCGGGGAACGGGAATGGATGCCTCAGTGGCCATGCTCTCGGTTCCTCTCCTCAGTGGTGGCAGAAGTCACGTGTGGGGTATTCGCGCATTAACGCGCCCGCCCTGCCGCTGCGCAAGGTGCAAGTGTCCCAAAACGCCCGCGCGCAACTGTCCGTTTCGTACAAGCACTAATCGAGCTCTTGAACAAGGCGCAGCCTTGCGCGGCGCATGCGCCGTGGATATCGTTGTCCGCACTGTCTAGTTGGCTACCTGAGGAAGCGTGTTTTCCATGAGCGGTGATCTCCAAGAGCAGGCCAAGCGGCACCTGTGGATGCACTTCACGCGAATGGGGTCCTACTCCGATGCGGACGTCCCCATAATCGTTCGCGGCGACGGCTGCTACGTCTACGACGAGCACGGCAAGCGCTACCTCGACGGGCTCTCGGCGCTCTACTGCGTCAACGTCGGCCACGGTCGCAGCGAGCTCGGCGAAGCCGCCGCTGCGCAGGCGGCCGAGCTCGGCTTCTACACGAACTGGAGCTACGCGCATCCCCGCTCGATCGAGCTCGCCACGCGCGTGGCTGCGCTGGCGCCCGGCGAGCTCAACCGCGTCTTCTTCACCTCCGGTGGCTCGGAGTCGGTCGAGTCCGCGTGGAAGCTCGCGAAGGCCTACCACCACGCCAACGGCGAGCCGCTGCGGCACAAGCTCGTGGCGCGCCAGCTCGCGTATCACGGCGTCACGATGGGCGCGCTCACCGCCACCGGCCTGACGCCGCTGCGCCAGCCGTTCGAGCCGCTCACCCCGGGCGGGATCCACGTCCCCAACACCAACTCCTACCGCTGGGCCGAAGACCGCGACGAGCTGTGGGGGGCCGACGCGATCGAGGAGGCGATCGAATTCGCGGGCCCCGAGACGGTCGCTGCCGTGATCCTCGAGCCGGTCCAGAACGGCGGTGGCTGCTTCGTTCCGCAGGATGGCTACTTCCAGCGCGTACGCGAGATCTGCGACCGCCATGGCGTGCTGCTGATCTCCGACGAGGTGATCTGCTCGTGGGGGCGCCTCGGGCACTGGTTCGGCTGCGAACGCTACGGCTACGCGCCCGACATGATCACGACGGCGAAGGGCATCAGCTCGGCCTACGCGCCGCTCGGCGCGGTGATCACCGCCGACCACATCGCCGAGCCGTTCCTGCACGGCAAGGCGATCTTCAACCACGGCTTCACGTTCGGCGGGCATCCGATCTCGTGCGCGGTCGGGCTCGCCAACATCGACGTGATCGAGCGCGAGGATCTGTGTGGGCACGTGCGCGAGAACGAGGGGCGCTTCCGCGAGGTGCTCGAGTCTCTGCGCGACCTGCCGATCGTCGGCGACGTGCGCGGCGCCGGCTACTTCCACGCGATCGAGCTCGTCAAGGACAAATACACCAAGGAGACCTTTGACGGCGAGGAGTCCGAGGAGCTGCTGCGTGGCTTCCTCTCCGGCGAGCTCTACCGGCGGGGACTGATCTGTCGCACCGATGACCGCGGCGACCCGATCATTCAGCTCTCGCCCCCGCTGATCGCCGGCGAGGAGCAGTTCATGGAGATCGAGGCGATCCTGCGCCCGGTGCTGAGCGAGGCTTCCGAGCGGATGGAGCGATGGAGCTCACTGTCGAGAGCCTGATCGGCGAGCTGGGCCTGACGCTCGTCAGCGGAGCGGCCGAGGCGCAGGCGCACGTGCGCTTCGTGCACAGCACCGAGCTCGCCGACCCGACGCCGTGGCTGAAAGGCGGCGAGCTGCTGCTGACGACGGGGCTCCAGCTCAGCGGACCGAAGCTGCAGCGGGAGTTCGTCGCGCGCCTCGCCGATCACGACATCGCGGGCCTCGGCTTCGGCACGGGCTTCGCTCACCGCCGCATCCCGGCGGCGCTGCTCGCCGCGGCGCAGAAGCGCTCCTTCCCGCTGTTCGAGGTGCCCTATGAGCTGCCCTTCATCGCGATCACCGAGCGGGCGTTCGCGCAGCTGCTCGACGAACGCTACGAACTGCTCCAGCGCAACGTCGTCGGCGACGTGCTCGCGGAGGCCCTCACGGGCCACCTCTACCCCGAGGACCTGCAGGCCCGGCTGCGTCCCTTCGGGATCGGCGAGCAGGTCGCGGTGCTCGCCTTCCGAGCGCCGGATCCGAGTGCCGCGGCGACGATCGTCGAGCGCCTGCTCGAGCGCAGGCGGATACCGAGCCTCGTCGCGATCCGCGCCGGCCTCGTCTGCGCCGTCGTCGACCCCCGGGGAGCGGGCGGCTCCGAGCCGGCCGCGCTCGCGCGCAAGATCCGCGCCGATCTCAGCGCGCGCTTCGGCGACGTGCAGGCCGCCGCGAGCCGCACCGCGGCCACGCACGCGCTGAGGATGGCCTTCCACGAGGCTCGCTGCGCCCTGGAGGCCGTGCGCCTGCGCAACGGCGACGCTCCCGACGTCGCCACCTACGAGGATCTCGGCGCCTTCCAGCTGCTGCTTTCGCTGCAGGACGACGAGGCGCTGTTCTCCTATTGCCGCAGCGTGCTCGGGCCAATCGAAGAGGGCGAGGGCGAGTACGGCGACGAGCTCGTGCGCTCACTCGACGTGTTCATCGAGCACAACGGCCATTGGGAGAAGGCCGCCGGTGCGCTCTACTGCCACCGCCACACGCTGCGCTACCGCATCCGCCGCATCGAGCAGCTGACCGGACGTGACTTCTCGAATGCCCGCGACCGGATCGAGTTCTGGCTGGCGCTGCGCGGACGCGAGCTCGCACGATGATCCGCCCGGCCGCTCTAGGCTCGATGTCCGAACGTCGTGACAGTCCTGCCCCCGCGTCCCCGGAAGGAGCCCCGCGCAGATGAAGATCGGCGTTCCCAGTGAGATCAAGTCCGACGAGTACCGCATCGCGATCACGCCCGCCGGCGTGCGCGAGCTGCGCTCCTACGGGCACGAGGTGCTGATCCAGTCCGCCGGTGGCGAGGGCAGCGCGATGAGCGACGAGCAGTTCCGCGCGCAGGGCGCGCGAATCGTGCCCGACGCCGAGGCCGTCTTCGCTGAGGCGGAGCTGGTGCTCAAGGTCAAGGAGCCGCAGGCCGAGGAGGTCCGCCTGCTGCGCGAGGGCCAGACGCTGTTCACCTACCTGCACCTGGCCGCCGAGCCCGAGCTCGCACACGGCCTGATGGCCTCGGGGGCGCGTTGCATCGCCTACGAGACGGTCATCGACGGGGACGGCCACCTGCCGCTGCTCGCGCCGATGAGCGAGGTCGCCGGCAAGATCGCGACGCAGGCCGGGGCCTTCATGCTCGAGAAGCCGCTCGGCGGCCGCGGCATCCTGCTCGGCGGCGTACCCGGCGTGGCGGCTGCGACCGTGCTCGTGATAGGGGGCGGCGTCGTCGGCATGAACGCGGCCTTCATCGCGATCGGGATGCAGGCCGACGTGTTCGTGTTCGACCGCTCTATCGATCGACTGCGCGATCTCGATGTCGCCTTCGCCGGACGCGCCTCGACGGTCTACTCCTCGACCCTCGCAATCGAGGAGATGCTGCCGCTGGCGGACCTCGTGATCGGCGCCGTGCTGCTGCCCGGCGGGCGCGCCCCACGCGTCGTGACGCGCGAGCAGCTCAAGCTGATGAAGCCGCACGCCGTGCTCGTGGACGTTTCGATCGACCAGGGTGGCTGCTTTGAGACCTCGCGCCCGACGACACACTCGGACCCCACCTACGACGTCGACGGCATCACGCATTACTGCGTCACGAACATGCCGGGAGCGGTGCCGATCACCTCGACCTACGCGCTCACGAACGCCACCCTGCCGTACGTCATCGAGCTGGCCGAGAAGGGCATCGACGGCGCGCTGGAGAGCAACGAGGGCCTGCGCATGGGGCTCAACGTGCAGGACGGCGAGATCATGCACCCGGCCGTGGCGGAGGCGCTCGGCCTGCCCGCGGGCGCGCTGTGAGAAGCGCGCGCAGGATTCCCGAACCTCGATCGACCCGCTAGGAGGAGCACACGATGGCGAGGACCGCAGAGACACTCCGCAACTTCATCGACGGCGAGTCCGTAGCCCACGACGGCGAGAGCGAACCGGTGCTCAACCCGGCCACGGGCGAGGAGCTCGCGCGCGCGCCGCGCTCGAGCGCGGCGGACGTGGACCGCGCCGTCGCCGCCGCTCGTCGCGCCTTCGCGGGCTGGTCCACGACCACCCCCGCCGAACGCGCGCAGGCCCTGCTCGCGATCGCCGACGTGATCGAGGAGCACGGCTCGGAGATCGCGCGTCTGGAGGCGCTCAACGCCGGCAAGCCGATCGAAGCGGTGACCGCCGATGAGATCCCCGTGATGGCCGACAACCTGCGCTTCTTCGCCGGCGCCGCGCGCTGCCTGGAGGGCCGCGCGGCGGGCGAGTACATGACGGGCTACACCTCCTTCACGCGGCGCGAGGCGATCGGCGTGATCGGGCAGGTGACGCCGTGGAACTACCCACTGATGATGGCGATCTGGAAATTCGCCCCGGCGATCGCGGCCGGCAACACGGTCGTGCTGAAGCCCGCCGAGACGACGCCGATGACGACGCTGCGACTCGCCGAGCTGACCGCTGAGATCCTGCCGAAGGGCGTCCTGAACGTCGTCACCGGGCCGGGCAATCCGACCGGGGAGGCCTTGATCGGCCATCCCGATGTCGACATGGTCGGGCTGACCGGGTCGGTCGAGACCGGCAAGCACATCGCGCGCACCGCCGCCGACACGCTCAAGCGCGTGCACCTCGAGCTCGGGGGCAAGGCGCCGGTGGTCGTCTTCGACGACGTCAGCCTCGAGAGCGCCCTGGAGACGATCGCGGGCACGGGCTACTACAACGCCGGGCAGGACTGCACGGCCGCCACCCGCGTGCTCGCGGGCGAGAAGGTCTACGACGACGTCGTCTCCGGCCTCGCCGCGCAGGCCCAGGGGCTAGTGATCGGCGACACGCTCGCGGCCGAGACGACACTGGGACCGGTCAACTCCGCCCGCCAGCGCGAGCGCATCGAGGGGTTCCTGGAGCGCCGGCCCGCGCGCGCGGAGGTCGTCACCGGCGGATCGGAGCCGGACCGCCCCGGCTTTTTCCTCGAGCCGGCCGTCGTCGCGGGCCTCGAACAGGACGACGAGATGATCCAGCGCGAGATCTTCGGCCCGGTCGTCACCGTGCAGCGCTTCAGCGACGAGGAACAGGCGATCGCGTGGGCCAACGCCACCCAGTACGGGCTTGCCTCATCGGTGTGGACGCGCGATGTCGGCCGCGCGCTGCGGGTGGCCAAGGCGCTGCGCTTCGGCTGCGTGTGGATCAACGACCACATCCCGCTCGTCTCCGAGATGCCCCACGGCGGATTCAAGGAGTCCGGCTACGGCAAGGATCTGAGCGTCTACTCGCTGGAGGACTACACAGTGGTCAAGCACGTGATGGCCAGCCTCGAGTAGGTCGATGGCCGGCGCCTCACGGCGTCCTCGGTCGCTCGCGTGGTGGCCGATCGGCGATCCCGTCGATCGCCCGATCGGTACGCCGCGCTCCCTGCGTCCTTGTGACGCTTGGCCATCGACCTACTCGGGCTTGCTGCTTCGGCCCATGTTCTGCACGATACCCCGCGGTTTGCAGCGGAAAGGCTGCTACGGTGAGCCGATGGGCGGCGCAGTCGCCCGTGAGGTTCTTGGTCTTTGTTGGCGCTCGATGGCGCGGATGGGGTCAGTCGAATCTCCATTCGCAGCGGCGGCCACAGGGCCGCCAGAAGGAGCATCAACAACATGCAGCATGAAACTTTCGCCGACCTCGGCGTGTCCGAGGTCGTCGTGAACGAGCTCGCCACGCGCGGGATCCTCAAGCCGTTCGCAGTCCAGAAGCTGGTCCTCCCGGACGTGCTCGCAGGGCACGACGTGCTCGCGCAGTCGCCGACCGGCTCGGGCAAGACGCTCGCCTTCGGAGTTCCGCTCGTGGAGCTCTTGAAGGACTCCGACGCGCGGCCCTCCGCGCTGATCCTCGCGCCGACGCGCGAGCTGGCGCTGCAGATCGTCGACGACCTGCGCCCGCTCGCCCACGCCCGCGCGCTCTCGATCGCCGCCGTCTACGGCGGCGCCGGCATCGTCAAGCAGGCCCGCCTGGCTGCCCGCGCCCACATTCTCGTGGCGACCCCCGGTCGCCTGCTCGACCTGATCGACCGCCGCGACGTCTCGCTCGCGCGCATCCGCATCCTGGTGCTCGACGAGGCCGACCGGATGCTCGACATGGGCTTCCGCCCGGTCGTCGATCGGATCGTCAAGATGACCGCGCCAAAGCGTCAGACGCTGCTCTTCTCGGCCACGCTCGAGGGCGAGGTCGGACGGATCGCGAAGGCCTACACGACCAATCCGCGCCGCCACGAGCACGCACACCCCGCCGCGCAGAAAGCCGACGTGGCGCATCGCTTCGTGATGGTCAGCCACGACGGCAAGGTCGCGCGCCTGGTCAGCGAGCTGAGCGAGCCCGAGCGCGGGCTCACGCTCGTGTTCGTGCGCACCAAGCGCGGCGCCGATCGGCTCGTCAAGAAGCTCGCCTCCAGCCGCGTCGACGCCGTTGCGATGCACGGCGACAAGTCCCAGGGCCAGCGCGAGCGGGCGCTCGCGAACTTCGAGGCCGGAGTCGTCGACACACTCGTCGCCACCGACGTCGCCGCCCGCGGAATCGACGTGGCCGGCATCACGCACGTGATCAACTACGACATCCCCGCCACGCGCGAGGACTACGTCCACAGGATCGGCAGGACCGCGCGGGCCGGCGCCAGCGGCGTCGGGGTCACCCTCGTGGCGCACGATCAGGCGCGGGAGCTGGCCGGGATGGTGGGCCAGCTCGGGCTCGACCGCGAGCTCGCGCTCGCGGGCATGAGCGCCGGCCCAGCTCGCTCCCCCAGCCCGCAGCATTCGCGTCCCAGTCCTCGCGGCGGGCGCCCGCGCAGCGGACAGCGGCGCTCGAGCTCGACCAACGGCCGGTCCTCCGGTGCCGGGGGATCCTCGCACGGGGGCTCCTCTCATGGGGGCTCCTCTCATGGGGGCTCCTCGCGCGGGGGCTCCTCGCGCCGCGGGCGCTCCTCGGGCCGCGCCGGCTAGCCGCCGAGTGACCCATCGACGCCTCGCCGTCAGCTAACGTCGCGCTCATGAGATCGCCGCACCCGCTCGATTCCCCCGCGGAGAACGGCAGTGACTCCGAGGCCGGCTCGCGCGCGGACCTGCTCGCCAACTACGACGTGCTGCTCGTGCGCGCACCCAACCCGGGCCCGCTGACGCTGTCGGGCACGAACACCTGGGTGGTCGGGCGCGACCCGACGTGGGTCGTCGATCCGGGGCCGCTGATCGACGAGCACCTCGCTCGTCTGTTCGCGGCGATCGACGCTCGCGGCGGCCTCGGCGGCGTCGTCCTGACACATGACCACCACGACCACTCCGAAGCCGCCGCCGCGCTGCGCGCAGAGTACCCAGCGCCACTCGCGGCGCGGCGCGGCGCGGTCGACGTGCAGCTGGGCGAGGGCACCCGCTTCGGCCCCTTCGACGCCGTCGCCACACCGGGTCACGCCGCCGATCACTACGCGCTGATCGCCGAGGGGGCCTGCTTCACCGGCGACGCCGTGCTCGGCAACGGCAGCGTCTTCATCAGTCCCTACAAAGGTGCGATGACCGGATATTTGCTGGCGCTGACGCGCCTGCGCATGCGCGATGACTTCAACGTCCTGTGTCCCGGGCACGGGCCTCCGGTGTGGGACGCCCACGCCAAGCTCGACGAGTACCTCGCGCACCGCATCGATCGCGAAAACGGCCTGATCGTCGCCCTCGGCGAAGGGCTTCGCAGCGTCCAACAGCTGCTCGACGCCGTCTGGCCGGAGGTGCCCGCGGAGCTGCGGCCGCTCGCCACCGCGACGCTCGCCGCCCACCTCGACAAGCTCGAGGAAGAGCAGATCCTGCCGAGCGGGGTGGAGCGCCCCACGTTCGAGCGGAGGGAATGGTGAGAGCCCGCCGCGCGCCCACGGGGAGCAACGCCCTCGCCGCCTCCAAGCCGATCGCCCGGATGCCCAGCTCCGACAGCTCGATGCCCGCGGCGGGCGGCTCGCAGGCGACCTCGCTCGACTCGCCGTTCCCGCCGATCGCCGACTACGGCTTCCTGTCGGACTGCCACACCGGAGCGCTGCTCGCCTCGGATGGCTCGATCGAGTGGATGTGCCTACCGCACTTCGACTCGCCGTCGGTGTTCGGAGCGTTGCTCGACCGCGGCGCGGGCAGCTGGCGCGTCGGCCCCTACGGGATCTACGTCCCGGCCGGCCGGCGCTACATACCCGGCACCAACCTGATCGAGACCACCTGGATGACCCCGCAGGGCTGGCTGCGCGTGATCGACGGCCTGACGATCGGACCGTGGCACGACAACCGGCATGGCTCGAGCCACACGAGGCCACCCACCGACTACGACGCCGACCACCTGCTCGTGCGGATCATCGAGTGCATCCAGGGCGAGGTGCAGGTCGAGATCGTGTGTGAGCCGATGCTCGACTATGGCGCTACCGCCGCGAGCTGGAGCGTGGTGCAGAGCGGGGAGGAGGGCACCTGCATGCTGGACGCCACCGATGAGGTCACCGCGTTTAGGCTCTTCAGCGACATCCGCGTGGGCATCGAGGGCAACCGCGCTCACGGACGGCACACGATGGGCGAGGGCGAGAAGCGCTTCTGCGCGCTGTCCTGGACGGAGGCGCGCGGCGGCCCGCACACGGTCGAGGAAGCCGAGGGGCACATCGAACGTACGAGTCACTTCTGGCGCACGTGGCTGGCCGAAGGCACCTACCCCGATCACCCCTGGCGCTTTCACCTGCAGCGCTCGGCGCTCGTGCTGAAGGGGCTCACGTTCATGCCGAGCGGCGCGCTCGTGGCCGCTCCGACGACGTCGCTTCCGGAGACACCGGGCGGGGAACGCAACTGGGACTACCGCTACTGCTGGATGCGCGACGCGTCCTTCACGCTGTGGGCGCTGCACGCGCTCGGCCTCAACTGGGAGGCCGACGACTTCATCCAGTACGTCGCCGACATGGAGCGCAACGAGGACGGCTCGCTGCAGATCATGTACGGGATCACCGGCGAGAAGGACCTCGTCGAGTCGACCCTCGACCATCTCAAGGGCTACGAGGGCGCGCGCCCGGTGCGGATCGGCAACGACGCCTACCACCAGCGCCAGAACGACGTCTTCGGAGCGGTTCTCGACTCCGTCTACCTGCACTCCAAGAAGCGCGATCACGTCCCCGAGCGCCTCTGGCCCGTGCTCACCGCGCAGGTGCGCTGCGCCGCGGAAGTGTGGCAGGAGCGCGACCAGGGCATCTGGGAGACACGCGGCGAGCCCCGCCACTACGTCTCCTCGAAGCTGATGTGCTGGGTCGCGATGGACCGCGGCGCGCGCCTGGCAGAACGCCGCGGCAGCTCCGACGAGGCCGAAGAGTGGCAGGCGCTCGCCGCAGAGATCCGCGAGGACATCCTCACCCGCGGAGTGGACGAGCGCGGCGTCTTTCGCCAGCACTACGACACCGACGCGCTCGACGCCTCCAACCTGCTGGTGCCGCTCGTGCGCTTCCTCCCCCCCGAGGACGAACGCGTGCGCGCCACCGTGATGGCGATCCGCGAGGAGCTGACGGAGGGCGGCCTCGTGCTGCGCTACCGCACCGAGGCGACCGACGACGGCCTGCACGGCGAGGAGGGCACGTTCCTGATCTGCTCGTTCTGGCTCGTCTCCGCGCTGTCGGAGATCGGCGCGCATCGCGAGGCCGAGCACCTGTGCGAGCGCCTGCTGTCCTACTCATCGCCGCTCGAGCTCTACGCCGAGGAGCTCGAGGCATCCTCCGGACGCCACCTCGGCAACTACCCGCAGGCCTTCACGCACCTCGCGCTGATCAACGCCGTCACACACGTGATCGCCGCGCAGCAGCAGGGCTGAGGCGCCGCCCGCGCCGCGCTCAATACCCGACCTCGCCCGGCAGCACGATGCGCGCGACCTCCCCCTCCAGCACGACGCGGGGCTGCACGGCCACGACCTCGCGCCCACGCGCGTACGCGAACAGCTCCTCGACGGAGGCGAACTCGCTCAGCTGTTCGAGGTGCTTGATAGTCGGGAAGACCAGCACGATCTCCTCGGAGCGGTACGCGAGCAGGGCGGCCTGTGGGGTGAACCAGCCGAGATCGACGCACTCCTCGCCGTCGATGCGCGGCGACTGCCCGTCGGGCAGGCGAGCGAGGAAGAAATGTGTGTCGAAGCGGATCTGCACCTGGGCCGGCGTGATCCAGCGCGAGAACTTCACCAGCTCGCCCGCATCGAGCAGCGTGATCGCCGCCTCCTCGCTCAGCTCGCGCACCGCCGCCGTACGATGCGCCTCGTCGCCGTCGCCCTCGCCGGCGTCGACGGCGCCGCCGGGAAACACCCACGCGCCGCCCATGAAACGGGCCTTCGGATTGCGCTGGACGAGAAGCACCTCGAGCTCCTCCGCGCCGCCGCGCAGAAGAATGACGGTGGCCGCCTGGCGCGCCTCCACAGGGGCCCCCGGGTTGAGCTCCTCACCGGGCCCCGGGCGCTCGTCCCGCTCGCTCGCGCGCATCGCCTGACCCTACCTTGTCGGTACTCTTTGGCGTATGAGCCAGTCAACCGACACGCAGCGCGCATGAGCGCGCCCACCGAGACCCTACAGCGCTGGATCTGCGAGTCCTGCGGCTACATCTACGACCCCGAGGAAGGCGACCCCGACGGCGGCATCCCCGCGGGCACGGCCTTCGAGCAGATTCCGGACACGTGGTTCTGCCCCGTCTGTGGCGCGCGTAAGCGGGACTTCACCCCGTACGAAGACTGACAAGCCCGATCCATCGGCAGAGATGAGCGACTGGCAGCGGCTGCTCGCGCTCGACTCCGAGCGTGTTTGGCATCCCTACGGTGCGCTGCCGGCGGCGCTGCCGTCGCTGCCGGTCGTCTCGGCCGACGGTGTGCGCTTGCGGCT
>DASZNB010000078.1:0-21954 GCA_035551395.1 Solirubrobacteraceae bacterium | reverse complement strand
ACCTGGGCGCCGTCGAAATGCCGGCACAGCCGCTCGAGCAGCTCTTCGGGGACGTCCACCGGGGTGCGGCTGACGCCGACGGCGTAGTCGAGCACGAGCTTCTCCAGCTCGCTGAACAGCTCGCTGTCGCGGTAGCGCGGCAGCGCCAGCAGCTGCTCGTCGCCGATGCCCGCACGCCTGGCGATCTGAGAGCTGATGTCGACGCAGTACTCGCAGTTGGTGAGCGCGGCGGCCTTGAGCTCGGCCAGCACCTTCAGGCGCTCGGGCACGCGGTGGAGCTTGGCGGTCGCCTGCTCGAACAGGCCGTAGCCGAGCAGCAGGCGGGGAGCGTGCGCGTACAGTTCCAGCGGCTCGAGCATCCGCTCGGTCTCGCGCCCGGTCATCTTGGCGGTCTCGCGCCTGGCGGCCCACAGCAGCACGCGGGCGAGAGGCGCGGCCTCGCGGCCGGCCACGCGTTCGATCATGTTCATCTCGATACCTCCACGGTTCGAGCCGACTCGCGTGCCAGCCACGCCAGCAGGCCGGTGGCGATCGCAAGCGAGGCGAAGTCCGCCGGACCCAGCCAGTACGGGCGGGCGGCGCCGATGTCGGCGAGGTGGTTGATGGTGTGAAGTGCGAACTGCAGCGCCACGCAGACGAGGATCGGCGTGCGCCACGAAGGCAGCCGGCAGGCGATCGCCAGCGAGGCGCCGAAGGCCGCGCTGAAGGTCGCCGTGTCGCGCAGGTAGTGATCGTTCTGGACCCCGAACGGTCCGATGTCGGCGAAGAAGGTGTGCGGCGCGAAGACCATCAGCCCGGCGATCGCGAGGTGGTAGACGGCGAACGCGATCAGGCCTGCACGGACGGTCGACATGCCCGCTACTGTACTCCACAGGTGGTTCCCAAATGGTGACCAGTTTGGCGACAGCAGCGGGTACCAGTTATGGCCCGGAGCTGCTCATTCGCCTGCGCGGTGGCCGCCGGCGCGCGCAGCTTGAGGACCGTCTGCGCGAGCTGGTCCGCGACGGCACCCTCGCGGCGGGTGAGCGCATGCCCTCCACGCGTGCGCTCGCGGACGACCTCGGCGTCTCGCGGCGGCTGGTCGTTGAGGCGTACGCCCAGCTGCTTGCCGAGGGCTATCTCCGTGCGCGCCAGGGGGCGGGCACCTTCGTTGCGGCCGCGGCGATCGCCAGCAGCGGGGCTCAGGCCGACGCTCCCCCGAGCTCGCTCCAGTTCGACTTCTTCCCGGGAGCGCCCGACCTCGCCTCGTTCCCCCGCGCGGCGTGGCTGCGCGCCACGCGCGAGGTGCTGCGCACCGCCCCCGACCGCGCCTTCGCCTACCCAGACGCGCGCGGCGCGCTCGAGCTGCGCAGCGCCCTGAGCTCATATCTGCGAAGGGTACGCGGCGTCGTGGCCGAGCCGGACTCGATCGTCATCTGCGCCGGCGCGACACAGGGGCTCGCGCTGCTCGGCCGGGCTCTGCGTGCGGACGGCGTGCGCAACATCGATGTCGAGGACCCCGGCCTGCCTCCCCACCGCGCGGTGCTCTCCTACGCGGGCATGCGCGTCCGTGGGGTGCCGGTCGACGGCGAGGGGCTGGTGGTCTCGGCGCTCCAGGCGCCGATCGTGCTGAGTACCCCCGCGCACCAGTGTCCCACCGGCGTGGTGCTCTCGCCGGCGCGCCGCGGCGAGCTGATCGGCTGGGCGCGCGCGGGCGGGCTCGTGATCGAGGACGACTACGACGCCGAGTTCCGCTACGACCGCGCGCCGCTCGGCGCCCTGCAGGGCCTGGCGCCCGACCGGGTCGTGTACTTGGGCACGACCTCGAAGACGCTGGCCCCCGGGCTGCGGCTCGGCTGGCTGGTCCTGCCGCCCGTCCTGCTCGACGGCGTGGTCCAGGCAAAGGCGCTCGACGATCTCGGTAGCTCGACGCTCGAGCAGCTCGTGCTGGCGCGCCTGCTGGAAACGGCCGCTTACGACCGCCACCTGCGCAAGGCGCGACGACGTAACCGTGCGCGCCGCGACGCGCTGCTGGCGGCCGTCGCACGGCGCATGCCGGACGCGCACGTCAGCGGCATCTCCGCCGGCCTGCACGCGCTGCTGCGCCTGCCCCGTGCCGTCGACGCCCGACAGCTCATGGTGCGCGCCGCCGAGTGCTCGCTGGGCGTGTACCCGCTGACGCTGCACCTGATCGAGGCCCCCCGGCGCACCGACGCGCTCGTGCTCGGCTACGCCAACCTCTCCGAGCCGGCGATCGAGGAGGGCATCCGCCGGCTCGCCGAGGTGCTCGAGGACGCGCCGTGAGCGGCGCCATCCCGCCGGCGCGACCGCCCGAGCCACGCGGGCCGTCCGAGTCACGCGAGCCTGCCCGTGCCCGTCGGTGGGCGCGCCCGGTCCCCGGGCGGCGCCTGCCGGCGGCGCTGCCGATGGCGCGCCTCGGCGCGAAGGCGGCGCCCCGCGGCGCTCGCATGATCGCCGAGGTGGCTCGCGAAGGCTCCCGCGAGCAGCTCGCCGCCGCCAAGCGAACCCTGATCGTGAGCTTTCGCCGCGACGGCAGGCCCGTGCCGACGCCGGTGTGGGCCGCGCCTGCCGGGGAGGTCTTCTACGTGCGTACCGAGCGCGCCTCGGGGAAGGTGAAGCGGCTCAGAAGAGACCCCCACGTGGTCATCGCGCCCTGCGCCGTCAACGGCCACCCGCTCGGCGCGCCGCTGGAGGCGAGCGCTCGAGTTCTCGACGGCGTCGAGGAGGAGCTGGCGGCAGAGCGCGCGCTGGCCGCGCGCTACGGCCGCGGTCGCGAGCTGTTCGAGCGCGCGATGGACTTCCTGCGGGTGGACATGTGTTACCTGGAGCTGCGGCCCGAGCCGTGGAGCTAGGGGCCCTTCAGACGCTTGCGCCGACGAGGTGGCGCGCGTGCCTGCCCGAGGCCGGTGAGCCGGCCCGCGCGAACGCCGGCGGGGCGATCGCGAGGTAGTGCGAGAACGCCCACGCCGACAGGCGCCGACTCTCGAACGCGTGCACCAGTGCGGTCGTCGCGCGACTCGGCGTGATCTGACCGAGCGCGCGCTGTACGCCCAGCAGCCAGGCGAATTTGCGCGCGTGCGCGTCCGAGAAGGCGGCGTAGCGCGCGAGCGCCTGCTCGCGCGTGGCGCGCCGCTCGATCACGGCGCGCAGCTCGCGCCCGCAGGCCAGCCCGAAGTAGAGCGCCGTGCGGATGCCCTCGGCGGTCAGTGGGAGGCAGTGCCCGGCCGAGTCGCCCGCGAAGAACACGCCGTCCTCGACGGCCGGGCGCAGCTGGTGGGGGATCCAGTTGCCCTGGTAGCCCGCGGGCGGGACGCCGAGGTCGGCCGCGAGCCTGACGGTCGGCTCCTTGACGTGGTGCGACGGCCAGAAGGAGCCGACGCCGACGCGCAGCTCGTCCCCGGCGGGGAAGCTCCAGGCGTAGCCCGCGCGTATGTAACCGGCGTCCAGCCACAGTTCCATCTGCTCGCCGCGCCCGGGCGGGTGGACCTCGAGGCCGCGCGAGAGACGCGCATCGGGCGGCTGGATCGGCGCGGCGCTCGACAGCACCCGGCGCCAGCCGAGGCCGTCGACGATCAGCGGCGCGCGCAGCTCGCCACGGTCGGTCTGCACCGCATTTCCCGCGCGCCCGGTCACGGTCGCTGTCTCGAACTCGAGCTCGCCGTCGCCGGCCTGGTTGCGCAGCTCCGCACACAGCTCGCGGTAGTCAAACGTCGAGAACGACCAGGGCAGCCGCCAGCGCGCGGTCCGAAACGGCGTGTGCACGACGAGCTCATCGAAGCTCTGACGCAGCGAGCCGGTCAGCTCGAGCGCGGCGAGCCACTGCGTCGGGATGCCGCAGGCGGACGTCTGGCGCTCGCCGAGCTCGTAGCGGTCGACCATCAGCACGCGCGCGCCCGCGCCCGCGAGCTCGCGGGCGACCGCCAGGCCGGCGAAGCTCGCGCCGCAGACGAGCACGTCGCAATCGCGCTCCAAGCCGGTGCGCTGCACGCCCCGCTTCGTCGCTCGAACAGGCATCTGCCCGGCAATGATACGGCTGCGCTACGCTTCGGCCGGTGCATACCGTGATGGAGAACCCCGAGGCCCGCGTCGTCGACGGGTCCAATGGCCTGCTGCTGGAAGTCGACGGCCAGATCGTCCCCAACTACGACGCGACCTTCAGGCCGATCGAGGAGGGCGAGGTCGTCACGGGCCACGTCGTCCGCATCGACAAGGACGAGGTCCTCGTCGACATCGGCTACAAGTCCGAGGGGGTTATCCCGGCCAACGAGCTGTCGATCCGCAAGGCCGTCGACCCGAACGAGGAGGTCCACCTCGGCGAGGAGGTCGACGCGATCGTCATGACGAAGGAGGATCAGGACGGCCGCCTGATCATGTCGAAGAAGCGCGCCCGCTTCGAGAAGGCCTGGCGCCGCATCGAAACCGCGGCCGAGTCCGGTGAGCCGGTCGAGGGGACGGTCATCGAGGTCGTCAAGGGCGGTCTGATCATCGACCTCGGCGTGCGCGGGTTCCTGCCCGCCTCGCTCGTGGACATCCGCCGCGTGCCCAACCTCGACGAGTACATGGGCACGAAGATCGAGACGAAGGTCATCGAGCTCAACCGCTCGCGCAACAACGTCGTCCTGTCCCGTCGCGCGGTGCTCGAGGAGGAGCGCAAGGAGGTGCGCCAGCAGATCCTCGACCGCCTCCAGCCCGGACTCGTCGTCGAGGGGCAGATCTCCAACATCGTCGACTTCGGCGCGTTCGTCGACCTCGACGGCATCGACGGACTGATTCACATCTCCGAGCTCTCGTGGTCGCACGTCAACCACCCGAGCGAGATCCTCGCGATCGGCGACACGGTGAAGGTCAAGGTGCTCGACATCGACCGCGACCGCCAGCGCATCTCGCTCGGCTTGAAGCAGACGCAGGAGGACCCGTGGCAGCGGATCGTCGACACCTACAACGTCGGCGACGAGCTCGCCGGCAAGGTCACCAAGGTCGTGACCTTCGGCGCCTTCGTCGAGATCCTCGACGGCGTCGAGGGTCTCGTGCACATCTCCGAGCTCGCCCCGCACCACGTCGAGAGCCCGCGCGAGATCGTCCACCCGGGCGATGAGATCCGCGTCAAGATCCTCGAGATCGACTCCGAGCGCCGGCGCCTGTCGCTGTCGGCCAAGCGCGTCGAGGATCAGCTCCTGCCCGTCTCGCGTCCCGGCGAGCCCGAGCGGGAGGAGGCGGATGCCGACGCGCCCGAGGCCGACGCAGGCGAGGCTGTGGCGGAGGCCGTCGAGGCTTCTCCGGAGGCGCCCGAGGCGGCAGCCGAGACCGTTGTCGAGGAAGGCTTCGCGGCGCCCGCGGACACTGCTCCGGCGGAGGCGGTCGAGGCCACGGCGGACGCTGAGTCGGCGGCGACGGTCGAGGCCCCTGAGGCGGCGGGCGAGACCGTGGTCGAGGCGCCCGCCGAGGGTGAGGCGCCGGCAGACGTCGAGGACGACGCCGCTGCACATGCGCCAGACACGGCCGCTGGCGCCCCTCCTGCGCAGCAGGACGAGGCCGGCGCGCCGGACTCCGCCGCCGCGCCCGCGCAGCAGGACTGACCCGCCCGGGCGGAGTCGACGGTGCGAGCGGCGGTGCCCTTCGTCGGCTTGACGGGCGGAATGGGCGCCGGCAAGTCAACCGCGCTCGCGGCGCTCGGCGAGCTCGGTGCGGCGGTGCTGTCGAGTGACGCGGTCGTCCACGAGCTCTACGACACCCCCGAGGTGCGCGACGCCGTCGTCGCGCGCTTCGGCCCGGAGATCGCGCCGGGCGGCGCGGTGGACCGCGCGGCGCTCGCCCGCAGCGCGTTCGCCGGTGAGCAGGAGCGGGCCTGGCTGGAGGGCCTGCTCTGGCCCCGCGTGGGGGAGCGGGTGGCCGCCTGGCTCGAGCGCGTACGAGCGCAGACGCCGGCGCCGCGCGCTGCCGTGGTCGAGACGCCGCTCCTGTTCGAGGCCGGAATGGAGGGCATCTACGACGCCACGATCGCGGTCATCGCGGCGGAGCCCCTGCGCCGCGAGCGCGCGGCCGGGCGCGGGCATGCGGTCGCGGACGAGCGCGCCGCCCGACAGCTCCCGCAGGAGGAGAAGGCGCGCCGCGCGACCTTCGTCGTGCGCAACGACGGCAGCGAGGGCGAGCTCCGGCGCGAGCTGTCGGGGATCCTTGACAAGCTAGGCGGATGAGTCAACGAGGACTCGGCACAGCCGTCGCGATCGCGCTGCTGCTGGTCGGCGTCGGAGTAGTCGTCTCGAGCCTCGACAACGCGGCGCGCAACCAGGGGCTGCCGCTGACCGACGCCGCGATCATCCGCGAACAGGCAGCCGCCAAGCACCTCGACCCCGCGCTGATCGCCGCCGTGATCTATGCGGAGAGCAAATTCGAACCACGCCCCTCCGAGGCCGGCGCCGAGGGCCTGATGCAGATCCTGCCCGCGACCGCCTACTACCTCGCGCACCTGTCCGGCGGGAGCAGCTTCACGGCGAGCGACCTCGCGACGCCGCGCATCAACGTGGCCTATGGCAGCTACTACCTGCGCTACCTGCTCGACCACTACCACGGTGACGAGATGCTCGCGATCGCGGCCTACAACGGCGGCCTCGCGAACGTCGACCGCTGGGTCGCGCGCGCCGACGGCGCGGGACGACGCCTCACGACGGCGGCGATCCCCTTCCCGGAGACACGCGCATACGTGCAGCGGGTGCTCGCCGCGCAGCGCGTGTACCGCGTCTCCTATCCGCACGAGCTGGGCCTGTCCTAGCGCGCCGGCGTCTCGCTACGGTAGAGGGCGTGCCCGACTTCAAGCTCGACACGGTCTTCACGCCCACCGCAGACCAGCCGCGCGCGATCGCCTCGCTGGCCGAGGGCGTCGAGCGCGGCGAGCGATACCAGACGCTGCTGGGCGCCACCGGCACCGGCAAGACGATGGCGATGGCCGGCGTGATCGAGGCCGTGCAGCGCCCGACGCTCGTCATCGCCCACAACAAGACGCTCGCGGCCCAGCTGTGCAACGAGTTCCGCACCTTCTTCCCCGACAACGCGGTCGAGTACTTCGTCTCCTACTACGACTACTACCAGCCCGAGGCCTATGTCCCGAGCCGCGACCTCTACATCGAGAAGGACTCGGCGATCAACCAGGAGGTGGACCGCCTGCGCCACGCCGCGACCGCGGCCGTGTTCGCCCGCCGCGACGTGATCGTGGTCGCGTCGGTGTCCTGCATCTACGGTCTCGGCTCGCCGGAGACCTACGAGATGAACATGCAGATCCTCAAGCGCGGCGAGGAGATCGACCGCGATGGCCTGCTGCGCAAACTCGTCTCGATCCAGTACACGCGCAACGACAGCGTGCTCTCACGCGGCAGCTTCCGCGTGCGCGGCGACACGCTCGAGGTGTTCCCGGCGTACGCCGAGACAGCCTTCCGCGCGACGATGTTCGGCGAGGAGGTCGAACGCCTGCAGCAGTTCGACCCACTCACCGGCGAGCTGCTCGCGGACGACCTCGAGCATGTCGCGATCTGGCCTGCGACGCACTACAACGTCAAGGAGGGGACGATCGACGACGGCGTGGCGGAGATCGGGCGCGAGCTGAACGAGCGCTGCGAGCAGCTCGAGTCCGAAGGCAAGCAGCTCGAGTCCCACCGCCTGCGCCAGCGCACCCAATACGACATGGAGATGCTCAGGGAGGTCGGCTTCTGCTCGGGCATCGAGAACTACTCGCGCATCCTCGACGGGCGTCCCGCGGGCAGCCGCCCCTACTGCCTGATCGACTACTTCCCGAAGGACTTCGTGTGCTTCATCGACGAGTCCCATCAGACGGTCCCGCAGATCGGCGGCATGCACGAGGGTGACCGCTCGCGCAAGCAGACGCTCGTCGACTACGGCTTTCGCCTGCCGAGCGCGCTCGACAACCGCCCGCAGACGTTCGCCGAGTTTCTCTCGATCACGCCGCAGCTGATGTTCGTCTCGGCGACCCCGGGCGAGTACGAGCGCGGGCACTCGACGAACGTCGTCGAGCAGATCGTGCGCCCGACGGGGATCGTCGATCCGGTCGTCGACGTGCGCGAGACGAAGAACCAGATCGATGACCTGATGAACGAAGTGCGCAAGCGCGTCGAGCGTGACGAGCGCGTGCTGGTCACGACGCTGACGAAGAAGATGAGCGAGGACCTGTCGCAGTACCTGCTCGAGATGGGCTTCAAGACCCGCTACCTGCACTCCGAGATCGACACGCTCGAACGCATCCAGATCATCCGCGACCTGCGCCTCGGCGAGTACGACGTGCTCGTCGGCGTCAACCTCCTGCGCGAGGGCCTCGACCTGCCGGAGGTCTCCCTCGTGGCGATCCTCGACGCCGACAAGGAGGGCTTCCTGCGGGGCGAGACCTCGCTGATCCAGACGATCGGCCGAGCCGCGCGCAACGTTGGCGGCACCGTGCTGATGTATGCCGACAAGGAGACCCGCGCGATGCGTGCAGCGATCTCCGAGACCGATCGCCGCCGCGAGATCCAGCTCGCTTACAACGAGGAGCACGGCATCACCGCGGCGACGATCGTCAAGGGGATCTCCGACATCGCCGAGTTCCTGCAGGCCGAGTCGAAGGTGCCGCGGGGGCGCAAACGGCGCAGCGCCCGGCGCGCCGGCGCCGAGGAGATGCCCCGCCACGAGCTCGAGCGGATGGCCGTGGAGCTCGAGGAGGAGATGATCGCGGCGGCGGACGACCTGCGCTTCGAGTACGCCGCGCAGCTGCGCGACGAGCTGCGCGAGCTACGCCGCGATCTGCAGGAGATTCGCGCCGAGGAGGCGCCCGCCCCGGCGACGCCGCCAAGCGAGACCCCGAGCGCTGACATCGCCTAGGATGCCCGCCGTGGAGCTCGACCGCCAGGCCATCGAACGCCGCGACTTCCCGATCGCCCGGCGCGGCTACGACCCTGCCGCCGTCGACGCCCACCTGCGCGCGGTCGCCGCCGAGCTCGCCGAGCTGCAGCACAAGAGCAGCGTCGGCGGGGGGGACTCGCTCGCCGCGACCGCCTCCAGCCAGGTGCAGAGCATCATCGCCGCGGCCGAGACCGCCGCCGCGGAGATCGAGAGCCAGGCCGAGGCCGCGGCGCGCGCCACGCGTGAGGCTGCCGACCGCGACGCGCGCACGACGCGCGAGGAGGCGATCGCGAAGGCTCGCTCCCACGTCGCCGCCGTGGCCCAGGCGACCGCTGCGCTGGGCGAGCGAGTCGGCTCGATGGATGCCCAGGCCAGCGCGCTCGTGGACAGCCTGCGGACGGGCGCGGACCGGCTCGCCGCCGACCTCGGCGCGCTCGAGGCCAACATGGGCGAGCTCTACGACGCCGCCGCCGGCGAGACCGTCACGCGGGCGGTTGCCGGTCAGCGCTCGCAGCCCGCCGTCCAGGCGCTCCCGACGCCGACGGCCCCCACGGCGGCGGCAGCGCCCACGCCGGCAGCCGCGCCCACGCCGGCGTCGCCGCCCGCGCCAGAAGACGCGGAGCCGACGACGGGCGCCGGCGACCTCGACGGCGCCCGTCTGATCGCCCTCAACATGGCGCTCAACGGCGAGTCGCGCGCCGAGACAGAGCAGTATCTCGCCGCGCACTTCCAGCTTTCAGACCGTGGCAAGCTGATAGACGAGGTCTACGCCGCCATCGAGGGCTAGGACTTCGACGCGAACGTCTGTTCGCCGTCATAGAATGACCGGACATGCCTGCCGGTAACAAGATCGTCGTCTCGGGAGCCCGGGAGCACAACCTCAAGGACATCTCGCTCGAGCTGCCGCGCGACGCGCTCGTCGTGATCACGGGGCTGTCCGGGTCGGGCAAGTCGAGCCTCGCGTTCGACACGATCTACGCCGAGGGTCAGCGCCGCTACGTCGAGTCGCTGTCGGCCTATGCGCGCCAGTTCCTCGGGCAGATGGACAAGCCAGACGTGGACGCCATCGAGGGGCTCTCGCCGGCGATCTCGATCGACCAGAAGACGACCTCGCGCAACCCTCGCTCGACGGTCGGGACGGTCACCGAGATCTACGACTACCTGCGCCTGCTGTGGGCGCGCGTGGGCAAGCCCCACTGCCCGATCTGCGGACGCCCGATCGTCGGACAGTCGGCCGAGCAGATCATCGACCAGGTGATGGAGCTTGCCGAGGGCACGCGCTTCATGGTGCTCGCGCCCGTCGTGCGGGGGCGCAAGGGGGAGTTCGGCAAGCTGCTGGCAGAGCTTCGGACCGACGGCTTCGCGCGCGTGCGGATCGACGATCGCGTGCGCATGCTCGAGGAGTCGATCGTGCTCGACAAGCGCTACAAGCACGACATCTCGGTCGTCGTCGATCGTCTGGTGATGCGCCACGACGTGCGCAAGCGGCTGGCCGACTCGATCGAGACGGCGGTCGGACTCGCCGACGGCCTGATCGAGATCGAGATCGTCGGTGCTCGCGGCGCCGATGGCGGTGGCGAGGAGGCCGAGGCGCACACCAAGGGCGCGAAGGGCGCGCGTGCGCCCTCCGGCCAGATCGTCCCCGGAGCCGTGCCCGAGCCCGGCACGGTGTTCACGTTCTCCGAGCGCTTCGCGTGCCCCGAGCACGGACCGTCGCTGGTCGAGCTCGAGCCGCGGATCTTCTCCTTCAACTCGCCGCACGGCGCCTGCGACCGCTGCACCGGACTGGGCTCGATGATGGAGATAGACCCCGAGCTCGTCGTGCCGGACCCGTCGCTGTCGATCGGCGAAGGCGCACTGGCGCCGTGGGCGAACAGCGCCTCCAACTACTACGCGCAGGTGACGGAGGCGATCGCCGAGCGCTACGACATCGACCTCGAAGAGCCCTGGGAGAGCCTCTCCGACGACCAGCGCGACGTGTTCCTCTACGGGACCAACGGCGAGCCCGTGCAGGTCACCTACCGCAACCGCTACGGACGCCAGCGCTCCTACGCGACACGCTTCGAGGGCATCGTCGCCAACCTGCAGCGGCGCTACCGCGAGACCGACTCCGACTGGGCGCGGGAGAAGATCGAGGAGTTCATGTCGCTGCGTCCCTGCCCCGCCTGCGGCGGCGCGCGCCTGCGGCCAGAGTCGCGCGCGGTGCTCGTCGGCGGGACGCGGATCGAGGACTTCTGCGGGCTGTCGGCGCGCCGCGCGCTGGAGTGGCTCGACGACGTCGAGCTGTCCGAGACCGACCGCCATGTCGCCCGCCTGATCCTGCGCGAGATCTCAGAGCGGCTGCGCTTCCTCGAGAACGTCGGCATCGGCTACCTCTCGATGGAGCGCGCAGCGGCGACGCTGTCCGGCGGCGAGGCCCAGCGCATCCGCCTGGCTACCCAGATCGGCTCATCGCTCGTCGGCGTGCTGTACATCCTCGACGAGCCCTCGATCGGGCTGCATCAGCGCGACAACTCCAAGCTGATCGCGACGCTCGAGCGGCTGCGCGACCTCGGCAACACGGTGATCGTCGTGGAGCACGACGAGCAGACGATGCGCGCCGCCGACCACCTCGTCGACCTCGGCCCGGGCGCCGGCGAGCACGGCGGCTGGATCGTCGCGCAGGGGACGGCGGCGCAGGTCCAGCGCGTCAAGGCGTCGCTCACCGGGCAGTTCCTCTCGGGCGCGCGCAGGATCGAGCCGCCCGCGCGGCGGCGCACGCCGAGCGGCTACGTGGAGATCCTCGGGGCCGCCCAGCACAATCTGCGTGACATCGACGTGCACGTGCCGCTGGGGGTGCTGACGTGCGTGACCGGCGTCTCGGGGTCGGGCAAGTCCACGCTCGTCAACGACGTGCTCTTCAAGGCCGTCGCCAACCGCCTGCACCGCGCGCGCAAGCGCCCCGGTGCGCACCGTGCGATCCACGGGCTGGACCAGCTCGACAAGATCATCGCCGTCGACCAGTCGCCGATCGGGCGCACGCCGCGCTCGAACCCCGCCACCTACACGGGTCTGTTCGACGTCATCCGCGACCTGTTCGCAAAGACCCAGGAGGCGCGGGCGCGCGGCTACAAGCCGGGAAGGTTCAGCTTCAACGTAAAGGGGGGGCGCTGCGAGGTCTGCCGCGGGGATGGCCAGATCAAGATCGAGATGCACTTCCTGCCCGATGTGTACGTGCCGTGCGAACAGTGTCACGGCAAGCGCTACAACCGCGAGACGCTCGAAATCCGCTTCAAGGGCAGAAGCATCGCGGACGTGCTCGACATGCCCGTCGAGGAGGCCCTGGGCTTCTTTGAGCACATCCCGAAGATCCGCCGGCGCCTGGAGACGCTCAACGCGGTGGGCCTCGGCTACGTGCGCCTCGGACAGCCCGCGACGACTCTGTCCGGCGGCGAGGCCCAGCGGGTGAAGCTCGCGACCGAGCTCTCCAAGATCGCCACCGGCAGGACCCTCTACATCCTCGACGAGCCGACCACCGGGCTGCACTTCGCCGACGTGCAGCGCCTGCTCGAGGTGCTGCAGCGGCTGGTCGACGCGGGCAACAGCGTCGTCGTGATCGAGCACAACCTCGACATCATCAAGTCCGCTGACCGGATCATCGACATGGGCCCGGAGGGCGGGGAGGAGGGGGGCATGGCGATCGCGAGCGGGACGCCCGAGGAGGTCGCCGCCGAGGCCTCCTCGCACACCGGCCAGTTCCTCGCTGCGCTGCTGTCGCCTAAGTCCGCCGCCGGCGCTGGAGGCAAGCGGACGCGCAAGCGCGCCGGGCGCCTCGCGGCTGCCGCCTAGCGATGGCGGACGCGGCCCGTCGCGCCAGGCTGTGGGCGCAGAAGTGGCGCTGGTACGAGCGCAACTCGCTGCCCTGGAATCGGGCGCGCATCCACTGGCAGCTCGCCCGGCGCGAGGCCTTCGCGCGCTGGCCGCTGGAGGGCAACGTTCTCGAGGCCCTGCGCGAGGGACGCCTGGAGCTCGGCGCTGGCGTGCTGCTCGAGCCCGGGGTGTGGATCACGGCGCCCGCGACGGCGCGGGTCCGGATCGGGGCCGGGAGCTTCCTGAACCGCGGCGTGATGGTCGCGGCCCAGGAGCTGGTGGAGATCGGTGAGCACTGCATGCTCGCAAACGGATGCTTCGTCTCCGACGCCGCGCATCGCTACGACGACCCCAATCGCCCGGTCCCGTGGCAGGGCTTCACGAGCAAGGGCCCCACGCGCATCGGCGATAACTGCTGGCTGGGCGCCAACGTCGTCGTCACCAGTGGCGTGACGATCGGCGAGCGCAGCGTGGTCGGCGCCAACAGCGTCGTGACGAGCGATATCGAGCCGTTCTCGATCGCCGCGGGATCCCCGGCGCGGACGCTGCGCCGGATCGAGTACGTGTAGCGTCCCGCCGCGTGGACCTCCACGAAGCGATGCGCTGCGCCGTTCGTCTAGGTCATTCGGCCGGCGGGACCGGGACCGCGCTGAACGGCGTGGTGCCGGACGCGACCGTGAGGCCGAGCCCGGTCGCCGTGTTCGCGTAAGCGAGCTCCTTGGCGAGCGTGCCGACGCCGTTGGCAGCAGGGAGAGGCGCGAGCTCGACCGTCGAGAGGATGCCGAGCGCGGCGCCGGACGCGTTCATGTACGCGCTGCCCGAGTCGCCGGGGATACCGGGCGTGACGGTGTAGAGCTCCTGGCTCCAGCCGCCGGTTTCTTCACGGTCGCCGAGGCTCACGCCGGTCTTCGGGCTGAGCGCGCTGACGCCGCCGCGGAGGATCGAGTTGCCGTAGGTGTAGACCTGTTCACCCGTCGCCGAGACGCCCGCGGCAAGCCCGTTCGGGCCGCCCCAGAAGGGCACGGTCGGATTGACTTTGCCCACCTGCGCCGCGTTGATCTTGATCAGCGCAAGGTCGTTGTACGCGCACGTGTTGGGGTCGGTCTCGTGCGTGGCCTGCATCGTGAGCCAGGAGTTGTAGGCGAGCGTCCCGATCAGGGTGCCGTTCTGCACGCCGCCGTTGAGGAGGTCGCCGCTGTAGATCGGCGTTCCGAGCGGCAGCGAGTGGGACGTGCAGCCGTTCGTTTCGGTGCTTTCGCCAGTCGAGGAGCAGTGGGCGGCCTGACCGAGGTAGACGTTGCCGGACGCGTCGGTGAAGACGAAGTTCGCGGTGCATTGACTGGCGCCGCCGAGGAACGAGGGCGCGTTCGTGAAGGTCATCACACCGGGGTGGAGCGTCGCGCTGGCCGCTGGGGCCCACGCCGAGGCGGCGGAGGGAACGCTCAGCGCTGCGAGCGCGAGCACGCACAGCAGCGACGTCAGCTTGGGGCGAGGTCTCATGCGGTTCTCCTCCGGGGGATTGCGGGTGTCTGTGGGCGGTCGAGCAGGGCCGGCTCCAGCAGCCCTCGTACCCGATACTCACTGCTTGAAACGCCCGATGGACGACGGTACGCCTTGGCCGCCCGCCGCCCGCCGCTCGGACCGCCGTCCGCGATCAGCGCGCGGCGAGGCGCGTGCGAAGCTCCGCCAGCTCGGCCGGGTCGATCGAGTAGCCGTGCTCAGGCCCGGGATAGCGGCGCGTGCGCACGTCTTCGGCGTAGGCGCTGACGCCGTCGTTCATGTCCTGCTGAAGGTTGGCGTAGCGCTTGACGAAGCGGGCGCCGAGCCCGTCGCGAATGCCGAGCAGATCGTGGAAGACGAGTACCTGGCCGTCGG
Organism: Solirubrobacteraceae bacterium; assembly: GCA_035551395.1. Lineage (GTDB taxonomy): Bacteria > Actinomycetota > Thermoleophilia > Solirubrobacterales > Solirubrobacteraceae > Palsa-744. The sequence goes on along the minus strand of DASZNB010000078.1, from coordinate 7,347 downwards.
TCCCCGGCCCCGCGCCGATGCCGATCACGGGGATCTCCAGCAGCGCCATCAGCTGATCGGTGACGGCGCTCGGGATCGCCTCGAAGACCAGCGCGAAGCAGCCGGCCTCCTGCAGCGCGAGCGCCTCAGCGGCGATCTTCGCGGCCGCCGCCGCCGAGCGGCCCTGCGCCTTCCAGCCTCCGAGCGCCGTCGAGGTCTGTGGGGTCAGCCCGACGTGTCCCATCACGGGAATGCCCGCGCCGATGATCGCGCGGGCTCGGCGCACCGAGGCCTCGCCTCCGCCCTCGAGCTTGACGGCCTCGCAGCCCGCCTGCTTGACCATCCGCATGGCGGTTGTGATCGCCTGCTCGTCGGAGACCTCGTAGGAGCCGAACGGCAAATCGCCGATCAGCAGCGGCGTCGTCAGGCCGCGGCGCACGGCGCGGGCGAGCACGAGCATCTCGTCGAGCTCGACGGGCGTCGTGGCGTTGTGACCGAGCACGGTGGTGGCGGCCGAATCGCCGACGAGGACGAGATCGACGCCCGCGGACTGGGCCGCACGGGCGCTCGGGTAGTCGTAGGCGGTGACCATCACGATCGGGTCGCCGAGTCGCTTCTTCTCCATCAGCAGCGGCAGCGTCATGGGCAAGTGCCCGGGGTCGCTGGGTGCGTGAATGCTCGCCTGACTGGACATGCTCGATTCCTCTCTGACTGGGTTGACGCCCGCTCAGGAGAGCAGGGTCGCCACCTCGTCGTCGATCGTGATGATGCGGTTGGTGGATGCCTGTACGTGGACCACGCGCGGCTCGTAGCGCTGCATCTCGGCCTCGTCGTATTGGCCGTAGGAGATGACGATGATCGTGTCGCCGCGGTGCACCAGGCGCGCGGCGGCGCCGTTGACGCACATCGCCCCCGAGCCGCGCTCGCCGGCGATCGTGTAGGTCTCAAAGCGCGCGCCGTTGTCGACGTCGACGACGTGAACCTGCTCGTGCTCGAGGATGTCGGCGGCCTCGAGCAGATCCGGGTCGATCGTGATCGAGCCGACGTAGTGCAGGTCGCTGTCGGTGACGGTGGCGCGGTGGATCTTCGACTTGAGCATCACACGCTGCATGCGCTGAGGGCCTTTCCTCGGGGTTGGCGGTCGCTGTCCGGCGCGGGCTCGCCGTGCAGGAGCGAGTTGTCGATCAGCCGCACCTCGCCGATGCGGGCCGCGAGCGCCAGCAGCGCGTCGCCGGCGAGCTCGTCGATCGGCTCGAGGGTCGCGGGATCGACGAGCGCGAGGTACTCGGGCGCGACCCCATAGCGCGCCATCGCTGCGCGGGCGGCCGCGAGCAGCGCCGGCGCCGAGCGCTCGCCACCGGCTGCCAGCTCGCCGGCGGCCGCGAGCGCACGGGGCAGCGCGATCGCGCGGGCTCGCTCGTCGGGGGTGAGCAGGGCGTTGCGGCTCGAGTAGGCAAGGCCATCGCTCTCGCGCACCGTCGGCAGCGCCTCGATCGCGACCGGAAGGTTGAGGTCGGCAACCAGGCGCCTGATCACGACGAGCTGCTGCGCGTCCTTTTGGCCGAAGAAGGCGACGTCCGGGAGCGCCATGCACAGCAGCTTCGTGACGACCGTCGCCACTCCCCGGAAATGCTCGCTCCCGCGTGCCGCCCCCTCGAGCGGCTCGCTCACGCCGACAACGTCGACCGACGTCGCGAAGCCCGACGGATAGACCTCCCCGACCGCGGGCGCGAACAGCACGTCTGCCCCGGCGCTGCGGGCGAGCTCCGCGTCGCGCTCCTCGTTGCGGGGATAGCGCTCGAGGTCGGCGCGCTCGTTGAACTGGGCGGGGTTGACGAACATCGAGACGACGACCACGTCGCACTGGCGCCGCGCGTGGCGGATCAGCGAGCAGTGTCCCTCGTGCAGGGCGCCCATCGTCGGCACGAGGCCGATCGCGCGGTCCTCGCGGCGCGCGGGCGCGAGCACTGCGCGCAGCCCCTGCACGGTGCGCACGGTCCTCATGCGCGGCGTCGGGGTCGTGTCTGTGGGGCTCATTCGGTCCAGTTCCCTTCGGATACCGGCGCGATCTCAGTAATGCCTGTGGGTCTGCCTGTGATGCCTGCGCGTCTGCCTCGGATCCACCCCGAGCGAGTCGGTGACGGTCCGTCGACAATCTTAGCCGCCGCGGAGGCATCTGGGAAGGGCGCGCGCCGGCAGGTGCCAGCCGGCAGCCGTCGAAGACGTCGTGCGTGTGGCGAGCATCCTCACGGTCGGGTCCTCCCGCATGATCCTCGCCCTGTTCTTCACCCAGCCCGAGGTGTTCAGCAGCAGCTGGATGGAACTCGTCGGCACCGTGAGCCTCGTGACGCTGCTCGTGGGCGCCTACCGCCACTTCGAATGTCACGTCAAGACCTGCCACCGCGTCGGGCGCTTCACCCACGGCCACTACAAACTCTGCCATGTGCACCATCCGCAGGTGCCGAGCGACGGCCGCATCACAGAGGCGACGGTCGCCGCCGTCAAGTCCACAGCGACGCCCGCGGACTGACGCGGCCCTACCAGGCGTCGACGTACGGGCGGCGCTTGCCCTCGCCTCGCCACCACTCGCCGCTGGAGTCGTCGAACAGCGTCGCTATCCAGCGTCTCGAGTCGGCCGGATCGATGACGTCGTCGATCTCGCCGTAGGCGGCCATGTTCACCCCGCGGCCGCGCTCGTAGGCCGCAGCGACGGTGGCCTGCAAGACCCGCTCGCGCTCGTCGCGATCGGCGATCGCGTCGAGCTCGCGACGCATACCGAGGCGGACGGCGCCCTCGAGCCCCATCGCGCCGAACTCGGACGTCGGCCAGGCGACGGTGAACAGCGGCACCTTGAAGCCGCCGCCGGCCATCGCCTGCGCGCCCAAGCCGTAGCCCTTGCGCAGCACGATCGTCCCGGTCGCAACCGACAGGTTGGCGCCGGTCAGGAACAGGCGCGCGAAGTGGCGCACGGTCGCCGTACGCTCGGCAGCAGGGCCGACCATGAAGCCGGGCGTGTCACACAGGAACAGGACAGGCAGCGCAAATGCGTCGCACAGCTGCAGAAAGCGCGCCGCCTTGTCGGCGCTGTCCGCGTCGATCGCACCGCCGAGATGGGTGGGGTCGTTCGCGACGATGCCGAGCGGACGGCCCTCCACGCGCGCGAGCGCGGTCAGCATCCCTGCCCCGAAACCGCCGCGGAGCTCGAGCACCGAGCCCGCGTCGAACAGCGTCTGCACGATCGTCCTGATGTCGTAGGCGCGCTTGCGCTGCTCGGGGATGAGGTCGCGGAGCAGCGCCTGGTCGGCGACCTCGCCCGGGTCGCCGGCGCCGGCGAAGTAGGACAGGTAGCGCTTGGCGAGCGCGACCGCCTCGCGTTCGTCGGCGGCGCGCAGGTCGACGACGCCGTTGGCGTGCTGGACACCGATCGGTCCCACCTCTGCTGGCTGGTGGACGCCGAGTCCGCCGCCCTCGATCATCGCCGGGCCGCCCATCCCGATGCTCGAGTCCTCGGTCGCGATCACCACGTCGCAGCAGCCGAGCAGCGCGGCATTGCCGGCAAAGCAGTAGCCGGCGGCGATCCCGACGAGCGGCACCAGGCCGCTGAGGGACGCGAACAGGGAGAAGGCGCGGCAGTCGAGGCCCGCGACGATCGGCATGTCGACGTCCCCGGGGCGGCCCCCGCCGCCCTCGGCGAACAGCACGACCGGCAGCCGGCGGCGCTCGGCGATCTCGAACAGGCGGTCCTTCTTGAGGTGGTTGCGCATGCCCTGGGTGCCCGCGAGCACGGTGTAGTCGTAGGACAGGGCCACGCACGCGCGGCCCGCAACCTGCCCGAGCCCGGCCACGAGGCCGTCGGCGGGCGTGCGAGCGATCAGCTCCTCGCGCGAGCGGCGCCGCTCCTGGGCGGCGAACAGCAGCGGGCCGTACTCGACGAAGCTGTCCTCGTCGAGCAGTTCCGCGATGTTCTCGCGCGCCGTGCGGCGACCGTGCTCGTGGCGGCGCGCCACCGCCTCGCCGCGCGCCGGATCGAGCCCGACCTCGTGGCGTTCGCGCACGAGCCGCAGATCGTCGCGCTCGCCGGCCTGCTGGGGTGCGGACGGCTCGGCGGAGCCCGCCGCGTCGCCGCGGGCGCCGGGCGCCAGCGTCAGCAGCAGCTGGCCCTCCTCGACGGCGTCGCCGAGGGCGACCGCGAGCTCGCCCACGACCCCGTCGATCTCCGCGAGGACCTCGTGCTCCATCTTCATCGCCTCCAGCACGATCAGCGCGCTGCCGGCGCCGACGGCGTCCTCGGGCACGCGCGGGAGCGCGACGACGACCCCGGCAAAGGGGGCCAGCACCGGGAGATCTGCGGCGGCGGACATCGGCAGATCATCGCTCAAGGCGGGCACGCCGGTCGCCCCGAGCCCTCGCGCCGCCACGTCCGGACAGTCGAGCGGGCCCGCGCGGCGAGCAACTACGATGCGGCGATGCCGGTCGGGGACAGCGAGCAGTCGGCCGTCGAGCGCCGCGAGGCGCTCAAGCAGGTGCTCGCGCAGGCGCGCTCCTGCGTGCGCTGCCCCGAGCTGGCGGCCACCCGCAAGACCGTAGTCTTCGGCGCCGGCAACGCGAACGCGGACTTGATGTTCGTCGGCGAGGCGCCGGGTGCAAGCGAGGACGAGCAGGGGGTTCCGTTCGTGGGGCGGGCCGGCAAACTGCTCGAGAAGCTGCTCGAGGAGATCGGGCTTCGCCGCACCGACGTGTTCATTGCCAACACCTTGAAGTGCCTGAGGTACAACGCGCTCGTCCAGCTTGGCGACGGCACCTGGGAGCGGATCGAACGCCTGGTCCGGGCCCGGTATCGCGGCGACGTGATGTGTGTGGATGCCTGCGGCTCGTTGATTCGCCGCGAGGTCGTCGGTTGGCATGCGACACCGCTCGCGGGACGGCGCGTGTTTCGGCTCACCTATAGGTCGTCCGAGAGAGCCGGGGTTGGTCGGGTGGGCATCGAACTCACGGGCGATCATCCCGTTTTGACGCAGCGCGGCTATGTTGCCGTCGAGGATCTGCAGAGCGGGGACAAGATCGCGACAGGCCAGGGCTTGAGCGCGCTCGCTCGCGACGTGGTTTGCGGAACGGTTCTGGGCGACGGCTGCCTCCAGCAGGGCTCCTCGGCGCTCACGTTCGCGCATTCGCAACGACAGGGCGATTACGCACGCTTCAAGGCGGCGTTGATCGGAGAGCTCGTAGCTCACACTGAAGAGCGCGAGGTCTTAGCCGCTGTTGGCGGGGCTCGCGTCTATCCGGTCGTACACGTCCGCACACGCGCACACCGCGCGCTGCGCGTTCTCCGCAAGGACTTCTACGCCCCTCGCAAGGTCGTGCCTAGCTGGCTCGCTGACGAGCTCAACCCGCGTATGCTCGCATTCTGGTTCATGGACGATGGCTACACGCGCATTCGGGAGGGTGGCAGGCAGCCGCTCGCCGAGATCGCCACCGTCTCGTTCTCCGACGCAGATTTGCAGGAGCTGATCCGCGGACTCGGCCGCCTGGGCCTACCGTCGCACGCGCTGCGCAGTCGGCTCTACTTCAACGTTGACGCGACCCGGCGGCTCTGCGAGCTGATCGCACCGTTCGTGCCCCCGTCGATGCGTTACAAGCTTCATCCCGAGATCGCCTCGGCGGTTCCCTTCGATCCAGCGCGGCTCCAGCCAGGGCCCGTCTCCGTGTTGTATGACGACGTAGAGGTGGAGGACGTCACCGACCGCGAGAGGGCTGACGTCACGTTCTTCTGTCTCGACGTAGACGAGACCCACAATTTCGTGACTTCCGGTGGCGTCGTACACAACTGCCGGCCCCCCGGAAACCGCGATCCGCTGCCGGTTGAGATCGAGAACTGCCAGGAGTACCTGCGCCGCCAGGTGGCGCTGATCGAGCCGAGCGTCATCTGCACGCTCGGGAACTTCGCCACGAAGCTGCTGCGCGGCGACCCGACCGGGATCACGCGACTGCATGGGCAGCCAGAGGTGCTCGAGCTCGGCGGCCGCTCCGTGCGTCTGTACCCGATCTACCACCCGGCGGCCGCCCTCTACACGCCGCGCATGCTCGAGACGCTGCGCGAGGACTTCGCGCGCATTCCCGAGCTGCTGGCGATCGGTGCGCCTGAGCAGCCGGCGCCGATCGAGGAGCCACCCGCGCCGGACCCCGCGCCGGAGTCGGACCCCACGAGCGAGTCCGCCGCTGGCGCCGGCGAGAGCGCTCCCGGCCAGGCGTCCGCGGGGGACCCGCCGGGCGGCGATCCGCCGGCGGCCGACCAGCTCGGTCTGTTCTAGCTGGCTGGACGTTTGTTCTAGGCGCCCTCCAGAGCCGTTTTGCCTGCAAAGGAGGGGTTTTTTGGGCAATGTCGAAAGATCCTCGACAGGCTCTAAAGTCGTCAGGGGTACCTGTCGATGAAGATCCTGTCTCCATCCCTCCAGGAGTAACGACCGGCCCGCGCCCCATTCTCCCGCGGGTCGGTCTATTTAACGGCCGCTCCTGCCGCCCTCCCAGCACCGGGGCGCGGGGTTGCAGGCTTTAGAGTCTCCGGGTGGCCCCGCGCAGCCTCGAAACCACCGAAACCAGCGGTCCCCGCGAGACGGAATCGCTCGGCGCCCGACTCGCTGAGGACCTGAGCGAGGGCGACGTTGTGCTCGTGCGCGGTGAGCTGGGCTCGGGCAAGACGACGCTCGTCCGCGGCGCCGCTCGTGCGCTGGGCGTGCAGGACCCCGTGACGAGCCCGACGTTCAGCATCGGCCACCGCTACCGTGCCGGCGCGGGGCTGACGGTCGCCCACCTCGACCTGTACCGACTGGCCGGGCTCGAGCGAGAGGACGAGGCGTTGCTCGATGACTACGTCGGAGCGGGAAGGATCGCATTCGTGGAGTGGCCCGAGGCGGGCGCTGCCGAGCTGGCGGGCGCGCGCATCAGCATCACGCTGCGCCACCGTGGCGGCGACCGCCGCGAGGTGCTGCTGGCAGAGCTCCGTCCGCCCGGGCAGACTGGGGCGCCACGATGATCGTGCTCGGGTTCGACACGGCGACATCCGCGACCGTCGCTGGGCTGCGCCTGGCCGACGGTCGCACGCTCGAACGACGCGACGATCCCCCGTCCGGCGCGCATCCTGGTCACGCCACGCGGCTGCTCGAGCTGGCCCGCGGCCTGCTCGAGCAGGCCGGCATCGGCTGGCGCACGCTCGATCGCATCGCCGTCGGTGTGGGGCCGGGCACGTTCACGGGACTGCGGGTGGGCATCGCCACAGCTCGCGGTCTCGCCCAATCGCTGGATCTCGAGCTCGCCGGCGTCTCGAGCCTGCAGGCGCTGGCGGCGGGGGCCTTCGCCAGCGCCGCGGCGGCC
>DASZNB010000077.1:0-7742 GCA_035551395.1 Solirubrobacteraceae bacterium | reverse complement strand
AGGCGTGCGGGCATCGGCGACGAGCAGCTGCTGGCGCTGCCGCGCTACCGCGACAGCCTGGTGTGCATCACGCCCGAGCCGGTTCCGGCAGCGAACGGCGCAACGCGCACCGGCACCCCGGCGGCGGCGTGAGGGTCTTCCTCGCCGGAGCCACCGGGGCGATCGGCACCCCGCTCGTGGCGCTGCTGCTGGCCGACGGCCACGAGGTGACCGCGATGACGCGCTCGCGCGAGCGCGCGCAGCGGCTGCAGGCGCTCGGCGCCCAGCCGGCCGTGGCCGACGCGCTCGATGCCGACGCCGTCGCGCAGGCCGTCGCCGAGGCCAGCCCGCAGGCGGTGATCCACCAGCTGACCGCGATCCCGGCGCGCCTGGATCCGCGCAAGATCAAGCGCGACTTCGCCCTCACCGACCGCCTGCGAACGGAGGGCACGCGCCATCTGATCGCGGCGGCGCAGTCCGCCGGGGCGTCGCGCATCATCGCCCAGAGCATCGCTTTCGCCTACGCACCCGGGCCCGCGGGAGCCGCGCACGTCGAGAGCGATGCCCTGATCGCAGATCCCCCGGACCAGTTCAAGCGCTCAGCGCAGGCGATCGCCGAGCTGGAGCGACACGTGCTCGACGCGGACGGCATCGTGCTCCGCTACGGCTACTTCTACGGGCCCGGCACTTCGATCTCGCGCGAGGGCTCGCTCGGGCACGACGTCGCCAGGCGCCGGCTGCCGATAGTCGGCGGCGGCACCGGAGTGTGGTCGTTCATCCACGTAGAGGACGCGGCGCGCGCAACCGTCGCCGCGCTGACCCGCGGTGCGAGCGGGGCCTACAACGTCGTCGACGACGATCCCGCGAGCGTGGCCGACTGGATTCCCGAGCTCGCCGATGCGCTCTCCGCCAAGCCGCCGCGGCGGGTGCCGAGCTGGCTCGCGCGACCGCTCGCCGGCGAGTACGGGGTGCTGACGATGACGCGCGCGCAGGGAGCCTCCAACGCACGCTCCAAGGCCGAGCTGGGATGGAGTCCGCGCTACGCGAGCTGGCGCGAGGGGTTCCGCGACGGGCTGGACGGTCAGGCGGCGCGCTGACGGAACGGGTTCTCGATGCGAACCGAGCCGATCACCTGACCGTCGTTGAGATCCTCGGTCAGGATGCGATCGCAGCCGGCGGCGGCTGCCGAGGCGACGACGAGTCCGTCCCAGTAGGCGAGACGCGAGGCCTGACTGATCGCGGCGGCGGCTTTGACGAGCGTGCCGTCGAACGCAACGAGGGGCAGCAGCGCGAGCTGGTCGACCATGCCGGCGGCCGCGCTCTCAGCGATCGGTCGCGCGAGCTTGCGGGTCACGGCGACGTAGAACTCGCTGAGTATCTGCGGGCTCAGCACGAATCCTGACACGGGCTGCGAGCCGAGAAGGGCTCGCGCCAGATCCCGCTTGACGGGCTCGTCCTCGTCCACGGCGTAGACGAGGACATTCGTGTCCAGGAAGGCACTAGCGCTCATGCAGCACCTCGCGCGTCCAGCTGCGGCCGTCGGGTCCGCTGCCCGCGGCCAGCGAGTCGCTCAACGCCAGGAAGCGCGCGAGTGGATCACTCGCGGTGCCGGCATCGGCGAGCCGCACCAGGTAGTCGCGCACGAGCGCGTTCACAGAGGTATCCCGTTCCAGAGCGCGGATCCGCGCCCGGCGGAGGATCTCCCCATCGATCGTGAGGGTCAGGTTGGTCACTTCACACGCGATCCGTGTAACACGTATCCAGTGTAGCCTGTCGATCCCTCCACCACCACCCCCTACTCCGACACCCAGCCCTACCTGCGCACGACGAGCACGACGCCCGCGGCGAGCAGCACTAGCCCGAGCACGCGCTGCACGCCGACTGGCTGGCGCGCGACGCCGAGCAGCCCGAAGCGGTCGATCGCGACGGAGATCACGAGCTGGCCGGTGATCACGACGGCCGTCAGGGCGCTCGCGCCGAGCGTGCGCACGGCGATCAGCGCGACGGTCACGTAGACAGCGCCGAGCAGTCCGCCGACGAGCGCCCACCAGGGCGCGCGGCCGACGTGGCCGAGGTTGCCGAGGCCGCCCCGCACGAACACGACGATCGCGAGCAGCGCCACGGTCCCGACGAGAAAGGAGAAGCTGGCCGCCTGCACGCTGCCCACGGTCTTGCCCAGGCGCGAGTTGATCGGCGCCTGCATCCCCACGAGGCAACCCGCGCCGACGCCGAGGAGCACAGCCAGGCCGCGGCTCACCCAGCGTCCCCCGCCCGTCCGCTCACTTGGCCTCCAGCCAGGTGCGCCCGGCGCCGATGTCCACCGCCATCGGCGGCTCGCGCTGCTCCCACACGCCGCGCATCTCGCGCTCGATCAGCTCACGCGCCGGTGCGGTCTCCGCCGGCGGCCCTTCGAACAGCAGCTCGTCGTGAATCGTCAGCAGCAGCCGCGTCTGCAGGCCCGACTCGGCCAGCGCGCGGTGGCAGCGCACCATCGCGAGCTTGATGATGTCGGCCGCGGTGCCCTGGATGACAGTGTTGACCGCGAGGCGCTCGCCGAGCGTGCGCACCTGGTAGTTGCGCGCTCGCAGCTCCGGGATCTGGCGACGGCGGCCCCACAGCGTCGTGACGTCGCCGGCCTCCTTGGCGTGCTCCACCGTCTCGAGCATGAACCGCGCGACCTCGGGGAAGCGCTCGAGGTAGGCGTCGATGAAGGCCTTCGCCTCCTCGCGGGGGATGTTCAGGCGGTCGGCGAGCCCGTAGTCGGAGAGTCCGTAGACGATGCCGTAGTTGATCATCTTCGCCTTCGAGCGCATGCCCGGGTCGATCGCATCCGGCTCGACGCCGAAGACGCGTGACGCGGTCGCCGTGTGCACGTCCTCGCCGCGCTCGAAGATCTCCATCAGGGCCGGCTCGCCGGCGGCGTGCGCGAGCACTCGCAGCTCGATCTGGGAGTAGTCGGCCGAGATCAGCACGCATCCGTCCTCGGCCTCGAAGCAGCCGCGGATCTCGCGTCCCAGCGGGGTGCGGATGGGGACGTTCTGCATGTTCGGGTTCGTGCTCGACAACCGGCCCGTCTGGGCGACCGCCTGCAGGAAGGTGGTGTGGATCCGCGAGCGCTCGTCGACGAGCTCGGGCAGCACGTCGAGGTAGGTCTTGATCAGCGTCGAGAGCTCGCGCCAGCGCTCGATCCTCGGCACGATCTCGTGCTCGGTGCGGATCGCCTGCAGCACGCGGGCGTCGGTCGAGAAGCCCGTCTTGCCACGCCGCTTGCGCGACAGGCCCAGCCGCTCGAACAGGATCTCGCCGAGCTGCTGGGGCGAGGAGATCAGGAACTCCTCGCCGGCGAGCAGGTAGATCTCGCGTTCGAGCGCGAGGATCTCCTCGCGCACGCGCTCGGTGATCTCGGCCAGGCGCTCGAGGTTCAGGCGCACGCCGAGCAGCTCCATGTCGCGCAGCACCGCCACGAGCGGCAGCTCGATCTCGCGCATCAGCGGCTCGAGGCCGCGCGCGTGGATCTGCTCGCGCTGCCAGCCCGCGAGCGCCCCCAGCAGCACCGCGTCAGCCGCCACCGGGTCCTCGACGGCGCTTGCGAACCCCCGCTCCTCGCACAGCTCCGCGAACGGATAGCCGCGCCGGGCCGGCTCGAGCAGGTAGGCGCCGAGCAGCGTGTCGTGCACGAGCGCGGGCGCGATCAGCCCGAGCGCCTTGGCGTCGTGGGCCACCAGCGGGCGCTCACCGCACGCCGCCACGACCTCCTCCGGCCCGCTGCAGTCGCCGAGCAGCACCTCGTTGGCGACGGCCACGGCGAAGCGCCAGGGCGGCCCCTCGGCGAACAGCTCGCCCTCGGCCACCTCGGCGGCGCGAACGACCACGCAGAGCTCGGCCTCACGGCCGCCGAGACGCGCGATGTCCGCGGGCGCGCCGGCGCGCACCCGCGCGGCGAGCTTGACCTCGGCCGGCGGCGCCGGCGCCGCGACCTGGGGATCTCCGAGCGCTTCCTCCAGGCGGCGCAACGGATCGCGCAGCTCGTACTCGCGGAACACCTCGCGCACGCGCGAGCGGTCCGGCTCGCGCGCGGCCTCCGCCACGATGTCGAAATCCACCGCGACGTCGCGCTGGACCGTCGCGAGCTGCTTGGAGACGCGCGCGTTCTCGGCGTGCTCGAGCAGGTTCTGTTTGCGCTTCGCGCCGCTGATGTCCTCGATGTGGGCAAGCACCTGCTCGAGCGAGCCGAAGCGCTGCAGCAGATCGCTGGCCGTCTTGTCGCCGATCCCGGGCACGCCGGGGATGTTGTCCGAGGTGTCCCCCTTGAGGCCGTAGAAGTCGGGGATCAGCTCGGGCGGTATGCCGTAGCGGTCGATCACCGCCTGACGGTCGTAGACCTTCGTGTCGGTGATCCCGCGCGAGGTCGCCATCACCTTGACGAGACCGCGTTCGTCGATCAGCTGAAAGACGTCGCGATCGCCCGTCACGATCATCACCGGCACCGCCGGCTCGGCGGCCAGCGCGCGCTCGGCCAGCGATGCGATCACGTCGTCGGCCTCGTAGCCCTCGACGCGCACGTTGCGATAGCCGAAGGCCTCGACGAGCGGTTCCATCGCGGGCCATTGCTGCTTGAGCAGATCGGGGCGCGAGCGCCGCTGTGCCTTGTACTCGGAGAACAGCTCGCTGCGCCCCGAGGTGCCGGCGTCCCAGGCGACGATCGTCGGACCGACGCCGTGCTCGGTGACGATCTTCACGAGCATCGAGGCGAACCCGAAGATGGCATTCGTGGGCACCCCCGTGGACGTCGCGATCGACTCGGGCAGCGCGAAGAAGGCGCGGTAGACGAGGCTCGGGCCGTCGATCAGGAACAGCCGGCGCTCATCGCCGGCACCGCCCGGCACGCTCGCGCGCGCGCGCTCCGCGGAGGGCGCCGCGGAGCCGGCTTTCGTGTTGAGCGCCATCGCCTGAGCACTCTAGGCGCCAGGGCGCGGCACCGCCCCCAGCTCGCCCGCAAACAGGAACAGGTGTTCCTCGCGGATACCTCCTAACATCCCCTGCCGCCAACGAGGAAGGAGCACCACCCCGTGAGCGCCACGCCAAGCGCGCAATATCGCCTCACCATACGCGTCAAGCTCGAGGACGCGCACGGCATCCTCGGGATGGTGACCTCCGCGATCACCGAGGCCGGCGCGATGGTCGGAGCGGTCGACCTGGTCGAGGTCGACGGCGGCCACAGCCTGCGCGACATCGTCGTCGACGCCTCCGACCGCGAGCACTGGGATCGCATCGTCGCGGCGATCGACGCGACCGCGGGCGCCGAGGTCATCGACACGACGGACCGCACCTTCCTGCTGCACGTCGGCGGCAAGATCGAACAGCACAACAAGCACCCCTTGAAGACCCGCGATGACCTCTCGATGGCCTACACCCCCGGCGTCGCGCGGGTCAGCCTGGCGATCGCCGAGGACGTCGACAAGGCGTTCCAGTACACGATCAAGCGCAACACGGTCGCCGTCGTCTCCGACGGCACCGCCGTGCTCGGCCTCGGCGACATCGGCCCGCACGCGGCGATGCCGGTGATGGAGGGCAAGTGCTGCCTGTTCAAGGAGTTCGCCGGCGTCGACGCGTTCCCGATCTGCCTCGACACGACGGACCCCGACGAGATCGTGCGCGCCGTCAAGCTGATCGCGCCTGCCTTCGGCGGCATCAACCTCGAGGACATCTCCGCGCCACGCTGCTTCCAGATCGAGGAGCAGCTCAAGGAACAGCTCGAGATCCCGGTGTTCCACGATGACCAGCACGGCACCGCCGTCGTCGTGCTCGCGGCGCTGCTGAATGCCGCCAAGCTGACGGGCCGCACGCTCGCTGACCTCAACGTGCTCGTGATCGGGCTCGGCGCGGCTGGCATCGCCGTCACCAAGATCCTGCTGGCGGCGGGCGTCAGCAAGATCATCGGAGCCGACTCGCGCGGCGCGCTGCACGTTCAGCGCGAGGACTACCTCGACGGCAGCATGAACACCGTCAAGCGCTGGTTCGCGGAGGCGACCAACCCGGACTGCCGCGACGGCGCGCCCGCGGACGTGATCGACGGCGCCGACCTGCTCGTCGGCGTGTCCGGGGCGCGCGTGCTGCCGGCCGAGGCGCTCGCGCGGATGAACACCGACGCGATGGTCTTCGCGATGGCCAACCCCAACCCCGAGGTAAATCCCGAGGAAGCGGCGCCGTACGTGCGGATCATGGCGACGGGCCGCTCGGACTACCCCAACCAGATCAACAACGTGCTGTGCTTCCCGGGCATCTTCCGGGGCGCCCTCGACGTGCGCGCCCCGCACATCACCGAGGAGATGAAGATGGCCGCCGCGCGGGCGATCGCGGCGATAGTCGATGAGAGCGAGCTGCGCGAGGACTACATCATCCCGTCGGTCTTCAACCGCGACGTGGCCCCCGCGGTCGCCGCCGCGGTTGCCGAGCAGGCGCGCGCCGGGGGGGTCGCCCTCGCGGGGCAGGAGGTGGGCTTCGCGCAGGGCGACACGATGACCCCGACCGCTCAGGGCTCCGCGGCCCTCGACGGCCGCGGGTGAGCTCGCGGCGCGTCGCAGTCACGGGCGCGACCGGGCTGATCGGCCCGCAGCTGATCGCCGTGCTGCGCGAGCAGGGCTGGGAGATCACGGTCCTGACGCGCCGCGCCGCGCGGGCGCGCGAAACGCTCGGCGCGGTCGAGATCGATGCCGTGGAGTGGGATCCGCTGGCCGAACCGGCACCCCCAGCCGCGCTGGCGGGCTGCGGCGCGGTCGTGCACCTCGCCGGCGCGCCCGTCGCGCAGCGCTGGAGCGAGGCGGCCAAGCGCGCGATCCGCGACAGCCGCGTGCGCGGCACGCGCAACCTCGTCGAGGGACTGCGCCTCGCCGGCGAGGCGGACGCGGGTGCACGCCCCCGCACGCTCGTCAGCTCCTCGGCGATCGGCTACTACGGCGCGCACGGCGAGGAGCCGCTCGACGAGGACGCGCCCCCCGGCGGGGACTTCCTGGCGCGGGTCTGCGTCGAGTGGGAGGCCGAGTCCGCGCGCGCCGGGGAGCTCGATATGCGCGTCGTGCAGGTGCGGACGGGCGTGGTGCTCGACAGCGCCGGGGGCGCGCTGTCGAAGATGCTGACGCCGTTCCGGCTTGGGCTCGGCGGACCGGTGGCAGGAGGGCGTCAGTTCATCTCCTGGATCCACAGCGAGGATCTGCGCGGGCTGATGTGCGCGGCGCTCGCGGACGAGCGTTGGAGCGGCGCCGTCAACGCGACGGCGCCCGAGCCGGTCTCCAACCGCGACTTCACGCGCGCGCTGGGTCGCGTGCTGAGGCGCCCTGCGCTGTTCCCGGTGCCGGCTGCGGCGTTGCGCCTGCTGTATGGCGAGATGGCCGAGATCGTCACGACCGGCGCCCGCGTCGTGCCGGCCAAGGCGCTCGTGCTCGGCCACGAGTTCCGCCATCCCCGTCTCGAGGACGCCCTGCGCTCAGCGCTCGCGCGTTGAGCGCCGCGCAGCCGAGCGATGCCACTCCGGCGCCCGCTCCGGAGCGCGCAGCCGAGCGATGCCAGTGCGGCGCCCGCTGCGGCGCGCGTGCTCTGCTCAGCCGGCCGCGAGCGCGAGTCCATCGTTCGCGGCAGGCGAGCGGTTATCGGTCTCGATGATGACGCGGCAGGGACGCTTGCCGAGCAGATACACAGCCGTCGGCCCGATCCGCTGCTCACCCGCAGGCGCATGAATCGTCGACCAATAGATCACATCGCAACGC
>DASZNB010000076.1:0-4514 GCA_035551395.1 Solirubrobacteraceae bacterium | reverse complement strand
CGCGCTCGTGCTCGCTCTGGTGCGCGAGCTCCTCCCCCGGGCTCATGCGCGGATCAGCTCGAGCACCTCGTCACGCCGACGCTCCATGTCCTCGCGTGAGACGAGCGACTCCAGGCACAGCCGCAGCAGCGGCTCGGTGTTCGAGGCGCGCACGTTGAAGTGCCAGTCCTCGTAGTCGATCGAGATCCCGTCGAGCCGTTTCTGCTCGGCGTCGGCGTAGCGCGTCGCGATCTCCTCGATCTTCGCGTCGGGGTCCGACACCTCCGAGTTGACCTCGCCGGAGATGAAGTAGCGCTCGCGGTAGGGAGCCAGCAGCTCCGACATCCGCGCCTTTCCGCGCGAGAGCAGCTCCAGCACGAGCAGCGCCGGGATCGTGCCCGAGTCCGCGCAGTAGAAGTCGCGGAAGTAGTAGTGCCCGGAGACCTCGCCGCCGAACAACGAGCCCTCGGCGCGCATGCGCGTCTTGAAGAACGCGTGACCGACGCGGTTGACGTAGGGAATCCCGCCGGCGCGGGTCACCGTGTCGGGGACCGCGCGCGAGGCGCGCACGTCATAGAGGATCGCCTCAGGACGTCCTGGATCGGGTCGCTTCCCCAGCAGCGACTCGGCCAAGAGCGCCGTGAGGAAGTCGCCGTCCACGAATCGTCCCGTGTCGTCGATGAAGAAGCAGCGGTCCGCGTCGCCGTCCCAGGCGATGCCGAGGTCGGCTCTGCGCTCGCGGACCTGCTCGACGATGAACCTGCGGTTCTCCTCGAGCAGCGGGTTGGGCTCGTGGTCGGGGAAGTTGCCGTCGGGGGTCCAGTAGGTCTCCGTCAGCTCGAGCCCGAGACGCTCGAGCAGGGGGCCCACCATCGGCCCGGCCATCCCGTTGCCGCCGTCGAGCACGACCTTCAGCGGCCCCCCGTCGCGGTTGCGGATCAGCTCCGGGTCGATGAAGCGCAGCGCGGCCTCCTGGAACTCCGCGTACAGGTCGACCTCGCTCAGCGTCCCGTGGACGCGCCCCTCGGCCTCCCCGTCCGCGCGGTCGACGTCGGCGGCGAGCTCCGCTTCCACCTCGCGGCGCACGTCCTGGATGCCCGAGTCGCCGGACAGCGCGATCGCCCCGTCGCGCACGAGCTTCGCGCCCGTGTACGCCTTGGGGTTGTGCGAGGCGGTGCACATCAGGCCGCCGTCGAGCTCGCGCGAGCCGACGAGGAAGTAGAGCATCTCGCTGCCGACGAGCCCCGCATCGACCACGTGGGCGCCCTCCGCGAGCAGGCCGCGGCGGTAGCGCGCAGCGAGCTCGGGCGCGCTCAGGCGCATGTCGCGCCCCACGCCGACGCGCAGCTCGGACTGCGGCTTGCCGCGCAGGCGCGCGAGCACGCGCGCGAACGCGCGCCCGATCAGCTCGGCGAGCTCGCCGTCGAGCTGATCGCCGTAGAGGCCGCGAATGTCATAGGCCTTGAAGATGTCGGGTGAGAGCTGTGCGGGCACCGCGCGCCCATCCTATGTGCCCTCGCACCGTCGCGGGCGCCCGCCGGGGCGCGTCGCCTGACGGCTGATTCGTAGACTGGAAGGCATGTCGGGGCATTCCAAGTGGGCCAGCATCAAGCACAAGAAGGCCATCGTCGACTCGCGGCGCGGCGCGCACTTCTCCAAGCTGACGCGCGCGATCACGGTCGCCGCGCGCGAGGGCGGCGGCGATCCCGTCGGCAACCCCGCGCTCGATCTCGCGATCCGCAAGGCGCGCGAAGCGTCGATGCCGAAGGACAACATCGAGCGCGCGATCGCCAAGGGCACCGGCGAGGGCGGCGAGGCCGACGCGATCGAGGGCGTCCTGTACGAGGGCTACGGCCCCGGCGGCGTCGCTGTGCTCGTCGAGGCGCTGACTGAGAACCGCAACCGCACCGGTGCCGAGATCCGCCACATCTTCGCCAAGAACGGCGGCAGCCTCGGCGAGCCGGGCTCGGTCGCCTATCTGTTCGACAAGAAGGGAACGCTTGTCGTCGACGCCGAGCGCTACAGCGAAGACGACCTGATGGCGGCCGTCGATGCCGGCGCGGAGGACGTGATCACCGACGAGGACGTCTTCGAGGTGATCACCACGCCGAGCGACTTCACCGCCGTGCGCGCGGCGCTCGAGGAGGCGGGCGTGGAGATCCAGAACGCCGAGATGTCCTACCGCCCGTCGAGCCTCGTGCCCGTCGAGGAGCGCCAGGCCGGCACGCTGATGAAGCTGATCGAGCTGCTCGAGGACAACGACGACGTCAGCGCGGTGCACGCGAACTTCGACATCTCCGCGGACGTCCTCGAACGTGTCGCCGGCTAGCGCGCCGGAGCGGCCGCCCGTCGCGATCCTCTGCGGCGGGCGCGGCACGCGCCTGCGTGAGCACACCCAGGAGCTCCCCAAGCCGCTCGTCGAGATCGGCGGGCGCCCGATCGTCTGGCACGTGATCCGGCTGTATGCGGCGCACGGCTTCCGTCGCTTCCTGCTCGCCACCGGCTACCGGGGTGAGCTGATCGCCGACTTCGCCGCCGCCGAGCGCTGGCCGCAGGGAGTCAGCGTGGATTGCATCGACACGGGCGCCGACACAAGCACCGGGGGGCGCATCAAGCTGCTCGAGGCGCTGCTCGCGGGCGAGGAGACGTTCTGCGCGACCTACGCCGACGGCGTCGCGGACATCGACCTCGATGAGCTGCTCGCCTTCCACAGCGCCCACGGGGCGCTCGCGACGATGACCGTCGTGCGCCCACGGCTGCAGTTCGGCGTCACCGAGCTGGCCGGGGACCTCGTCGCGGGCTTTCGCGAGAAGCCGCGCTCGGAGCACTGGATCAACGGCGGCTTCTTCTGCTTCGCCGCCGGCGTGCTCGCGCGCCTGGACGAGGACAGCGTGCTCGAGCGCGGCCCGCTCGAAGGGCTCGCGGCCGCGGGCGAGCTGCGCGCGTACCGCCACGAGGGCTTCTGGGAGTGCATGGACACCTACAAGGACGCCGTCCAGCTCAACGACCTGTGGGCCGCGGGGGACGCGCCCTGGCGAATGTGGGAGCAGGAGCCGCGCGCGCCGCTCGCGCCGGGAGCGCCCGAGCCGGCCGCGGCCGGCTCGTGAGCGGGGCCGCCCTCAGGCCACCGGCCGGCGGGCCCTGAACAGGCCCACAGGACCGCGGATGCCCTTCAGGCGCCGCTCGCCCGCGAACGACCAGGCGTAGGCGTCGCCGGCGGACTCGCGCAGCTCGCGGTCGGCGAGCAGGCTGCCCGGACGCGCAATCGAGGTGATGCGGCTGGCGAGGTTGACAGGGCGCCCGTACCAGTCGCCGGCGCGCGGCAGCGCCTGCCCGAGCGCGGCGCCCGCGCGCAACTGTGGGAACTCCTCGCCCTCGCTGTCGGCGGCGGCGATCAGCGACAAGGTGGCATTCAGCAGCGCCTGCGGCTCCTGCGACGCGAGCATCGCCGCGTCGCCGATCGTCTTGACCAGGCGCACCGGCGGGTCGGCGACCTCGATCGCGAGGGCTTCCAGGCGCACCGCCAGGCGTCCCAGCTCGTCCGGGGGCACTTCCTCTCCGAGGCGTGTGAAGCCGACGAGATCTGCGAAGGCGACGCCCACCTCGCGCGAGCCCGGGAGCCGTCCGCCGCTGCGCTCGAGCTCGCTGACGACCGTGCTCTGGGTGGCGTGGCGCATGTGCAGCGCGAGCGTGTTGCTCACGAGCGGGTCGACGAGCGGGTACAGCTGTTCGGCCGCGCGCGCGTAGCTCCGCGCCAGGTCCGCCTCGCTCATGCCCGGCTGCAGGACGAGTTTCAGCGGCAGCGCCCGCAGCACTTCGGCCACCTGCGAGAGTCCGCGGCCCAGCACGCGCATCAGATCGAGCATCTCCTCGTCGCTGATCCCGGCGGCACGGGCGACGTGGATCTGGCGGGTGGATTCGACCTCGGCCTCTGTGTAGACGGTCTCCTCGGGCTCCGGTATCGGGAGACCCATCGCACGGCGCACCCGCACGAGGAACGTCTCGTCGATGCCCGTCATCTCGGCCACTTCGGCCGACGTGTAGCGCTCGGGGCTGACGATGACCCTGTCGGCGGGGAGGTAGACGATCGTCCCGCTCGCCGTGCTGCGGCGCAGCTCCGACAAGGGCACTCCCTGGGCGACGAGTTCCTGCAGCAGGATCAGCCGCTCCGCGCGCTGCTTGCCCTCGAGCCCCTCCAACAGGCCCTCGGCCGCGAAATCGATGCCGCCCGGGGTTGCCACTGGCGCAGCGTATGCGACCGAGACCGCCTGGCGCTCCCGTCGGCCAGGTGGCCGGCTTCGAGAACCGCGGCGCGGGCAGGCGTCCGGCGCCAGGCGCAGAATCCTTCACCGTGATCGTCCTCGGCATCGACCCCGGCCTCGCCAACACCGGCTACGGCGTGATCGAACGTCGCGGTGCGCGTCTCGTCGCGCTCGACGGCGGCGTGATCGAGACGGCGAGCGCGTTGGCGCGCGAGCTTCGCCTGGCGGCGATCCATGTCGAGCTCGAGCGGCTGATCGACGAGCACGTTCCCG
>DASZNB010000075.1:0-20818 GCA_035551395.1 Solirubrobacteraceae bacterium | reverse complement strand
AGTTTGTAGTTGCCCAGGGTGCTCACGACCGCGCTCCAGCCGGGATAGACGACGATCGTGGTCTCCGGCTCGATCACCAGCGCCGGGCCGGCGATGCTCGTGGCGGGGGCGAGCTGGCCGCCGAGGTGGACCGGGATCTCGACCTCGCCGAGCTCGGGGAAGAAGGCCAGGCGCGGTGGCGGCTGGGACTGCGCGCCGGCGGCGCCCGCTGCCCGGCGGTCGCTGGCGCCGAGCGGCGGCTTGGCGGTATCGGCGATCACCCGTCCCTTCCACTGGCTCATTTCGATTCGCTGACCCGGCTCGCGGACGGCGAAGATCCGCTCGTGTGCGTCGTGGAAGCTCTCGATCAGACGCGCCAGCGCCGCTTCGTCCTCGACGCCCTCGCCCTCCAGCGGGATCGACAGGTCCCACACCTGGTGGGCGTAGCGAGCCTCGACGAAGTAGCGGTGGCGTACCTCGCCGGCGATCCCCCCCGGCAGCTCGGACTCGAACGCGCGCATGCGCTCGCGCAGCCGCGCGAGCGTCGCGCTCACGCCGGCGAAGTCGAACGCCAGCGAGCTCGTCACGTACGGGGCGCTCAGCTCGCGCACGATGTCCGAGTGCTGGCCGCCGAATGCCGACAGCACCCCGGCGGCCCGCGGAATCAGGACCTCGCGACAACCGAGCTCACGCGCGATCGGCAGGATCGTCAGCCCGGCCGCTCCGCCCCCGGCGACGAGCGTGCTGTCGCGCGGGTCCACGCCCTCGTTGACCGTGAGCTCTCCGATCGCGGCGATCATCCGCTCGTTGGCGACCGACAGGACCGCGTGCGCGGCGTCCTGCAGGCCGATGCGAAGCTCCGCGGCGAGCGCCGACAGCGCGCTCCGCGCGGCATCGGTATCGAGCGCCATCGCGCCGCCGAGGAACCGCGTCGGATCGACGTAGCCGAGCACGAGCGCCGCATCGGTCACGGTCGCGCGGGTCCCGCCACGCCCATAGCAGGCCGGTCCGGGGTCGGCCCCGGCGCTCTCCGGTCCGACGCGCAAGAGCCCGCCCGGATCGACCCACGCGATCGAGCCGCCGCCCGCGCCGATGCTGCGCACATCCACGGAGGAGAGGCCCGTGAGGTGTCCCGCGAACGGCTCGCCCAGCCAGGTCTCGTTCGTGAACACGAGATCGCCATCGCGCACGAGGCTGACATCGAAGCTCGTGCCGCCCGTGTCGCACACGATCACCTCGCCGCTGCCGGCCTCCTCGAGCGCGACCGCGCGCGCCGCCACGGGGGCGAGCGAGGGGCCCGAGCGCACCGACCACAGCGGCCTGTCGATCAGCTCGCTCATCGGCACGACTCCGCCGGCGGAGCTCGCCGCGAGCAGCTCGCCCGCGAAGCCCGCCTGCTGCAGGCCGGCGGCGATCTCCGGCAGATGGCGCTGCATCAGCGGCTTCAGCGAGGCATCGATCGAGGTCCCCGACGCACGCCGGTACTCGCGCACGATCGGGTTGATCTGATGCGACAGCGAGTAGGGGACGCCGGCCAGCTCCTGCTCGATCAGCTCCCCGAGCGCGAGCTCGTGGCCCGGATTGGCGGTGGACCACAGCAGGCACACCGCGATCGCCTCGACCCCGAGCTCACGTGCCTGCGTGAGCTGCGCGCGCGCGCCGCGCTCGTCGAGCGCCGTCAGGATGCTGCCGTCGGCCGCGACCCGCTCGCCGATCTCGAACGTCAATCGCCGCGGCACATACGGCGCGGGGAAGGCTCGCGTGTAGTCGTACGGGCGCAGCGAGCCGCCCTCGCGGCGCACGAGGATGTCGGGGAAGCCCTCGGTGCAGAGCAGCGCGGTGCGTGCGGTCGTGCCCTCGAGGATCGCGTTGGTCGCCTGCGTGGTCGAGAAGATGAACAGCGAGGCCCGCCCGAGCAGCTCTGCGAGAGTCTCCTCGCTCTGGCCGGCGGCCCGCTCGAGCGCCTCGCGAAGGCCGCCGAACAGGTGCCGCGGCTGCGTCAGGGCCTTGGCGACGATCAGCGCGCCGGCGGCGTCCGCCACGACGACGTCGGTGAACGTTCCGCCGACGTCGCAGGTGATGCGCGCGGCCGGTCTCTCCTGGGGGGCGTTCATTGCGGCGCGCGCACCATATCGATTGGTCGGTTTACGTGGAGGATCGGTTCACGACGGGCAGGCGCGGGTGCGCGGCGCAGGAGAGGGTCTCAGCTCGAGGGAACGAAGGCGACGGCGTCGATCTCGATGTGCGCGCCGACGAGCAGTCCGGCGACCTGGACGGTAGCGCTCGCCGGCAGCTGCTCGCCGAATCGCTCCGCGCGCGCGAGCGCGTAGTCGCCGTATTCCTCGAGCGAGGTCACGAACGCGTTGATCTTGACGACATCGGACATGCGCGCCCCCGCCTGCTCGAGCGTAGCTTCGATGTTGTCGAAGGTCGCCCGCGCCTCGGCGCCCATCCCGCCGCTGACCACCTTGCCCTCGGCGCCGAAGCCGACGTTGCCGGAGACGTGGATCAGGCGCCCGGGGCCGACGGCCGTGACGGCGTCGCTGAAGCCGGAGGCGGGATTGGTGCTGAGACGCTCGATGCCCATCGTATGCGCTTCCTTTCGTCGGACTCCTATTGCAAACCGATCACTCGATATGCGACTATAGGCAGGCCAGGGGCCGCCGCGCAAGCCGGCCGGCGCATCAGCGCCACGCCAACCCACCGACTAGCATCCCGGCACGGTGCAGGCCGCCCCTCGCAGGCCGTCGTGGCGCGACGGAGGGGGGAACGGACGAGGAATCGACTGGAGGCAATGCGGTGCCAAAGCTCGGGATGGGACCGATTCGGCGGGAGCAGATCTGCCGAGCGGCCGCCGTCGTCATCGCACGGGAGGGCTTCGCGGGCACCACGATGAGGATGGTCGCCGAGGAGGCCGGTGTGAGCACGGGCATGCTCAACCACTACTTCGTCAATCGAGAGGATCTGCTGAGGCAGACGCTGGTGTTCGTCTCCGAGCGCGCCCAGGCGCGCATGCGCGCGGCGATCGCCGACGTGCCCGCGGGCCGCGCGCGGCTGACGGCCCTGCTCGACAGCGCGTTGCGCAACGACACCGAGGGGACGGAGACGTGGCGCGTGTGGATCAACTCCTATGGCGAGGCTGTCCGCCTACCCGAGCTGCGTCACACGATCGAGGCGCGACTGAGCAGCTGGTTCGAGATGATCGACTTTGCGCTCGAGGGGCTGGTCCCGCCGGACGGGCCGAAGCAGATTCCCTGGAGCTGGCGCTTCGACGCGGTGCTGAACGGCCTCGCGATCCAGGCGCTCACCTCCGAGGCGGCACTCGAGGGCGACCAGATCCGTGAGGAGGTGATTCGCACCCTGTTCCCCGACGGACCGCGTGCGCACGGCCGCAGCTCCAAGCGCGCCGGTACCGGCCCCGGCCGCCTGCCGGTCGGCGGCTGAGCACGAATGGCCGCGCGAGCCTGAGGCGGGAGCCACGATGCTCGCCCACCTGGAGGAGATCGTCCTCGGCACGAGCTTTCAGACGGGCCGGCGAACTGTGACCGAGGCTGACATCGCGGCGTTCGCCGGGGTCTCGGGAGACTTCAACCCGCTGCACGTCGATGAGATCTTCGCGCGCGAGGAGACGCCGTTCGGCCGGCGCATCGCGCACGGGCCGCTCGTGCTGTCGATGAGCTTCGGCCTACCGAGCGTGCGCGACCGCTGGAAGATCCTCGCGCTGGTCGAGTGCCAGCGTCGCTTCCGCTCGCCCGTCTATCCCGGCGACACCGTCTGGGCGGCCTATGAGGTGATCGCGGCGCGCGCGAGCCGCTCGCGCCCGGGCGTCGGCTTCGTCACGCTGGCCGTAGAGGTACGCAGCGACCGCGGCGAGATCGTGCAGGACGGACGTGACGTCCTGATGCTCGCCACCCGCGGGCACGATGCGGAGGGGATCGCTGATGGGGCGAACGCCGTGGGCAGCGAGTAGCGCTGATCGGGAGCGGCAGGCCGTAGGGCGTGGGGGCGAGCATGCGCCCCCTGGGTCGCGTACGATATCTCGCCCCATGAGCCGACTTATCGAACACGTCCGCGCGGCGGGGCGCTAACGCGGCGTGCGCCTTGCGGCCGACACGGGCGGGACGTTCACCGACCTGGTCGTCGAGCGCGCCGAGCAGGTGCGCCTCTACAAGGCCTCGACGACTCCCCGCGACCCCGCCGAGGGGATCCTCGAGGCCGTCTCGCTGGCGGCGAGCGATGCGGGGCGCTCGGTCGCCGATTTCCTCGGCGATGCCGAGGTCTTCATCCACGGCACGACCCGTGCGATCAACGCGATCCTCACGAACTCCACGGCGCGCACCGCGCTGCTCGCCACGCGCGGTCATCCGGACATGCTGCTGCTGCGCGAGGGCGGGCGCACGGACGCGTTCAATTGGACCTACGGCTACCCGGACCCCTACATCCCGCGCGCGCTGACGTTCGAGATCGACGAGCGAATCGGCAGCCAGGGCGAGATCGTGCATCCGCTTCAGCAGGACAGCGCCTTGGGCGTGCTCGCGCGCCTGGCCGAGCTCGGCGTCGAGTCGGTCGCCGTCTGCCTGCTGTGGTCGATCGCGAACCCCGAGCACGAGATCGTCCTCGGGGAGATGATCGAGCGCCATCTCCCAGGCGTGCCCTACACCCTCTCGCACGCGCTCAACCCCACCCTGCGTGAGTACCGGCGCGCGTCGTGCGCGGCGATCGACGCCTCGCTCAAGCCGCTGATGAGCGCCTACCTGCGCGGGCTCGAGGACCGCCTGCGCGACGGCGGCTTCGCCGGGCGGCTGCTGATGGTGACCTCCAGCGGTGGCGTCGTCGACGCCGCCGACATGGCCGCGGCGCCGATCCACTCGGTCAACTCCGGTCCCGCGATGGCGCCGGTCGCCGGGCGCCACTACGCCGCGCTCGACGGCGGCAGCGAGGATGCCGTCGTGGCCGATACGGGCGGCACGAGCTACGACGTCGCTCTCGTACGGCGCGGGCGCATCCCCGTCACGCGCGAGACCTGGCTGGGGCTCGAGTACGAGGGCCACATCACGGGCTTCCCCGCCGTCGACGTGCGCAGCGTCGGCGCCGGCGGAGGCTCGATCGCGTGGATCGATGCGGGCGGCCTGCTCCACGTCGGGCCGCAGAGCGCGGCGGCCGACCCCGGGCCCGTCTGCTACGGCCGCGGCGGCGTCGAGCCGACCGTCACCGACGCCGCGGTCGCGCTCGGATACATCGATCCCGACTACTTCCTCGGCGGCACGATGGCGCTCGACTCCGCAGCCGCGAAGCAGGCCATCGTCGAGCGGATCGGCGCGCCGCTGGGCCTCGACACGAACGAGGCGGCCGCGGCGATCATGGCCGTGGCGACCGAGCGGATGATCCAGTCGATCGAGGAGATCACGGTCAACCAGGGAGTCGACCCGCGCACCGCGGTGCTGATCGGCGGCGGCGGCGCGGCCGGTCTCAACGCGGTCGCGATCGCGCGCCGCCTCGGCTCGCCGCGGGTCGTGATCCCGCAGGCCGGAGCGGTGCTGAGCGCGCGCGGCGCGCTGATGAGCGATCTGATGAGCGAATACGCCGCTGCCTTCTTCAGCGGCTCGGACGGCTTCGAGCACGCCCGCGCGCAGGAGCTGCTCGACGAGCTGCGCGGTCGCTGCATGGCTTTCGCCGAGCGCAGCGGCGTCGCGGGCGAGCCGCAGATCGAGTTCATCGCAGAGGCCCGCTACCGTCACCAGGTCTGGCAGCTCGACGTGCTCCTGCCCGAGGATCTCGGCACCCCCCACGGCCTGGCTCGGCTGCTCGCGGACTTCCACGCCGTCCACGAGGAGGTCTACGCCGTGCGCGACGAGGGCGCGGTGATCGAGGTCGTCAACCTGCGCGCCCGCGTCACCTGTCCGCTCGGCGGCGGCGTCGCCGACACGGTCGCGCGCGAGCAGGCAGGCGAGCTCCCCAAGCGCCGGCGTGCGTTCTTCGCGGGCGTCGGCGAGGTCGATGCGGCGATCCGTCGCCTCGAGGCGACGGACGTCGAGGAGCGGATCGAGGGCCCGGCGATCATCGAGTCGTCGTTCACGACGATCGTCGTCAACCCGGGCGCGAGCGCGGTGCGCGCCGCCAGCGGCAGCCTCGTGATCACGCCGCACGACGGCACCGCGCTCGGCGTCGGCGCGGACGCCTCGCGGGCGGTGCGCTGATGGCGGCCGGGCAGCCACGCGACGTGGTCGCTCTGGCTGTGATGACGAACCGCATGGAAGGCGCCGTGCGCAAGATGACGAACACTCTTTTTCGCACCGCGCGCTCGACGCTTCTGAACACGGCGCGCGACTTCTCCTGCTGCGTCGTGACGGCCAACCACGAGCTGCTCGTGATGGCCGAGTCGCTGCCGATCCACGTGATGTCGGGCCCCGACCTGATGAGTCGCTGGCTGGCGCAGTACCACCCCCAGCCCCAGCGTGGTGACGCATACCTGCACAACTCCCCGTACCACGGCAACTCCCACGCCGGCGACCACTGCGTGATGGTGCCCGTGCTCGACGACGAGG
Organism: Solirubrobacteraceae bacterium; assembly: GCA_035551395.1. Taxonomy (GTDB): domain Bacteria; phylum Actinomycetota; class Thermoleophilia; order Solirubrobacterales; family Solirubrobacteraceae; genus Palsa-744. The sequence goes on along the minus strand of DASZNB010000075.1, from coordinate 14,294 downwards.
GTCGCCACCGCGCCACCGCGCTCGTCAAGGCGCACATGGCGGACATCGGCAACGCCGAACCGACGACGATGACGGCCACGGCGCGCGACGTCTACGAGGAGGGCGCGCTGATCTTCAACTGCATGAAGGTGCAGGAGGAGTACCGCGACATCGAGGACGTGATCCGCCTGTGCCAGGCGCGCATCCGCGTGCCGGAGGACTGGTACGGCGACTACATGGGCATGGTCGGCGCCGCGCGCGTGGGCGAGCGCGAGCTGCAGAAGGTCGGCGCGGAGGTCGGCTGGGAGGCCTTCGACGCGTACGTCTCGGATTGGCTCGACTACAGCGAGGAGCGCATCCGTGCGACGATCCGCGCGCTCCCGCCTGGGCGCCGCAGCGGCTATGACCTGCACGACCCAGTGCCGCTGCCCGGCGTCGAAGACGGTGTCGAGCTGCGCGCCGACGTAACGATCGACGCGGAGGCCGGCGAGATCGAGATCGATCTGCGCGAGAACCCCGACTGCCTGCCCTGCGGTCTCAACTTGACAGAGTCGACCTCCACCACCTCGGCGCTGATCGGCGTGTTCAACAGCATCGACCACACCGTCCCGCGCAACTCCGGCAGCGCGCGCGCGATCAAGGTGCTCCTGCGCGAGAACTGCTGCGTGGGCATCCCCGTCCACCCGGCGAGCTGCTCGCTCGCGACGACCGGGCTGGCCGAGCGCCTCGGCGCGATCGTGCAGCGCACGCTCGCCGAGTTCAAGGACGGCATGGGGATGGCGGCGCCCGGACCGGAGTGCCCGCCGGCGACGGCCAGCCTGTCCGGACGCGACCCCCGCCACGGCGACGCGCCGTTCGTCGACATGATGATCCTCGGCAACTCCGGCGGTGCGGCGCATGCGCACGGCGACGGCTGGCTGACGAACGGCGAGACGAGCGACGGCGGCTCGATGATGCGCGACAGCACCGAGGTGCTCGAGCTGTTGCGTCCGATCCGCGTGTGGGCCGATCGCATCGTGCCCGACACCGGGGGCGACGGGCGCTTCCGCGGGTCGCCTTCGCTGTATGTCGAGTACGGCCCCGTGGACACCGAGCTCGAGGTGCTCTACGCGGCCGACGGCACGATCAACCCTGCACTCGGCGCGCGCGGAGGCGAGTCGGGCGCCCTGCTGCGCCCGTTCATGCGCAAGGCCGACGGCGTGGTCGTTGGCCTTGACCCGTGGGGTCACGTGATCCTCGAGCCCGGCGAGACGATCATCTCGATCTCCTCAGCCGGAGGCGGCTACGGGCCCGCGCTCGAGCGCGACCCCGAGCGGGTGCGCCACGACGTCAGCGAAGGCTGGGTCACCGCGCAGCGCGCGCGCGAGAGATATGGCGTCGTGCTCGACGCCGACGGCGGCGTCGACGAGCAGGAGACCGCCTCCCTGCGCGCGGAGATCGCCGCGCGGCCGGCGGAGGAGCGTGAGCCGGGCGAGGACCCGGTGCTAGGGCTGATCGCTCCCGGCAGGCCCCTGTCGCCGGCCGGTCCCGCCGAGCTCTGATCGGGCGCCGCGCGCGGGCGGGCCGGCGAGCGAGCCCGAATCGGCAGGCGGCGCCCCTGCGCCCGGGCGCAAACCGCCGGTGACGGTCATTTCACCCGGGAAATGACACGCGACGAGATGCTCCTGCCCGCGCGGTTCGAGCGGCGGGCGCTGTGTGCGGCAGGCCTCGCGCCCGCGCCCGACCGGGCAGCGCGGCTCGAACGGGCAGCCGCGCGGGCGCTCGCCGACGGAGCCCACTTCGCCGATCGGCTGGGGACGCTCGGCGCGCCGCGCGCGGCCGCCGGCGCGCGGCACCGGCACGGCCGAGAGCAGCGAGACGGAGTAGGGGTGCAGCGGGTTTCCGAACAGCGTCGCGCGGTCGGCGACCTCCATCACCTGCCCGAGATAGAGGACGGCGATGCGATCGCAGAAGTACTCGGCGACGGCGAGGTCGTGGCTGATGAAGACATAGGTCAGGCCGAGCTGCTCCTGCAGGCTGCGCAGCAGGTTGAGGACCTGGGCCTGCACGGAGACGTCGAGCGCCGAGATCGGCTCGTCGAGGATCACGACCTCGGGGCGCAGGACGAAGGCGCGGGCGATGCCGATGCGCTGGCGCTGACCGCCGGAGAAGGCGTGTGGCCGGCGCCGCGCCTGCTCGGCCGTGAGGCCGACGTCGGCGAGCATCTGGAGTGCCGCCTCGGCGCGCGCGGCCTTCTCGCCGATGCCGTGGATCAGCAGCGGCTCCTCTACGATCGCGCCGGCGCTCATGCGCGGGTCGAGCGAGGCAAACGGGTCCTGGAAGACGAACTGCATCCGTCGGCGCAGCGCGCGCAGCTCGTCGCGGTCGAGCGCGTCGAGATTGACGCCGTCGAACAGCACGCGCCCCGCGCTCAGGTCGAGCAGGCGCAGCAGGCAGCGGGCGAGCGTGGACTTGCCGCAGCCGGACTCGCCGACGAGCCCGAAGCTCTCGCCCTTGTAGACCGTCAGCGAGATGTCGTCGAGCACGGTCACCGAGCGCTTGCGCCCGAGGCGCCCGGCGTCACGCACGTGGAAGGCCTTTGACAGGTGCTCGGCCTGCAGGATCGGCCCGCGCGCCTCCCCCGCGGGCGCCGGGGGCGACTGTGCCGCGGGCGCGCTCACGCGCGCACCTCGCGCGCCGCGTCGATGCGCTCCTCGGCGAAATGGCACTCGACGCTCGCTGCGCCCGCGGGGCCGCTGACACGGTGCTGGCTCGGCGCCTGCTCGTGACATCGCTCCAGCTCCCGCCCGACAGGGCAGCGCGGCGCGAACGAGCAGCCCCCCGGCAGGCGCGCGAGATCGGGGGGAAATCCGGTGATCGCCGGCAGCGGGCCCTGCGCGAGGCGCTCGGGATCCGGGACGCAGCGCAGCAGCGCCTCGCTGTAGGGGTGGGTGGGCGCGCGGAAGATGTGATCGACGCCGGAGGTCTCGACGAAGCGCCCGGCGTACATGACGGCGACGGAGTCGCAGAAGTCGGAGACGATGCCGAGGTTGTGGGTGATCAGGATCACGGCGGTGCGGTGCTCGTCGACGAGCCGGTCGAGCAGCGCGAGGATCTGGGCCTGGGTGGTGACGTCGAGCGCCGTCGTCGGCTCATCGGCGATCAGCACCCGCGGGTTGTTGGCGATCGCGATCGCGATCGCGACGCGCTGGCGCATCCCGCCCGAATACTGGTGCGGGTAGTCGTCGAGGCGGCTCTCGGCCTGCGGGATGTCCACCTCCTTGAGCAGCTCCGCCGCGCGCCGCCGCGCGGCGGCGCGGCGCAGGTCGGGGTCGTGCACGGCGAGCGCCTCGATCACCTGCGCGCCGATCGTCTTGACTGGGTCGAGCGCGCTCGAGGGATCCTGCAGCACGAGCGCGATCTCCTTGCCGCGGACGGCCGTCAGCCGGCGGTCGGAGAGGTGTGCAATGTCGCGTCCGGCGAGCAGGATCTCGCCGCCCGTCACCCGCCCGGGTGGCTCGATCAGGCCGAGGATCGAGAGGGCCAGGGCGGACTTGCCCGAGCCCGACTCGCCGACGACGCCGAGCCGCTCGGTGGCGTGCAGGTCGAAGCTCACGTCGCGCACGGCCTGGACGGTCGCGTCGCCGTCCTCGTAGACGGTGCTGAGGTTGCGCACCGAGAGCGCGAGCTCCTCCATCGCTAGGCCGTCGCCACCGTCGGGATGCGAACGCGCGGGTCGATCACCGCGTAGAGCAGGTCGACGATCAGGTTGACGAGCACGAACATGACGGCGCTCAGCAGGATGAAGGTCTGCACGATCGCGTAGTCCTGCTTGACGATCGCGTCGAACACGAGCGAGCCGACCCCCGGCCAGTTGAAGACGCGTTCGATCAGCACGCTGCCGGCGAGGAATTCGCCCAGCACGAGCCCGCCTGCGGTGAGCGTCGGCAGGAAGGCGTTGGGGAGCGCATGGCGGCGGAAGGCGGTCCAGCGGCGCAGGCCCTTGCCGCGCGCGACTGTGATGAACGGCTCGCGCGAGACCTCGAGCAGGTTGGCGCGCAGCAGGCGCACGAGAAACGAGAACGAGGAGATGCCGAGCGCGATGCCGGGCAGGATCAGGTGCTCGAAGGCTTCCCAGAACGTCCCCAGGCGGCCGGCGAGCAGCGCGTCGACGGTGAACAGGCGCGTGACTTCGGGCGGCGCGCTGGCCTGCACGCCAAGCCGGCCCTCAGGGCCGGGCAGCACGTGCAGCGTGGTGAAGAAGAGGATCAGCAGCAGCAGCGCGAGGAAGAAGGGCGGGGTGCCGAAGCCGAGGTAGGAGGCGCCGCGCACGATGCGGTCGGCGAGCGGCCGGTAGCGGTAGGTGGACAGCAGCGCGAGGCCGACGGCCGCGATCATGGTGATCGCAAAGGAGAACAGCGCGAGCTCGATCGTCGCCGGGGCACGTTCGCCGATCAGCTTGCTGACGCTCGCGCCGTCGCTGTAGGAGTACCCCCATTTGCCCTGGAAGAAGTCGGAGATGTAGCGCCAGTACTGCACGTACAGCGGGCGGTCGAGGCCGATCTGGTGGTTCAGCGAGGCGACCGCGCGCGGGGTGGCGAGCGGGCCGAGGATCAGCCGCGCGGGGTTGCCGGGGAGCACGCGCATGATCACGAAGGCGAGGATCGTCGCGCCGAACACGGCCCCGATCGACCCGACCACCCGCAGTCCGATCATGCGCGCCATGGCCGCCTACAGCCTCGCGTACTGTCCGCGCGGATCGAGCAGGTCGCGCATGCGGTCTGAGAGCATGCTCGCCGCTGTGACCGTGATCAGCAGGGCCACGCCGGGGCAGATGCTGATCCACCACTGACCCGTGAGCGAGTAGGAGAGCCCTTCGGTGATCATCGCGCCCCACTCCGGCGTCGGCACCTGGGCGCCGAGGCCGACGAAGCTGAGCGAGGCGAGCCCGAGCACCGCGTAGCCGAAGGCGGCGGCCATCTGGATGAAGAGCACGGGGAGCATGTGCGGCACGACGTGACGGGCGATGATCCGTCGGCGGGTCGCGCCCATCGCGTGGGCGGCTTCGATGAACGGCAGCGAGCGGATCCGCAGCGCCTCGCTGCGCAGCAGCCGCGCGTACCACGGCACCGACACCAGCGCCACGCCGATCGCGGCGGTGTTCAGGCCGATCCCGAGCCCGACCGTGACGGCCATCGCGAGGATCAGCGGGGGGAAGGCGAGGATCGCGTCCATTATCCGCATGACGATCCCGTCGCCGGCTCCACCGAACGTCCCGGCGAGCAGCCCGATCAGGCCGCCGAGGAGGGCGCCGGCGAGCGTCACGAGCGTGGCCACGATCAGCGAGATGCGCGCGCCGCTGGCGACTCTCGCGAGCACGTCGCGCCCGAGCTGGTCGGTGCCGAGCGGGTGCGAGAACGACGGCGACTGCAGCGAGCCGAGCAGGTTCTGGGTATCGGGCCCCTTGCTCCAGAGGATCGGCACGACGATCGCGAACAGCACGAGCACGGCGAGCACCCCGAGCGGCAGCGCGAGCTTGCGGTCGGCGCGAACCGCCGTCAGGCCGCGCCTGCCGCGGGCGAGGAGATCGTTGCTGCCGGGCCCGGGAGCGGGGGGCGGCAGGGCGGCGTCCCCGCCGATCGTGAGGGCCCCGCTGCTCATTCGCCGCCCGAGTCTCCTGTTCGATTTACAACTAAAGCGTTCGGTATATTACGACCGTCATGAGCGACCCGGTGATGCTCACGTGCGCGCTCGCCGGTGGCGTGGTGACCGGCAATCCGAACCAGCCCGCGACCCGCGACGACGTGATCCGCGAGGCGGTGGGCGCGACGGAGGCCGGCGCGAGCATCCTGCACATCCACGCGCGCACGACCGACGGGCAGATGACGCAGGCGCCGGAGGACTACCTCGCGATCAAGCAGGCGATCCGCGAGCAGGCCGGCGATGTGGTGCTGAACTTCACGACCGGCGGCAAGCTCGGCGCTCCGCCCGAGGAGCGTCGCCGCTCGCTCGAGGCGCAGCCGGAGCTCGCCTCGCTGAATTGCGGCAGCGTCAACTTCGGCTCCGATGACCACGTCTTCCTGAACCCCCGCTCGCTGATCTTCGCGCTCGCCGAGGAGATGGCCGAGCGTAGGATCGTGCCGGAGTACGAGTGCTTCGACATCGGCATGGCCGTCACCGCCGCGGAGCTGAGCGCGAAGGCGCGGGGCGCGCCGGGAATGATGCACATGGTGCTGGGAGTGATCGGCGGCGCGCCGCCGAGCGCCGCGACGATCGCCCTGTTCGCCGGACTGGTCCCCGCGGGGATTCCCTGGATGGTCACTGCGATCGGCCGTCACAACTTCCCGATGATGGCGGTTACGCTCGCGCTCGGGGGTCACATCCGCACGGGCCTGGAGGACGTCGTGTACGTCGGTCCGGGCGAGTACGCGCAGTCCAACGCGCAGCTCGTGCGCCGCGCGCGGGAGCTGTGCGAAACGGTCGGACGTCCGCCGGCGAGTGCCTCCCAGGCGCGCGAGATACTCGGGATCCAGGCTTGAGGCGGGCCGCGCCATGCTCAACCCTCCGGGCTGGGGAAGTGGCATATCGATCAGTCGATTCGGAACCTAGCTAGGCCCTCCGGTGATGTCAAGCGACGCGTGTGGCAGGTGGGGACGCAGGCGCGGGCGGCCTTTGGACACCTGTCCAAGCCGAGCCGCGAGGCTTTTGCCAGCGGCCCTTGACGGCGGTCCCGCGCGACGGATAGGTTTCGCATATCGACTGATCGTCATGAATAAGGCTCGGGCGCTTTCATAAGGCTCGGGCGCTTTCGATTAGCGTTCAGCCGGGCTGGCCCGAGCGCCGGCCGCGCTTGGCGTCCGTTTCTGGGCGACGGGAAGAGACCGCGACGAACTGCATGACCGAGGAGACGCGATGAACCGCAAGAGCACACACGCCACCAGAGCACCGCTGGGCGGCATCTCCGCCGCGATTGGAGTCGTCGCCGTTCTCGCCCTGGCCGCCTGCGGCAGCAGCTCCAACTCGAGCTCGAGCTCGAGCTCCTCGGGCCTGAGCAAAGCCGCGACGAACAGCGAAGCGACGCTGATAGTCAACAACTCGGTGCCCGTTGCGACACTCGATCCGGGGCTCACGACCAACGACCAGGACCCGGGCTTCGATGGCGCGATGTACTCCACGCTCACGCAGGTCGAACAGGTGCCCGGCAAAGTCGCCGGCACGACCGAGCAGAACCTGGCGGTGACGGCGGTCAAGCCGTACATCGCCCAGTCCTGGAAGTACAGCAACGGCAACCGCACGCTCACATTCCATCTGCGCCCCGGGCTGAAGTTCCCGAGCGGTGACGCGGTCGACGCGCATGCGGTCGTGTGGTCGATCGAACGCGACATCAAGCTCGAAGAGGGCGGGTACTCGGTGCTCGAGGAAACCGACTACACGCCGCCTCTGATCACCTCTGTGTCGGCGCCCGACTCGCTCACGGTCGTGCTCCAGTACAAGCGCCCCGCGCCCAACCAGCTGCAGGTTCTCTCGACCCCGACGGCGGGCGCGATCTATGACCCGAAACTGGTCGAAGAACACGGCGGCGTGAAGAAGCTCACGCCGAACACGTGGCTGGCCAGCCACGACGCCGGCTACGGCCCGTACCTGCTCACGAGCTACCAGGCCAACCACCAGCTCGTGCTCGAACGCAACCCCAACTTCTTCGAACCGCCGAAGTCGAAGAAGATCATCCTCAACTTCATCCCCGACAACGAAACGCTGCTGCTGGACGCCCAGTCGGGCGCCGCAGACATCACGCTCGGCCTGACCAACCAGGCGGCGCACAGCCTCCTCGGCAACGCCTGCTGCACGGTAGCCTCGTTCAAGTCGCGCCAGGCGGAGACGCTGAACTTCCCGGAGAACGAACGCAAGCCGTGGCTCAACGGCAAAGACCCGTTCTTCAAGAACCAGGACTTTCGCCAGGCGCTCAGCTACGCGTTCCCCTACGAAGGCGTCCTGCAGCGGGTCGCCTACGGCTACGGCAAGCTGTACTTCGGCGAGTGGATGCCGTCCTACTCCTGGTATGACGCGAAGGTCGGCGCGCCGCGTCCGACGGACGTCAAGAAAGCCAAGGAACTGCTCGCCGCCTCGGGCGTGAAGACGCCGGTGAGCTTCCCGATCTACGTCGCTCAGGGCGACAACATCAGCAAGGAAATCGCAACAGCCGCGGCCGGCGCGTGGCAGCCGCTAGGGGTCACCGCGAGTGTCCGCGTCGTCTCACCGGCGGCCTTCCTGGAAGTCGTCTACACCAACCACGACGGCGTGACCGTGTGGCCCGACGGGCCGCAGGTGGTGGCGCCCGACTATCACTGGGCGTATGACCTGCAGTGCCCGCCCAACAACCAGTTCAACGACACGAACGTGTGCGTCCCGGCGGCGGACAAGCTGATGAAACAGGTCCCCGACGTGACCCAGGAACCGCAGCGCCAGCAGCTGCTGAACAAGGCCGACGAATACTACATTCAGGCCACTCCGCGGATCTGGGTCTACGACCAGGAACTGGTGGCCGTGCTCGGCAAGAACGTCACCGGCTACTACTCCAGCGACCTCCCCGACATGCGCTTCTGGTCGAAGGGGTAGCGAAGCTGATTGCGATAGGGACCGCCGCATGCGGCGGTCCCACCGGGCCGCACATGTGCGGCCCGGCCGGTGGGCGCATGCGCCCACCGGAACAGCTGGGAAGGCCTCGCCTCGTGTGCGCCCAGCCCGGGCGCATGCGCCCCCCGAACAGCATCCGGGGTAGGCTGGCGCAGCGATGAGAGCAGTCACCTTCCAGGCGCCGGGCGTCGTCAGCGTCGAGGAGCGTCCCGAGCCCGAGCTGATCGACGCCGAAGACGCGATCGTGCGGATCGAGGCCACGGGCGTATGCGGATCGGACCTGCACATCTACCACGGCCGCGTCCAGATCGAGCCCGGCTTCACGATTGGCCACGAGTACGTCGGCACGGTGCTCGCGGCGGGCGACGCGGTCACGCGCGTGGCCGTCGGCGACCGCGTGCTGGGCTGCTTCCAGACGGCCTGCGGGAGCTGCTGGTTCTGCCGCCGGGGATACTTCCACCGCTGCCTGGAGTCGCGCACGTTCGGGCATGGCGCGACGCTCGGCTCGCTGCAGGGCACGCAGGCGGAGATGGCGCTCGTGCCGCGCGCGAACCTCGTGCTGCGTCGCGTCCCCGAGGGCATGAGCAGCGAGGTCGCGCTGTTCGCCGGTGACGTGATGGGCACGGGCTTTCACGCGGTCGACTCGAGCGGGCTGCGCCCCGGCGATGTGGCCGCGGTGCTCGGGCTCGGCCCCGTTGGGCTGTGCGCGGTGCAGGCCGCAAAGGCCGCCGGCGCCGCGCACGTGTTCGCGATCGACAGCGTGCCCGAGCGCCTGAGCGTGGCGCAGTCCTTCGGTGCCGAGGCCCTGCACCTGGGCGAGCAGGATGTGCGCGCGGCCGTGCGCGCCGCGACCGAGAGTCGCGGGGTCGACGTCGCGATCGACGCCGTCGGCGACCCGCGCGTGCTCGACTCAGCGATCCGCCTCACGCGGGCCTGCGGCAGCGTGCAGTGCATCGGCGTCTACGCCGAGCGCACCGAGGTGCACATGGGCCTGCTGTGGCTGAAGTCGCTGACGCTGCGCGGCGGCCAGGCGAACGTGATCGGCCACGTCGACCGCGTGCTCGCGATGCTGTCGGCGGGCGTGCTCGACCCGAGCGCGCTCGTGACGCGGCACATGAAGCTCGACGATGCGCCCGAGGCCTACGCCGTCTATGACCGGCGCGAGGCGCTGAAGATCGTCCTCACGCCCTAGCGCCGCCGGGACGCGGTGACCCGCGTGTCAGCCCGGCTAGGCCAGCACGGCGACGAAGTGCCAGTCGAGCACCTCGACGGGCTCGCCGCCGTCATCTCCCTCGGCGCGCACGAGCGAGCGCAGGTGCGCGAGCGCGCCGCCGCCGTCGAGCGGCTCGATCCGCTCGAGCTCCAGCTCGCTGCTGAGCGTGTCGCCCTCGTGCACCGGCGCCAGGTGCACGCAGGAGTGCCAGCCGGCGATCGTGACGATCTCCGGCAGCGCACGCGTCGCCTGTGCGAGCGCCAGGCCGATCGTGTGCCCCCCGTATACGAGCCGGCGCTCGTCCGCGCGCGAGCGGCGATCGTGGTGCACGATGGCGACGTTCAGGGTCAGCCGGGCGAGCTCGGCGGCGCCGCTGACGACGTCGCCGCCGTGCGCGCTCCAACGCATCCCCGGCTGCAGCTGCGCGAGCTCCGCGCCGCGCGCGCCGGGAAACGACTCGAGGTTCCACGCGGCCGTCGCCGCGCGCAGGTCGCCAGGGTCGAGCTCCGTTGGGATCGCATCGAAGGAGTCCGCGTGGCCGGTCTGGCCGTCGGGCTCGCGCAGCGGCAGCATCGCGCAGCGCCAGAAGTCGAGCACCGGGCGCCCCTCCTGGTCGCTCGTGCGCACGCGCAGCGCCACCAGCCCGCTCGCCGGGCGCTCCTCGCGCGGCGTGCTCTGGCACAGGGCGACGACCTCGGTGGTGCTCGACAGGGTGTCGCCGATCAGTGGCGCGCGCAGCAGCACGAGGCCGCGATAGAACAGCGCGGCGAGCGCCCGCTCGGTGAGCCCGGTCGACTGCCCGATCGCCACGTCCCACACGAGCGCCGGGTGTGCGAGCGAGCTGCGCAGCCCGAGCAGATCACGCGCGAGCTTGCCGTCGAGCGCGAGGCGCAGGCGGTCACCGACGATCGCCCGGTGGACCGCCGCCATCCCATCGGTGAGCGTGACCGAGGGCGCCGAGCAGTCGAGCGCACCGACGCTGAGGTCCTCGAAGTAGGGCGCCGCAGGGGGCTGGCGGGTGTCGGTTTCGGAGCTCATCGCGAGGGTTCGGATCACGCCGGCGGTGCTTGCACCTCGGCGGCGAGCGGCTCGCGCGAGCGGCCCAGCGCGAGGTATCCGCCGAGAAGCGCTGCGGCCATCGTCGCATACGCCCAGCGCTGCCCAGCCGCCTGGGCGATCGCGGCTCCCCCGGCGGCACCGAGGGCATTGCCCGGCGGCCACGTCAGGTCGATGATCACGACTGCCATGATCTGGCCGACGCCCGCCGCCGTGCAGGCGTCTGAGAGCATCACCAGCAGCGGCGCCCACAGCACGCCGGTTGCTACGAGCGCGGCGATCGTCAGCGCGCCGGCCGCCGCACGGCTGTCGAGCCAGGGGACGCCGAGGACGACGGGGGCGCTCGCGAGCAGCCCAATCCGGATCGGGCGCAGCGGGCCGCGCCGGTCCGACCAGCGCCCGAAAGCCGGCTGCAGCAGGACTCCGACGACGGCCGCGATCCCGAAGATCGCGGCGATCTCTCCGGCGCCGGCGCCGAGGGCGTGCTGCTGCAGCGGCGCGAGCACGCTGATCGCCGCGAGCAGGACGGCGGGCAGCAGGGCGATCCCCATCGCCGTGCGCACGGCGGCGGAGGACAGCATCGAACCGAGCTCCAGGCGCCGGTCCGCGGGCGCCTTCGGAGCCTCGGCGCGCACGGCGACGAGTGCGAGCCCCACGCAGATCACGGCGATCGCGACGAAGGTGCTCGCGCGCCCGGCTCCCGCGGCGATCCCCCCGACGGCCGGGCCGGCGACGGCGCCGGCCTCGCTGACGCCGAAGGCCAGTCCCAGCATCTGCCCCCGTCGCGCGGCCGGCGCGGCCTCGAGCAGCCACACCATCGCGGCCGTCCACAGTGCCGCCCCGGCGACACCCTGCGCGAAGCGAGCGGCCAGCAGCTCGGCATAGCTGCCGGCGAGGCCGAAGGCGACGCTCATCGCGGCAAACGCCACGAGGCTCGCGAGCGCCGTCGCCTTCACACCGGCGCGCAGCGCCACGAGCGTGGCCGGGATGGCCCCGACGAGCGCGCCGACGGCGTACATCGCCACGAGCGCCCCGGCCTGCGAGGTGGACAGTCCGAGCTCGTGCTTGAGTCCCGGGAGCAGCGGCGCGAGCACCGCGAAGAAGAACAGCTCCAAGAACATGAACGCCGAGATCAGAACGAGGAGTCGACGCACCGATCGATCCTAACCCGGGCTGCGCGGGGTGCTCAGTCGACCCAGCCGAAGGAGCGCGTCACCGCCTTCTTCCACTGCGCGTACTCGCGCTCGCGACGTGTCTCCTGCATCTGCGGCTCCCAGCGCCGCCCGAGCGCCCAGCGCTCGCGCAGCTCCTCCTCGTCGGCCCAGAAGCCGACCGCCAGGCCGGCCGCGAAGGCGGCCCCCAGAGCGGTCGTCTCCGTGACCCGCGGGCGGATCACGGGCACCCCGAGGACGTCGGCCTGGAACTGCATCAGCAGCTCGTTCGCCGTCATGCCGCCATCCACCCTCAGCTCGGTGAGCGGCGCGTCGGCGACGGCGTTTGCGGCGTCGAGCACCTCCCGCGTCTGCCAGGCGGTCGCCTCGAGCGCCGCCCGCGCGATGTGTCCGGCGCGCGCGTAGGCGGTCAGTCCCACGATCGCGCCGCGCGCATCGTCGCGCCAGTAGGGCGCGAACAGCCCCGAGAAGGCCGGCACGAAGTACACGCCGCCGTTGTCCGCCACGCTCGCCGCCAGCTGCTCGACCTCGGCGGCGCTCGCGATCAGCCCGAGCTGATCGCGCAGCCACTGCACGGCCGCGCCGGTGACGGCGATCGAGCCCTCGAGCACGTAACGGGTCGGCCCCTGCCCGACCTTGGCGGCGACGCTCGTCAGCAGCTGCTCGCAGCGGACGATCTCCTCGCCGGTGTTGAGCAGCAGGAAGGAGCCCGTGCCGTACGTGCTCTTGGCCTCGCCGCGCTCGAAGCACGTCTGCCCGAACAGCGCCGCCTGCTGGTCGCCGAGGATGCCCGCCACGGGGCACCCGCCGAGCGCGGTGCCGCTCGCCTCGCCATAGACCTCGCTCGAGGAGCGGATCTGCGGAAGCACCGCGCGGGGGATGCCCATCAGCTCGAGGCTCGGCTCGTGCCAGTCGAGCGTCTGCAGGTCCATCAGCATCGTACGGCTCGCGTTCGTCACGTCGGTGGCGTGCACGCCACCGCGCGGGCCGCCCGTGAGGTTCCACAACAGCCACGTGTCGATCGTCCCGAAGGCCAGCTCGCCGGACTCGGCGCGCGCCCGCGCACCGGGCACGTGCTCGAGGATCCAGGCGAGCTTGGGGCCGCTGAAGTAGGTGGACAGCGGCAGCCCGACGCTCGGGCGCAGGCGGTCGAGCCCCTCCGCGCCGGCGAGCTCGCGCACGAGCGCATCGGTGCGCGTGTCCTGCCACACGATCGCGTTGTGTATCGGCTCTCCGCTCGCGCGGTCCCACACGACGGTCGTCTCACGCTGGTTGGTGATCCCGAGAGCCGCGATCTCCCCGGCCTCCACGGCGGAGCTCGCGAGCGCTCCGCCGATCACCTCGCGTACGCGCCGCCATATCTCCACGGCGTCGTGCTCGACCCAGCCCGCGCGGGGGTGGATCTGCTCGTGCTCGCGCCGCTCGGAGCCGGCGATCCGGCCGTCGGCGTCGAACAGGATCAGGCGCGTGCTCGTCGTCCCCTGGTCGATCGCCGCGACGAAGCGTGCCATCCGTCCAACCCTACGCGGCGGCGGGCGGGGGCGGGTGTATGGTGGGACGCCGTGCGGTGGCTCCCCCGCCTCCCAGGCTGGCGCCGAGGCTTCTCGGCAGCGAACCCCCGCTCGCACCGCTCGCGCGGCGCGCCCCTCGTGGGTCCGCTGCTCGGGACGGCACTCGCGCTCGTCCCAGTCCTGCTCGCCGGCGGCGCGAGGCCTGCGCCCGCCCGCGCTCACGAGCCGGCCCGTCCCGCCGTCGCGCAGCCGCCCGCCCTCTTTCACATCGTCGGCTGTCGCAGCAACGGCGGTCCCTACCGCGGCGGTCCGGCGCGGCGCGAGGTCGCCGTCGGCTTCGACGACGGGCCGGCGGCCGACACGCCGGCCTTCCTCGCGATGCTCGAGCGCAACCACGCGAAGGCCACGTTCTTCATGATCGGCAGGCAGATCACCCCTGCCTTCCGCGCGACGCTGCGACGCGAGCTGCGCGACGGCGACGCGCTCGGCGACCACACCTACAGCCATCCGAATCTCCTCGCCACGGGCGGTGTTCGTGGTCAGCTGGCCGAGCCGCTCGCCGCGATCCGCGCGCTCACCGGCTACACGCCGTGCGTGTTTCGCCCCCCGTACGGCGCATACGACGCCTCCGTCGTCGCCACCGCCCGCTCGCTCGGCCTCGCGACGATCATGTGGAACGTCGACCCGACCGACTGGGCGCAGCCGGGCACCGGCGCGATCGTGCAGCGCGTGCTCGCGCAGGTACGCCCC
>DASZNB010000074.1:0-11517 GCA_035551395.1 Solirubrobacteraceae bacterium | reverse complement strand
CCGGCGCTCGGCTTCACCGGCGCGGGCAACGTGCACATCGGCCGGCTCGTCGAGCTGGACGTCGAGGACCCAGGGCAGCTGCAGTCGATGTGCGAGCGGCTACTGGCCAATCCCCTCGTCGAGGACTACGAGATCGAGATGTTGGGGTGAGCCTCCCACAGGGGCGTCCGGACCGAGCAGATCAAGGAAGCAGGCCCGAAGGCTTGGCCGGTCAAGTCGAGGGCCGATGACGCGGATATGCGACGTGTCCGGGCGCTCCTGATGAAGTTCGGCGTGCTGCAGTTCCCGGGCTCCTGCGACGAGGTCGATGCACTGCAGGCGGCGCGCCGGGTTGGCGACGCGGAGCTGATCTGGCACGGGGATCGCGACCTCGGCGGCGCGGACGCGATCATCGTCCCGGGCGGATTCTCCTACGGCGATTACCTGCGCGCGGGAGCGATCGCTCGCTTCAGCCCGGCGATGGAGTCGGTCATCGAGTTCGCCGCCGATGGGGGTCTCGTGCTGGGCATCTGCAACGGCTTTCAGGTGCTCTGCGAGGCGCGCCTGCTGCCCGGGGCGCTGCTCGGAAACGCCAACCTGCGCTTCACCTTCCGCCAGGTCGAGGTCGAGGTGCTCTACGGCGGCGGCCCCTTCACGCGCGCCTGCGCGCTGGGCGAGCGGTTGAGCATTCCCGCCAAGCACGCCTGGGGCCGCTACCACGCCGACCCAGACACGCTCGCCGCGATGGACGCCGGCGGCCAGCTCGTGCTGCGCTACGCCGAGGGCGAGAACTTCAACGGCTCCGTCCACGACATCGCCGGCGTGTGCAATGAGGCAGGAAACGTCTTCGGCCTGATGCCCCATCCGGAGCACGCCGTCGACGAGCTGATCGGCGGGTCCGACGACGGCCTGAAGATCTTTGAGTCGATGCGGATGAGCGTGGAGGCGGCGCGTGCCTGACACGGTCAGCCTGCCGACGCTCGAGGACGCGATCGCGCTCGGGCTGACCGCGGACGAGTACGCGCTCGTGTGCGAGAAGCAGGGTGGACCGCCCAACCAGGTCGAGCTCGCGATGTACTCGCTGCTGTGGAGCGAGCACTGCGCCTACAAGCACTCCAAGAAGCTGCTGCGCACGCTGCCGACGGAGGGCACGCATGTGGTCATGGGGCCCGGTGAGAACGCCGGCGCGGTCGATGTGGGGGGCGGGATCGTGTGCGCGTTCAAGGTCGAGTCGCACAACCACCCGAGCGCGGTCGAGCCCTTCCAGGGCGCGGCCACCGGCGTGGGTGGCATCCTGCGCGACATCTTCGCGATCGGCGCCCGCCCGATCGCCGTGCTCGACTCGCTGCGCTTCGGCGAAGTGGGTGGCGAGCGAGCTGCCCGCCCGCGCTACCTGCTCGACGGCGCCGTCGCGGGAATCGCGCACTACGGCAACTCGATCGGCGTGCCCACGGTCGGCGGCGAGGTCTACTTCGAGGGCCCCTACGAGCAGAACTGCCTCGTCAACGCGATGGCTCTCGGGCTCGCCCCGCGCGAGCGGCTCGTTCGCAGCGCGGCCGCCGGCGCGGGCAACCTCGTCGTCCTGTTCGGCGCCTCCACCGGACGCGATGGGATCGGCGGCGCGTCCGTGCTCGCCTCGGCCGAGCTTGGCGGCGAGCAGGAGGGCGGCGCGGACAAGCGCCCGACCGTCCAGGTCGGAGACCCCTTCGAGGAGAAGAAGCTGCTCGAGTGCTCGCTCGAGCTGCTCGAGCGCGGGCTGATCCTCTCGCTGCAGGATCTCGGCGCCGCCGGGCTGACCTCCTCGGCCGCGGAGATGGCCTCCAAGGGCGACGTCGGAATCGACATCGACGTCGCCGAGGTGCCGCTGCGCGAGGCAGGGATGGAGCCGTTCGAGGTGATGGTCAGCGAGTCCCAGGAGCGGATGCTGTGCGTCGTCGAGCCCGCCAAGCTCGTGTCCGTGCTCGAGCTGTGCGAGAAGTGGGAGGTCGGCGGCGCGGCGATCGGCACCGTCACCGACAGCGGGCGGATGCGGGTGCTGCGCGGCGAGGAGCTCCTCGGCGACATGCCCGTGCGCGCGCTCGTGGACGAATGCCCGCTGTATGACCTGCGCCCGCGCAAGCCGGTCGAGTCGATCTACGCGTCCGCGCCGGCGAGCCTCGCGCCGGATGCCCCTGCCGGCGAGACCCTGCTGGCACTGCTCGCGAGCCCCAACATCTCATCGCGCAGGCCGCTGTTCGAACGCTACGACGCGATCGTCCAGTCGCGCACGGTGCGCAGGCCCGAGCAGGCCGATGCCGCCGTGCTCGCGCTCGAGGACGGCAGCGCGCTCGCCGTCAGCATCGATGGAAACGGCCGCCGCGTCGCCGCCGACCCCTATCGCGGAACGATCGCGACGGTGCTCGAGTGCGCCGCCAACCTCGCCTGCGTCGGGGCCGAGCCGCTCGGCACGACGAACAACCTCAACTTCGGCAATCCCGAGAAGCCCCACATCGCCTGGCAGCTGTGCGAAGCGGTGCGCGGCCTCGGCGAGGCCTGCCGGGCGCTCGAGGCGCCGATCGTCGGCGGCAACGTGTCCCTCTACAACGAGGGCACGACGGGGCCGATCTACCCGACGCCGGTGATCGGCATGGTCGGACGCCTGCCGGATGCCGCCCGCGCCGGGCGTGTCGGCTTCGTGCGCGCCGGCGACGAGCTCGCGCTGCTCGGCCCGTTCAGGCCCTCCCTGGGCGCGAGCGAGCTCGCCAAGCTGCGCGGCGAGGCGCTCCCCGACGGACTCGCCGAGATCGACCTCGACAGGGTCCGCGAGGCGCATGCCGCCGTCCGCGCGGCCGTGCGCGCCGGCACCCTCGCTAGCGCCCACGACATCGCCGAGGGCGGCCTCGCGGTGGCGCTCGCCGAGTGCTGCCTGGCGGGGCGGATCGGCGCCGAGGTCAACCTTGCAGCCGACTTCTGGGCGGCCGTCGAGCCGGCGGCGCCGCCCGGGTTCGTGCCGTCCGCCGGTGCGCGCGCAGGCGCCCTGTTCGGCGAGGGCGTGGGGGGCTTCCTCGTCAGCGCCCGCGCCGCGGCGCTGCGCGAGCTGGGCGAACGGACCGCCATCGTGCGACTGGGCAGCGTCGGAGGGGAGCGGCTCGTGATCTCCTGGGACGGCGCCGGCGCCGGCGGCGAGGCGGAGATCACATTGCCGCTCGAGGAGCTCGCCGGCGCCCACGAGGCGCTCGCGGAGCTGTTCTCGTGAGCGCCGCGCCGGGCGCGGAAAGCCGCCTGCGCCACCCTGCTAGCTTTGAGGACAGCTATGCGTGACGGACCGCGCGACGAGTGCGGAGTTTTCGGACTGTATGCACCGGGTCACGAGGTGTCACGTCTGTCTTACTTCGCTCTCTACGCCTTGCAGCATCGCGGCCAGGAGTCGGCCGGCATCGCCGCGGCCGACCGCGGCGGGCACATCATCACCCGCCGGGAGCTCGGCCTCGTCAACCAGGTGTTCAGTGAGAACGACCTGCGCACGCTCGCGGGCGAGCTCGCGATCGGGCACGTGCGCTATTCCACGACCGGCTCCAACGCGTGGGAGAACTCGCAGCCGGTGCAGCGCTCGGAGGGCACCAACGGCTCGCGCCGCGAGGTCGCCCTCGCACACAACGGCAACCTCATCAACGCCCTCGAGCTGCACGAGGAGCTGCTCGAGCGCGGTGTCAGCTTCAGCTCGACCTCGGACTCGGAGATCATTGCGGCGCTGATCGCGACGCACCCCGCCGATCGGGTCGAGGACGCGATCGCCGACGTGCTCCCGCGCCTGCGCGGCGCATTCTCGATCGTCGCGATGACCAAGGATCGCGTCGTCGCGTTCCGCGACCCCCACGGGCTGCGCCCGCTCGCGATCGGCGTGCTCGACTCCGATCCCGCTCACCCCGACGAGCAGGGCAGCGGGGTGCGTTACTGCGTTGCCAGCGAGTCCTGCGCCTTCGACATCATCGGCGCGCGCTACCTTCGCGACGTCGAGCCCGGCGAGCTCGTCACGCTCGGCGCCGACGGGCTGCAGAGCCGCATGGTCGCGGGCGGCGGCAGGCGCGCGTTCTGCGTGTTCGAGTACATCTACTTCGCGCGCCCGGACTCGCGCATGAACGACCAGGTGCTGCAGGTCGCGCGCGGTCGCATGGGCGAGATCCTGTGGCGCGAGGCGCCCGTGGAGGCGGATCTCGTGATCGCCGTCCCCGACTCGGGCAACCCCGCCGCCCGCGGCCTCGCACGCGCCGCCGGGCTGCCGCAGGACGACGGCTTCGTCAAGAACCGCTACGTCGCGCGCACCTTCATCCAGCCCGGCCAGGAGCTGCGCAAGCACGGCCTGCGCCTGAAGTTCAACCCCCTTCCCGAGGTGATCGCCGGCAAGCGCCTCGTCGTCGTCGACGACTCGATCGTGCGCGGCAACACGACGCGCCAGATCGTGCAGATGCTGCGCGACTCGGGCGCCAAGGAGATCCACATGCGCATCTCCGCGCCGCCGATCAAGCACCCCTGCCACTACGGCATCGACATGTCCACGCGCGAGGAGATGATCGCCCACGGGCGCAGCAGCGAGGAGGTCGCCGCCGAGCTCGGCTGCGACTCGCTGCACTATCTCTCGCTGGCAGGGGTCTACGAGGCCGTCCAGGCGACGCGCGCGACGCACTGCGACGCCTGCTTCACCGGCGAGTACCCGCTCGCCGGCAGCGACGGCGCGGCCGGCAAGTACTCGCTCGAGGACGACCAGGACGCTCCGCCGCTGCCGCTAGTGCGCGCCTGAGCACGCCTCGCGTGGAGTAGGACAGCGCGAAGGCAGAGCCCGCGGCCGGGGCGCTGCACTGCGCCGCGCGCCGGCCAGGCTCAGTCCTAGCTCAGGTGGTCTTCGCGCGCGCCGGCCGCGTCGTTGTAGCGGTTGTTGTAGCGGCGGTGGGCTATCAGCCTGTCGCTGCGCGCAGACGGCAGCGCGATGGCGAACGCCAGCAGGATGAAGAAGGTAATGGCGATTGCAACAAGCATTTGGCACGTCCTTGGGTCGGGATCGGTGAAAAGGTGGCCCCCACCTGATCTGCGCTGCGGACCCTCTGCCCCTCGACGTCGATTAATGCGCAGCGCGCCGGCGGGCTATGTGAGCTTGCTCACAGCTATCGTCCGAGGTGAGTGAGCGAGCGCCTGCCGATAGCAGTGCTGGTGTCGGGCGCCGGCACCAACCTGCAGGCGCTGCTCGCGAGCGTGCACGGGCGCGAGGCGGAGATCGTGGCGGTCGCCTCGAGCGTCGCCGGGGCACGGGCGCTCGAGCGCGCGCGCTCGGCTGCAGTCGCGACCTGCGTGTTCGCTCGCGGCGAGCACCCCAGCCGTGCGGCCCGCGACGAGGCGATGGCCGCCTGGCTGCACGAGCGCGGCGCGCGCCTGGTCGTGCTGGCCGGCTACATGGAGCTGCTCGGCGAGGAGTTCCTGGCGAGCTTCCCCGGTGCGGTGATCAACGTGCATCCGTCGTTGCTGCCGGCCTTCCCGGGCATCGCGGCGGTCGAGCAGGCGCTCGCATACGGCGTCAAGGTCTTCGGGGTGACAGTCCATTTCGTCGACGCCGGAGTGGACTCCGGCCCCGTGATCCTTCAGGGCGCCGTCGAGCTGCCCGACGCGAGCGAGCCCGGGCAGGTGCTCGCGGCCCTGCGTCCGCTCGAGCACGCGCTGCTGCCGGAGGCCGTGCGGCTGATCGCGAGCGGTGCGGTGAGCGCCGATCCGGAGAACCCGCGCCGCGTGCTGGTGGAGCGATCCTCGCTCGGCTCGGACGCGAGATAGGCTCTCGAGATGGGCGCAGACAGCGAGGCGATAGGCGAGCGCGAGGCCGGCGTCGAGTCCGCAGCGCCGGGCGAGGCGCGCGTGCGCCGGGCGCTGCTGTCGGTGTCCGACAAGGCCGGGATCGTCGAGCTCGCCCGTGGCCTGCGCGAGCTGGGGGTCGAGATCGTCTCGACCGGCGGTACCGCGCGCGCGCTCGCCGAGGCCGGCGTGGCCGTGCGCGCGATCGAGGACTTCACCGGCTTCCCGGAGATGATGGACGGCCGCGTCAAGACGCTCCACCCGCGCCTGTACGCGGGCCTGCTCGCGCGGCGGGAGAACGACGATCACCTGGCGGCGGCGGCCGAGGAGGAGATCGAGCAGGTGGACCTGGTGTGCGTCAACCTGTATCCCTTCGAGCAGACGGTCGCGCGCGCGGACGCGAGCCCGACCGAGGTGATCGAGAACATCGACATCGGCGGTCCCACGATGATCAGGGCGGCGGCCAAGAACAGCGACTTCGCCGCGGTCCTCGTGGACCCGGCCGATTACGACGGCGTGCTCGCCGAGCTCGGCGAGTCAGCAGGGACGCTTTCGCTGCCCACGCGCCAGCGTCTGGCGGCGAAGGCGTTCGCGTGCACCGCCCGCTACGACGCCGCGATCGCGACCTGGTTCGCGACGCGCACGTACGAGGGCTTCCCGCCGACGTGGAACGACGCGTACGTGAAGTTCAGCGACCTGCGCTACGGCGAGAACCCCCACCAGGCCGCCGCCTACTACGCCCGCGTCGGGGCCTCGACGCACCTGCTTGCGGGCGTGCGCCAGCTGCACGGCAAGGAGCTGTCCTTCAACAACCTGCTCGACCTCAGCTCGGCCCGCGAGCTCCTCGAGGACTTCGACGCGCCGGCTGCCGTGATCGTCAAGCACAACAACCCCAGCGGCTGCGCTGTCGGGGCGGACGGTCGCAGCGCCTATGAACGCGCGTTCGCGTGCGACCCGCAGAGCGCCTATGGAGGCGTCATCGCCGTCAACCGGCACGTCGACGGCGCCTTCGCGCAGGAGCTCGCGAAGCAGTTCATCGAGGTCCTGCTGGCCCCCGGCTTCGATGCGCAAGCGCTCGAGCTGCTGCAGGTCAAGAAGAACGTCCGCCTGCTAGAGCTGAGCGACTGGCCGGCGCCGGCGCGCGAGGTCGAGAGCAAGGCCGTGCTCGGAGGAGCGCTCGTGCAGAGTCGCGACGTCGTCGATGAGACGCGCGCGCAGATGCGCGTGATGGGCGCCAAGCAGCCGAGCGAGCAGCAGTGGGAGGACCTGCTGTTCGCTTGGCGCGTCTGCCGGCACGTGCGCTCGAACGCGATCGTGATCGCACGCGCCGGTGCGACGATCGGAATCGGCGCAGGGCAGATGAGCCGCGTGGACGCCGTGCGGATCGCGCTCGAGAAGGCACGCGAGCACCAGCCCGACCTGCTCGCCGGCTCGGCGCTTGCCTCCGACGCGTTCTTCCCCTTCGCCGACGGCCCGCAGCTGGCGATCGACGCGGGTGTCGCCGCGATCATCCAGCCGGGCGGCTCCGTGCGCGACGAGGATGTCGTCGCCGCCGTCGATGCGGCCGGCGTCGCGATGGTCGCCACCGACCGACGCCACTTCCGTCACTGACGCGTGCGCCCGCCGGCCTGGCCCTGGGGCTCCGTCCGCACCGGGCACAGGGGGTTGACGAATGGGGGGTAACGATATATCGTGAGCGTACGAAGACAGTTCACGATAGGAGTAGATATGTTTGGTCATTCAATTCATTCGACAGGGGCGCGCTCCGGCTGTCGCCCCCACCACGGCGCTCAGCGCGGCCCCTACGGCGCGCGCGGCGAGTTCGGCGGACCGTTCGGAGGCTTCGCCTACGGCGGCCCGCGCGGCCGCGGGCGCAAGGCGCGCCGAGGCGACATCCGCACAGCGGCACTGCTGTTGCTGAGCGAGGAGCCGCGCAACGGCTACCAGATCATGCAGGAGGTCCAGGAGCGCAGCGGCGATGTCTGGCGCCCGAGCCCCGGCTCGGTCTATCCCGCGCTCCAGCAGCTCGAGGACGAGGGCCTGATCCGCTCGGAGGAGCACGACGGGCGCAAGCTGTACGCGCTCACCGACGAGGGCCGTGCGTCGGTCGCGCAACGCGACGCCGCCACGCCGGCGCCATGGGATCAGATGAGCGGCGATGTCAGCGACAAGGCGCACGAGCTCGGCCGGCTGATGCGCGAGGTCGCCTCCGCCTTCGTGCAGGTGATGCGCACCGGCAGCGAGGGACAGGTCGCGCGTGCCCGCGAGGTGCTCGCCGGCACCCGCCGCGAGCTCTATCGGATCCTGGCCGACGGCGAGGACGATGCCGATACCGTGGAGAAGGACAGCTGAGCCCAACCTCGGCCCGCCGGATCTGCCCCGCTTGAACAAGCCCGATCCCCCCACGCCCCAGCCCGCCGCGGCCGTCCAGGTCAACGGCCTCGTCAAGCGCTACGACGAGGTCGAGGCGGTGCGGGGCATCCAGTTCGCCGTGCGAAGCGGCGAGATCTTCGGCTTCCTCGGCCCCAACGGGGCGGGCAAGTCGACGACGATCAACATGCTCTGCACGCTCGTGCGCCCCAGCGCCGGCTCGGCGATGGTCGCCGGTCACGACGTGATCGGCGAACGCGATGAGGTCAGGCGCAACATCGGCCTGGTCTTCCAGGACACGACACTCGACGGCTATATGACCGCCGAGCAGAACCTGCGCCTGCACGCCGAGCTCTACGGCGTACCGCGCGATGGCGTCGGCGAGCGCATGCGCCAGGTGATGGAGATGGTCGGACTGTGGGAGCGCCGCGGTAGCCTCGTCAACACGTTCTCGGGCGGCATGAAGCGCCGTCTGGAGATCGCACGCGGCCTCCTGCACTCGCCGCGTGTGCTGTTCCTCGACGAGCCAACCGTCGGGTTGGACCCGCAGACGCGCAGCTCGATCTGGAGCTACATCCGCGAGCTGAAGACGCGCGAGGACATCACGATCTTCCTGACCACCCACTACATGGACGAGGCCGAGTACTGCGACCGCATCGCGATCATGGACCAGGGTCGCATCATCGTGCTCGACACGCCGGAGGCGCTGAAGGCGAAAGTCGGACACGACCGCGTGCAGATCCAGACCGACGATGACGCGGCCGCGATCGTCGCGCTGCGCGAGCGCTTCCAGATCGAGGCCACGGTCGCGGAGGGCGCGGTCACGTTCGGGGTTCCGGCGGGCGAGCACTTCGTGCCGCGCCTGTTCGATGAGTGGGATCCCGCCCACCCGCCGATTCGCGCGGTCAGCGTGTCGCGCCCGTCGCTCGACGACGTCTTCATGTCCTACACCGGCACCACGATCCGCGACGCCGAGGACTCGCAGCTGGACACACGACGGAACTTCGCACGGATGATGAGCCGCTGATGGCGACCGACACCAAGCCAGCTCCAGCCAGCGGCCCGGCCGCG
This sequence comes from Solirubrobacteraceae bacterium, assembly GCA_035551395.1. GTDB lineage: Bacteria > Actinomycetota > Thermoleophilia > Solirubrobacterales > Solirubrobacteraceae > Palsa-744. Next base: position 2,283 of record DASZNB010000074.1, on the reverse strand, counting down.
CCCGCCGCCGTGCATCAGCTCGCGCACGTGCGCGTCCCCACGCGCAGCACCCGCAGCGAGCTGCGCGCGATCAAGGTCGTCTGGAAGCGCGAGCTGATCCGCTTCAGCCGCGACCGGCTGCGGATCGCGACGTCGCTGATGCAGCCGTTCCTGTTCCTGTTCGTGCTCGGCACGGGGCTCTCGAGCCTGGCCTCCGCCGGCACGCACGGCGTCAACCTGCGCACGTTCGTGTATCCCGGCGTGCTGTGCATGGCGGTGATGTTCACCGCGATGTTCTCCGCGGCCTCGCTCGTGTGGGATCGCGAGTTCGGCTTCCTGCGCGAGATGATGGTCGCGCCCGTAAGGCGCAGCTCGCTGGTCCTCGGCAAGTGCCTCGGCGGCGCCACCGTCGCGAGCTTCCAGGGGGTGATCGTCCTCTGCCTCGCCGGCCTCGTCGGCGTTCCCTACGACCTCGGGCTGATCCTCGACGTGTTCGCGCTGCAGCTGCTGCTCGCCTTTGCGATCACTGCGTTCGGGGTGATGGTCGCCGCGCGGATCACCCAGATGCAGTCGTTCATGGCGCTCATGCAGATGGCGATCATGCCGATGTACTTCCTCTCCGGCGCGCTGTTCCCGGTCTCGGGCCTGCCGCGCTGGCTCGCGATCCTCAATCGTCTCGATCCGCTCACCTATGCCGTCGATCCGATGCGCCGGGCGGTGTTCGCCCACCTCAACATCAGCGCGGCCGCGCGCACCGCGCTCGACCCCGGCGTGACCTGGTGGAGCTGGCACGTCCCCGGGCTCGTCGAGGCGGGCGTCGTCGCCGTGCTGGGCCTCGTGATGCTGGCGATCGCGATCGTCCAGTTCGGGCGCGCCGAGTAGGGCGCCCGCGCAAGTTGCGGCCTGCGGGGCCCCGGATGCTGCGTCCTCCTAGTCCTCGATCGCCTGCGCCGCCACCCCGAGCAGCGGGTCCTGCGCGTCGGCCTCGGCCGAGGACTCGGCCACACGCATGCCCTCGATCAAGGTCGAGCTGTCGGCGAGGGCACGGCGTTCGCTGAACGGCTGCAGCAGCCCGCGCAGGAGCATCATCGCGCCGACCCAGCGGGGCGCCCACACGCGCGCAGCGCGGCTCTCGATGCCGCGCTCGATCGCATCGATCGCGGTCGACAGCGGCGCGGGATTGCGCATGAAGCCGGGCATCTGCGCCGTCAGGATCTGCGCCGAGGGCTGAGCGAAGCTCGCGCGCACGAGGTCGGTGTCGATGAAGCCGAAGTACGCGCACCCGACCTGCGTGCCGCTCGGCGCCATCTCCATCCGCAGGGCGTCCGTGAGGGCCTCGACCCCCGCCTTCGCCGCCGTGTAGGGGCCCATCAACGGAGCGTGCGTGATGGCCGACAGGGAAGAGACGTTGAGCAGATAGCCGCGGCGCTTGGCGATCTCGCCGATCACCGCACGGTCGGTGCGCCAGACGCCGAGCAGGTTCACCGCGAGGGTGCGCTCGACCTGCTCCACGGGCGCGCTCGCGAGGGCCCCCGTGTACGCGATGCCGGCGTTGGCGATCGCAACGTCGATCCCGCCGAAGCGCTCGACGGTCGCGCCGACCGCGCCCTCGAGCGCTGCGAGGTCGGTGACGTCGGCCTCGAAGCAGGCGGCGCGCTCGCCGAGCGCGGTCGCGTTGCGCTCGAGTCGCTCGGGCTCGAGTCCGACGAGCGCGACGTTCGCTCCCTTCGCGTGCAGGCGCGCGGCCGCCGCCGCACCGATGCCGCGCGCGGCGCCGGTGATGAACACAGTGCGGCCGTTCACGTCGTATCGGGCCTTGCTCGTGCGGCTCACGCGGGACCTCCTGATCGGGGCGGAAAACTGCCTGACCGCAGCGGAGCCTACCCTGGTAGGGTCGCCACGATGGCTCCGCTCGGCCCGTCCTCATCGGCACTGGTGCTGGCCGCGGCGCTGCGCGCGCGTGAGCTCTCGGCGGTCGAGCTGCTCGATGCGTGCCTCGCGACGGTCGACGAGCGCAACCCGCAGATCAACGCCGTGATCTGGCGTAACGACGAGGGCGCGCGCGCGGCTGCGGGCGAGGCCGATCGGCGCTTGGCCGCCGGTGATCGGGCGCCGTTCCTGGGTGTGCCGATCCCGATCAAGGACCTGACCCCGGTGGCCGGCTGGCCGGTCACCTACGGCTCGAACGGCGCGCCCACAGGCGCCAGCGAGGACTCCGAGCTCGTCGTCGACGCGCTCGTGCAGGCCGGCTTCGTCCTCTGCGCGCGAACGAACACGCCGGAGTTCGGCGTCGTCACCGTGGCC
>DASZNB010000073.1:0-18619 GCA_035551395.1 Solirubrobacteraceae bacterium | reverse complement strand
GACCGACATCGATGGCCTGCCGCTGACGATCTCCCTCAGCCGCGTGCACAGAGGGTCCTGAGGTCCGAGAGTCAAGCGAGGCAAGGACGCAGGGAGCGAAGTGTGCAGACGCACACGAGCGACCGAGGACGTAGCCTCGCGCCGGCTGTCGGGCCTCAGGCGGCGGAGAGGGAGGGCTCGAGCTCCTGCTCGAGCTTCTTCTTGGGGTAGGCGCCGATCACGGTCTTGACGGGCTGGCCGCCCTTGAAGAGGATCATCGTCGGGATCGAGAGGACCTGGAAGCGCGCGGCGGTCTGCGGGTTCTCGTCGATGTCCAGCTTGACGATCCTCAGCTCGGGACGCTCCGAGGCGATCTCCTCGAGCACCGGCGCCACGACCCGGCAGGGGCCGCACCAGGGCGCCCAGAAGTCGACGAGCACGGGACCCTCGGCCTCGATGACCTCGGCGTCGAAGTTGTTGTCGTTGATCTGGGTAAGGCTGCCTGCCATCGGGGGTCTCCTTGGTCGCTTACCCCTCACTATACAAAATGAAGGAGCGGCGTCCGGGGGAAACACCACCCGTCAGGGGGTGGGTGGGGGGATTTCAACGGAAGACCAGGGCACGAAGCCGACTCCCGCGCCGGCGGCCACCCACTCCCCCGCGCCCGTGAGCGTCGAGCCGTGATGAGATCCAATCCTGATCGTGCGGTTCCAGCGGCGGCTCCACGTACTCGTCCGAGCCGGACCTCCAAGCGACGCAATATATGCCGCTTTCCAGCGGCTTTTTATTCCAAATGGATCCAAATCCGTCCAAAGATCTGGAACCGCCGGCTAAATGGCGAGTCATCGTGCGAAGCAAGCTCTTTGGCTTGGGCGGGTTCGACGAGCGTCCTCGTCAAGTACTGACCCATGATCCGCCCGAAGTCGTGGCTCGCGCCGTCGCGCCGAGCACGCCGCCAGCTACCCTGCGAGCCAATGGTCCCTCTCGCGGTCAGCGGCATCATCGCGATCGGCGTGGTGGTCGGGGGCGCCTTGCTGCTGCTCGCGGTGCTCTTGCGCCTCGAGGCGCGCGACACGGCCGCGCAAGAGAAACAGGCGGAGGAGCGCGAGGGTCAGTGAACGACGATCGTCCAGCCACCTGACTGGCGGACGATCGGTGGGTGGATGTGGGTGAGCGCCGTGAAGAGATGCGGCGAGACGTACACCTCGACGAATGCCGCGGCGACGAGCACGGGCACGGCGATCGCAACCGTCACGACGGTGGCCGCCAGCAGCTGATCCCACTCGCCGCGGCGGCTCGCGATGATCCACGCGGCGAGCGGCAGGAACAGCGCGACGAGCTCGGGGATCGCGTGCGGCAGCACGCCGAGCACGAGCAGCGCGGGCGAGACGCCGAGGAAGCTCGAGACGCCCGCCAGGCTGTGGCCGATCAGATAGGCCTGCGCGCTCAGCGAGAAGGTGGTGGCGAGGAAGACGAAGCCGATCGCCAGGCGCCCCCCGTGCTCGTGCACCCAGCGCGACACACCGCTGTGACTGCTCGCCTGCAGCGGCAGCGAGCTGCCCGCGATGAAGCCGGCGACGCAGGCCATCGCGTGGAGTGCCAGCACGAGCGCGTTGCTGCGCAGGACGTGCAGTACATCGCCGATGTCGCCCACCCCGAACGGCGGCTGCAGGGTGACGACCTGCTGGTAGCCGCTGTCGACGAATGCGACGGCGAGCACCGCCGCTAGCAGCCCGAGCGCCGCCACCGTCGATCCGGCGAGCCAGCGGCCGAGGACCGCGCCTGGAGCGCGCTGCCAGGCTCGCAGGGTCGAGCGCGTATGACGCACGCCGTGCGCGAACGCATATGCCGAGGCATCCATCGGGGATGCATCGGCGCGGCGGACGGCGAGCTGAAGCGCCGGCGCGGCCGGCGGCGAGTTGGAGCGCCCGGCGTGGCGGCGGCTACCTGAAGCGCAGGCGCGGCACGAGCCACATCGCCTCGGCGGCGATCCGCCACGACATCTTGCTCTCGCCCTGCTGGCGGTCGCGAAAGACGATCGGCACCTCAACCACGCGAAAGCCGGCCTGCACGGCGCGGTAGGTCAGCTCGACCTGGAAGGCGTAGCCCTGCGAGCGCACACCGTCGAGCTGGATCGCCTCGAGCACCTCGCGGCGGAAGCACTTGAAGCCACCCGTCAGGTCCTTGATCTGCAGGCCGAGGACCCAGCGCGCGTACGTCGAGCCGCCCTCGCTGACGAAGCGTCGCAGCAGACCCCAGTCGCTCACGGCGCCTCCCGGCACATAGCGCGAGCCGAGCGCGAGGTCCGCGCCGCCGTCGACGGCCTGCAGCAGCCGCGCGAGGTCGGCGGGGTCGTGGGAGAAGTCCGAGTCCATCTCCATCAGGTAGCCGGCGCCGCGCTCGAGCGCATGGCGAAAGCCGGCCAGATAGGCGGGCCCGATGCCGTTCTTCTCGGTGCGGTGAAGCACCGCCAGCCAAGGTTTCGCCGCCGCCAGCTCGTCGGCCATACGGCCGGTGCCGTCGGGGGAGCCGTCGTCGACGACGAGCACGCGAAACCCCTCCGGCGCGGCCGCCGCGAGCACGTCGCCGGCAGCCGCGACGATCGCTCGGAGGTTCTCCGCCTCGTTGTATGTGGGGAGTATCAGCCAGGGCTCAGCGGACATGGGTCGGCGTACCCTAGACCGTGGGGTATCTCCGCGGCGCGGTGGCGAGCGCCGTGGCGAGCGCGCGACCGCGCGTCCTGCCGGCGGCCGGCCTCGCGCGGGAGCGCCGGGCGCGTTCGGGCCCTACGCTGATGCCGTGTCCACGCCCGAGTCCTCGAAGCTGTCGAACTTCGAGATCGCCGAGGCGTTCGACGAGCTCGCCGACCTGTACGAGCTCGACGGCGCGATCGTCCACCGCGTGCTCGCCTACCGCAGCGCTGCCAAGGCGGCGCGCGAAGCCACCGTCTCGATCGCCGCGCTCGCCCGCGAGGGACGCGCAACGGAGATCCCGGGCATCGGCAAGACGTTGCAGGAGAAGATCCTCGCGCTGCTCGAGACCGGCACGATCCCGGCCGCCGAGCGCCTGCGCGCCAAGTTCCCGCCGGGCCTGATCGAGATCACCCGCCTGCCCGGCCTCGGCTCCAAGCGCGCCCGGCTGCTGCACTCGGAGCTGGGCGTCGACTCTCCGCAGGCGCTCCGCGAGGCGGCCGTCGGCGAACGCCTGCGCACCGTCCGCGGGCTCGGCGCGAAGTTCGAGACGAGCGTCCTCGCAGCACTCGACGCGCGCGAAGCCGAACCGGACGAGCGCGCGGCACGCCGCGTCCTTCTGACCCGCGCCCTCGAGATCGCCCAGGCGCTGGCCGACGGCCTCGAAAGGCTCGGCGATCCCGGCACGCGAGTGCTGCTCGCAGGGTCCGCGCGCCGCCAGGCGGACAGCGTCAAGGACATCGACCTCGTCGCGATCACCACGGATCCGACCGCGCTCGCCGAGGGCCTGGCGACGCTCGAGCAGATCGAGTCGGTGTCCTCGGCGGGCAGCGTCGGGGCGCGGGCGCGCACCCACTCGGGCCTGCCCGTCGACGTCCGCATCGGGCCGCCCGAGCAGCTCGGCAACCTGCTGCAGCACTTCACGGGCTCCGGGCGCCACAACGCAGCCCTGCGCGAGGCCGCGGTCCGCAAGGGCCTGCACGTGTCCGAGTACGGAATCCTCGACGACGCCACGGGAGCCACCGAGGTGCATGCGAGCGAGCGCGAGGTGTACGAGCGCCTCGGGCTCGCCTACATCGAGCCGGAGCTGCGCGAGGACCGCGGCGAGCTGGAGGCGGCGCGTGCGGGCGAGCTCCCTCGCCTGATCGAGCCGGGCGACATCCGCGGCGATTTGCACAGCCACACGATCGCCTCCGACGGGCACAACACGATCGCCGAGATGGGCCGCGCGGCGCGCGAGCTCGGCTATGAGTACCTCGCGATCACCGATCACTCCGCCAGCCACGGCTTCGGCGACCATGTCACGCCCGAGCAGCTGCTGCGCCAGATCGAGCTGGTGCGCGAGGCCGACGCGCGCCTCGAGGGCATCGAGCTGCTGGCGGGCAGCGAGGTCAACATCCTCCCCGACGGCTCACTCGACTACGACGACGAGCTGCTCCGCCGGCTCGACTGGGTGCTCGCGAGCGTTCACACCTCCTTCGGCATGGCCGAACAGGCGATGACCGAGCGGATGATCGCCGCGATCGAGCACCCGCTCGTTCGAGCCATCGGCCATCCCACCGGGCGCCTGATCGAGCGCCGCGCTGCCTATGCGGTCGATCTGGACGCCGTCTTCGCCGCCGCCGCGCGGACTGGCACGATGCTCGAGATCAACGCCAACCCCGACCGGCGCGACCTCTCCGACGTGCATGCTCGCGCTGCCGTGCGCGCCGGCGTGCGCGTGCTGATCGACTCCGACGCCCACCGCACCGCCACGCTCGCGAACATGCGCTGGGGCATCGCCACCGCACGGCGAGCGTGGCTGACGGCCGCCGACGTCGCCAACACCCGTCCCCTGTCAGAGCTGCGGAGCCTCGCCAAGCAGCCGGGGTAGCACCTGCTCGGCGATGAGCCTGTCGATCGCCGCCGCGCCGAAGGGGGCGAGGGCCTCGCGAGCGCGCTCGGCATAGCCCGCGGAGGGATCCTCGAGCGCGCTGCGCAGCGAAGCCACGAGATCCTCGCCGACGAGCCGCTCGTCGAGCGCGCGCGCGAGCGCCAGCGCGGCGTAGGGGCCGGGCGCGGGCGTCGTCACGAGCAGGCAGCCGTCCGCCAGGGCCTCGAGCTGCGCGATGCCGTAGTCCTCGCGCCGGGGCGCGCAGACGAACACGCGCGCGCGTCGCAGCAGCGCGCGGTACTCCTCGCGGGCAAGCGCTCCGACGACACGAACGCCCGCTCCACCGGCCGCCAGGCCGGCGCGCTCGATCTCCTCCGCGGGGGCGCCCGCGACGACGAGCTCCCCCGGCGGCGGCCCCGTCGCGCACAGCCTCCTCCATGCCTCGAGCACGCGTCCGAGGCCCTTCTTGGCGGGGTTGGCGGCGTAGGTGATGGCGGCGATGTCCCGCCGCGGCGCCGGCGGGCCAGAGCTCGCGACGGCGACCGGCAGGACGAGCGCGCGAGCTTCTCCGAGCGCTGCCGGCGCCTCCTGCATCGCGCCGTCGCTCCACGGCAGCAGCAGCGGCGCCTGCGCCAGGCGGCGGCGCTCGAGTGGGCGTTGCCAGAGGCCGTGGCGCGCCGGCCGGTTGCCGGCCGCGAGGGCATCGAAGCGGATCGCGCCGGGCCGCGGCCACAGCAGTGCCGCGGTCGTGCTCGAGTAGACGATCGCGCGCGGCGGCCCATCGCCCATCTGCGCGAGCACGCGCGCGGCCGCCGTCCGCGCAGAGCGGGCCCACGCGAGGTCGGTCAGCATCAGCGTGCGCACCGGCGCCGGCGCCTGCGCGCACGCGAGCGCGACGCGCGCGCCGGCGCGCTCGAGCGAGGCGCCCAGCTGCTCGTCGGCGGTGCGCAGCCCCTGCGTCGAGCCGAGCGAGACGATCAGCACGTCGACGGGGTGCCCGCCCGCTCGCCCGCCGGGCATCTCAGGTCACGGCGCCGTTGACGCGCTCCGGTCGCGAGGCGGCGAAGCCGGGCGTGCGCAGCAGCGACATCGGCCGCACCGGTGAGGTGCGCCGCACATAGAAGGCGGCCCCGTCGCGCTCCTCGATCGCGGCGACGGCCGCGTCTTGGCGGCGCCAGGCGAGCGCCCAGATGATCGCGAAGCCGGCCGCGATCCCGGGGATCTGCGGCGCCAGGAAGGCCAGCCCTCCGGACAGCAGCGTGAAAGCGAGCAGCGGCCACAGCCGGTTGATCAGGATCGCGCTCGGGTGATGCTCGGGCAGCGTGGTGCTCGCGCGCGCGCTCGCCAGCAGCCGCGCGATCGGCGGATTGGTCTCCGCGCGACGCCCGCTGAGCATCCCGATCACGGCCGCGACCACCCACCACCCGACCGCCACGGGAACGAGATAGGAGCTGCTCGTCGAGCTCGCCGCGGAGGCGAGCACGGTGACCGCCGCCAGCGCCGTGGCGGCGCCGGCGCTGAGCAGCACCGTGGTGCGAAGGAAGTCGACGAAGCGCACGGCGCTAGAGCAGCGCCTCGAGCAGGCCGCGCACTCCGCTCGGCCCGTCGACGACGATGTCTGCCTCGCGCGCGAGCGCCGGCGGTGCTTCATCGGAGCTCACAGCCACGCACAGCGCACTCGACAGCTCGCCCGCGTCGATCAGCCCGCGCAGGCCACGGAAGGCGTCGAGGTCGGTTGCATCGTCGCCGACGTAGAGAGCGCCGGTCACGGCGCCGCCGTGCAGCAGCGCGGCGATCCCGAGGCCCTTGTCGAGCGGGACCGGGGGTCGCACCTCGAGCACCTTGCGGCCCCAGTGCACGACGAGCCCCTCCCCCTCCGCGCTGCTCGCGATCTCGCGCACCGCGCTGGCTGCGGCCTCCTCATCGGGGGCGCCGCGCCAGTGGAAGGCGGCGATCGAGTCCTTGTCCTCGCTGCGCACACGCAGGCGTTGGTGCGCGGGCGTGTAGACGCGCGCGGCGAATGCCCGCACGCGCTCGGTCCAGGCGGCCAGCTCGCCATCGACCTCGGGGCGCGTCGATCCCGGGCGCAGCAGTTCGCCGCCGTGGTTTCCGATATACGCGATCGTTCCGATCGCCACGATCTGGCGGGCGGTGCTCGCGCGCCGCCCGCTGACACAGCCGACGACCTCGTAGCGCCTGGCGATCTCGATCAGCAGCGAGCGCGTGGCCTCGGGCACGTGCGCATCCGCGGCGTGGCGCACGATCGGCGCCAGCGTGCCGTCGATGTCGAGCAGGATGGCGGCGTGGCCGGGGTCGGAGCGGATCGGCTCGAGCGCCTCCACGAGCGTTGCGGCGGGGGACACGGGCTCTAGTATGGCGCGCATGGAGGCTGGCCCGTCCGCTCGTGCGCGTGGTCGCTGAGCGCTCGTCCGGCCGCGCGCTGAAGCTCGCCGCGATCGGCACCCTGGCGGGTCTGTTCAGCGGACTGTTCGGCGTTGGCGGGGGCAGCGTGATCGTCCCGCTGCTCGTCCTCTGGCTCGGCTACGAGGAGCATCCGGCGACCGCCACCTCGCTCGCGGCGATCGTCTTCATCGCCGCCTTCGCCGCTGCCGTGCAGGGCCTGTACGGCAACGTCGACGTCGCCGACGCCGCACTCGTCGGCGTCCCCGCCGTCGGCGGAGTGCTCGCCGGAGCTTGGCTCGCGCAGCGGCTCGCGCCGCGCGCGATCTCGCTGCTGTTCGCCGCTGTGCTGCTCGCCAGCGCCGTCGAGCTGGTGCTGCGGTGATCGGAGCGATCGCCATCGGTCTCGCGGCCGGCGTCATCGCAGGGCTCCTGGGCGTGGGCGGTGGCGTGCTGTTCGTGCCCGGCCTGGTGTTCTTCCTCGGGCTCGGCCAGCACCAGGCCGAGGCGACCTCGCTGCTCGCGATCGTCCCCGTCGCGCTCATCGGCACCTACCGCAACGACCGCTACGGCAACGTGCGCCGCGGCGATGCGCTGCTGCTCGGCGTGCTGTCACTGGCCGGCGCCGGCGCCGGCGTTGCGCTGGCCAACGCGCTCAGCGGGCGCGTCCTGCGTGACGCTTTCGCGGGCCTGATGGTGGTGATCGCCGCACAGCTGGCGCAGCGAGCGCTACGGAGCTAGACTGGTCAATCAATGGGACTTGACAACCCACTCCACATCGCCTTCCTGGTCGTGATCCTGCTGCTCGTCTTCGGCGCCAGGCGACTGCCCGAGATCGGGCGCTCGCTCGGCAGCGGCATGCGCGAGTTCAAGGACTCGATCACCGGCGAAACCAAGCAGCCCGCACCGCCGACCATCAGCCAGGCAGCGCCGCCCGCCTCGCCCCCGCCCGCCGCGGCCCAGCCGGCCGCCGCGGCATTCGGCACACCGCCGCCAGAGCAGGCTTCGGTTCCGGCCGAGCCGACGCGGCAGGCTTAGGCTCCCCGGCCGGGGATCGACGCGCGGCCACAGCCGCGGCGGCGGATCGGGCCCCGCGGCCTCAGCCGCGGTGGCGGATCGCGCCCGTCTGCACGGCCTCGAAGGCGGCTCCCGGCACACGCTTCAGCTGTTCGAGGTCCGCGTCGTTCCAGCGCGGGTCGGGCGCACCGGTGATGTACCAGGAGGAGCCGTTGTCGGCGACGATCAGGCCGTAGCGCTTGAGCGCACGCAGGATCACGAGCGACTCGCCGTGGAATCCCGCGAGGCTGTAGCTCGCCCGCAGCCGCAGCCGCAGGCCCATCGGCGGCAGGCCTGGATCGGCGCGGCTCGAGGCGAAATGCGTCGCCGGGTGGATGTAGCCACGCTGGGTCTCGCTGACGGTGACCCGCAGGGCGTGTTCGATGCGCCCCGCGCGAACCTCCGGGTAGCGCACGAGCAACGGCAGGATCGGCAGCCCGGCCGCGTCTGCCGAGGTCCAGCCCTCCGGGCGCAGGGCGTTGCTGCGCAGCTTGAAGACCGCTCCGGATGCAGCTTCCCAGCCGGACCCGCGCCGCTGCGCTGAGTACAGCTCGTAGTCGCGGCAGCTGCCGCGCTGGAGCACGAGCACGTGCCGATCGCCCGGTTCGCCCGCGCCCTCCACGGGCGCGCCGGCGGGGACCGGATAGGGGCCCGGGTCCGATTCTTCGCCGTACTCGCTGAAGCGCACCGGGACCGCCGGCTGGCGCGGCCCGACGACCGTGTACGGGATCCCGTAGCCCGGGTTCGTGCCGAAGTCGGGGTGCAGGTGACCCCCCAGCCCGATGCTCGCGATATAGCGCGCCGAGCTCGGATCGACGGGCGCATGGGAGATTTCGCGGTTGAGCGGGTTGCTCGCCGGGAACAGCGGGCAGCCGTACTCGCGCGGCGCGCCGGCGGCCGCGGCGGCGGCGAACGCGGCGGCGGCGAACGTGGCGGCGGCGAGCAAGCCCGCCAGTGAGATGAGGCCGGGGCGCAGAGCGGCGGTCCGCATCCCTACAGCATGCTGTAGGTCATCCGCTCGATCTCGGCGATCGAGGTGAGTCCCTCGCGAACCTTCTCGATACCGTCGTCGCGCAGACGGCGCATGCCTTCCCGCTCGGCGACATCGAGCATGTCGTCGACGGATGCGCGCTGCAGGATCAGCGCGCGGATCGGCTCGCTCACGGTCATCACCTCGTAGATCCCGACACGGCCGCGGTAGCCGGAGCCCGAGCAGCGCGAGCAGCCGACGGCCTCGAGCGGTTCGGCGCCCGTCAGGCCGTGCTCGGCGAGCACCGACTCGGCCACCTTCTGGGGGCGCTTGCAGTGGATGCAGAGCATGCGCACGAGTCGCTGGGCGACGATGCAATCGACCGCCGAGGAGACGAGGAACGGCTCGATGCCCATGTCGATCAGCCGTCCCAGCGCAGCGGGGGCGTCGCGCGTGTGCAGGGTGGAGAGGACAAGGTGACCGGTGAGGGCGGCCTCCACGGCGATGTGCGCGGTCGCGCGATCGCGGATCTCGCCGACCATGATCACGTCGGGGTCGGCGCGCAGCATCGAGCGCAGCCCGACGTCGAAGGTCACGCCCGCCTTGGGAGCGATCTGCATCTGCTTGATGCCCGCGATCCGCTGCTCGACGGGGTCCTCGATCGTGAGGATGCTGCGTTCGCCGTCGTTGAGCACGTTCAGCGCGGCGTACAGGGTGGTCGACTTGCCCGATCCGGTCGGGCCCGTCACGAGCACAGCGCCGTTGGGGCGCCCGATCGCGTTGGTGAAGCGCGCTTCCTCCTCCCTGCGCATCCCGAGCGACTCGAGCTCGTCGACGGTCACGCCTTTGTCGAGGATGCGCATGACGACGCCCTCGCCGTTGACGAGCGGCAGCGTCACGACGCGGATGTCCACGCGGCGGCCGTCCACGGTCAGCGCGAAGCGGCCATCCTGGGGCACGCGACGCTCGGCGATGTCGAGGTCGGACATGATCTTGATTCGCGAGATGACGGCAGCCGCCATCCTGCGCTTGACGGTGGCCGCCGGCGTGAGCACGCCGTCAACGCGGAACATCACGCGGGTGTCGCCCTCCTCGGGGTTCACGTGGATGTCCGATGCGCCCTGCTGCACAGCCTGGGCGACGAGCGAGTGGACCAGCTTGATGACCGGCGCACCGTCGTCGGCGTCGTCGAGCAGGAGGCTCTGGTCCTCGCGCGCGTCGTCGTCTTCGACGATGTCCTCGATCGACTCGTCCATGTGGACGAGTCGCGTGAGCAGCAGGTTGAGGTCCTCGACCGATGCCGCCGCGGGGCGGATCCGCCTGCCGGTCATCATGCCGACGTCGTCGATCGTGAGGACGTTCGTCGGGTTGGCCATCGCCAGCAGCATCGCGCCGTCCTCGGTGAAGCCGACGGGCAGCGCCTGGTAGCGCTTGGCCGTCTCGGCCGTGATCATGTTGGCTGCGCCCATGTCGAGGTCATAGACCGACAGGTCGACGAAGTCCAGGCCGAAGCGCTCGGCGACGACGCGCGCGAGCTGGTCGTGGCGCAGGACGCCGCGCTCGACGAGCACGATGCCCGTCGGACGCCCCTGGTCGCGGGCCGCGCGGACGGCCTCGTCGACCGTCTCGCGGTCGGCGAAGCCGAGATCCACGACGACTTCGCCGATCATCCGCGTCGAGCGGCCGGCGTTTCTCGGCGGGTACAGCCCGCTGTGGTTGGCCGCGTCGCGCGCCTGCTGGCGGCGGTCGTCGGCAAGCGCGCTGGCCGTGCCGTCGGACTCGAGGGTGGAGGGCGCTGTATCGGCCATTCCAGTTCCTATCGGCACCCCCGCGGCAAGTCTTTACGGATGAGCCAGCCCTCAGGGCGCTGAAGGGAGCCGTCAGGAGGCGAAGCCCGGCATGCCCTGCTCAAAGGCGCCCTTGAGGCTCGCGTCGAGCGAATTGAGCCGGTGGAGCGCGAGCGCCTCCGGTGAGCCGAAGCGCTGTCCCGCGGCCGCGTCGGCGCCGTGGTGGACGAGCACGCAGTGCTCCAGCGCCAGGCGTCGCTCGCTGTCGAGCGCCGCGGGCGCGTGCGCGGCGATCACGCGCAGGCCCAGCTCGACGTGCCCGAGCAGCCGGCCCTCGCTGCTGCGCTGGACCTCGGCGCCGTAGCTGAACTCGCGCGTCTTGCCGAGGTCGTGGACGATCGCGGCGCTCAGCAGCAGGTCACGGTCCAGGCGCGGGTGCAGGGTGCACAGCTCGAGCGCCAGCGTCGCGACCGCGACGGTGTGCTCGAGCAGGCCGCCGAGATACGCGTGATGGCCCGACGTGCGCGCCGAGCCGCTCGAGCGCGTGGCGCCGAGCGCCAGCGGCGGCGAGCAGGGCGCGAGGCGGATCTGGGCGCGCAGCGCGCGGTCGCGCATCAGCGAGCTCAGCAGGCCCTGCAGCCCGGGGTCGTAGACCTCGTGGACGAGGTGCTCGAGGAAGCCCTCCAGCTCGTCGAGGTCGCGGTAGGCCCTCGGCAGGAAGCGGCCCGGCTCGGTCTCGCCGTCGGCGCGCGCGATCGACTGCACCTCGACCTGCAGCTCGTCGCGAAAGCGCGACACGCGGCCGTGCACCCGCACGACGTCGCCGCGCTCGAAGCGGCCGGCGAGCAGGTCCGCGTCGCGGAACGCACGAGCCAGGATCGTGCCCGTGCTGTCGCGCAGCTCGATGTTCAGATACGGGGTGCCCGCGCGCGAGATCTGGCGATCCTTGCGCGTGCAGGCGAACAGCCCGTCGAGGAGCTGATCGGCGCGCAACGTCGCGACCGTCTGGGCGTCCTCGGAGGTGGCGGAGGTGGCGGAGGTGGCGGAGGCGATCCACTCATGATGTACGGTGGTTCGGATGCAGCCCCTCATCTGGGATCGCCGTCCTGATGGCCTCAGGGCCCCGGCGATGGTCTGCGCGTTTCAGGGCTGGAACGACGCCGGTGACGCGGCCTCGAGTGCCGTCTCGTTCCTCGCCTCCGCGCTGAGCGCGCGCCGCTTCGCGCGCATCGACTCGGAGGAGTTCTACGACTTCCAGTCCAACCGACCGTGCATCCGCTTCGGCGAGGACGAGCGGCGCGAGATCTCCTGGCCGACGGTCGAGATCTTCGAGGCGTCCGCTCCGCGCGCGCCGCGCGACCTGGTGCTCGTGCAGGGAATCGAGCCGTCGATGCGCTGGCGCGCGTTCGGCTCGCACATCGTCGATCTCGCCGAGGCCCTCGGCGTGCAGGTCGTGGTCTCGCTCGGGGCGCTGCTCGGCGACGTGCCGCACACCCGCCCGGTCGCGATGAGCGGCCACGCCTCCGACACGGCGATGCTGGAGCGCCTGGGCCTCACGCCCTCGGCCTACGAGGGCCCAACGGGGATCGTCGGCGTGCTGCACACGGCCTGCGCCGACGCCGGGCTTCCGGCGGCGAGCCTGTGGGCGGCGGTTCCCCACTACGTGGCGGCGGCCACTAACCCCAAGGCCGCGCTGGCGCTGCTGCGCAAGGTCGAAGGCCTGATCGGCGTCTCCGTGGACCTCTCGGAGCTCGAGTCCGCGGCCGCCGACTACGAGCGCCAGGTCGGCCTCGCGGTGCAGAGCGACCCGGACATCCAGGCCTTCGTCGAACGCCTCGAGCAGGCCGCCGACAGCGAAGAGCAGACACTCCCCGACGACGTTCCCTCGGGCGAGGCCCTGGCGCGCGAATTTCAGCGCTTCCTGCGCCAGCGCGGCGGCGAGGGCAGGTAGTCCGCTCCGACGGACCCGATCGGGATCGCGCCCACCACATCGGCCGTGGGACCTTGATCTCTGCTGGACCGGCCCATCGCCGCGCCGTCAGCGCCCATCCCTAACATGACCAGACGATGCTCTCGCGCCCGGTTGTGTGGACCGTAGGCCATTCGAATCATGGATTCGACGCCTTTGCGCAGCTTGTTTTGGGACAGCGAATCGAGTTCCTGGTCGACGTGCGCTCCTTTCCATACTCGCGGTTCGCACCGCACTTCAATCGCGAAGAGCTTGGGGCGGCGATGACGGAGCGGGGCGTTCGCTACGTCTTCCTCGGAGAGGAGCTAGGAGGCCGCCCAAAGCACGAGGAGCACTACGACGCCGAGGGCCACGCGCTGTACGGACCGATGTCAGAAGAGGAGCCGTTCACGGCGGCCGTCGACCGCCTCATTGACGGCGCGCATCGCCACCGCATCGCCTTGGTCTGCAGCGAGGGGAACCCACATGACTGCCACCGTCGACTGCTCGTGGGCAAGGTCCTGTCTGACCGAGGAGTGGAACTTCGGCATATCCTTGCGGATGGGACGATCCGGGCCGAGCTCTCTGTCGCATTGTCCGAGGACGACAAGCAGTGCTCGCTCTTGGAGCATGAGCAGAAGACGTGGAGATCTACACAATCGGTTTCACACAGACGACGGCTGAGCACTTCTTCAATCGTCTAGCCAACGCTCGTGTTGAGCGGCTGCTCGATGTTCGCCTGAACAACTCCTCACAGATGGCCGGCTTCGCCAAGGCGAAGGATCTTCCCTATCTTCTCCGCGAGCTGGTCGGCGCCAGGTACGAGCACGAGCCACTTCTGGCCCCCACTCAAGAGCTGCTTGACGAGTACAGGAAGCACAAAGGCGGCTGGTCAAGCTACGAAGCGCGGTTTCTCGAGCTGCTGGCGAGTCGCGAGATAGAGACATCTCTCGCGAGCTCTGACTTCGAAACGCCCACGGCGTTGCTGTGCAGCGAGGCAACAGCGGAGAACTGCCACCGACGCTTGGTCTGCGAATACCTTGCCGGCCGATGGCCGAACGTTCGCACCATTCACCTTTGACCGGATGAGGATCGTCGTGAACCACGTCACGCGCATGTCCGCGCCGCGGATCTGTGTCGCCGGCATCGATCCGGAGACGTTCCACCATGTGCGGCCGACGACACCGCATACAGACCTGATCACCCGGGATCTTCTCCGAGGGGAGGGTGGCCCATTCGGTATGGGAGCGGTCGTTGACCTCGGGGATGCCGTTCCGGAGCCCTCGCCTCCAGAGACGGAGGATCACCGGTTCAGGACCGCCGACGCGCGTCACGTCGAGGATATGTCGGACGACGAGTTCCTACAGCTGCTTGATGAGATGAGTGCGCCTGATCTCGCAAGCGCATTTGGCCCTGCGCTCGAGTCCGTCGGCTGGAAGTACGCCGTCGACGCCGGATGCGGTGAGCGTTCGCTCGCGGTGGTCCGCCCGAGCGAGCGACCGATCCTGGCGGTAGATGACACGTTTGGCAAGCTGCAGCTTCAGTTCAACGACCCCGATCGGCCGACGTACCTCCCGGTCACCGATGTGCGCTTCTACGAGGAGGATCAGGCGACGATCAGGACGTGCGTCGTCGAGAACGTGGCCGCGCGCCTCCGCCGAGGTGTCGACGCGCTCCTAATGATGGGACTCCCCCACGCCTATCACGCGCCCAACGACGACCGCGCGCGCCACTGGCTCCAGCTCAACGGCGTCTGCCTCACCGACAATCCAGTGGACGACGTCCCGTAATGGACGCTTGTGCGGGTGCTCTATTGGCCCGCGCGGCGTGCCGCGAGCTGACCCGCGCTTGGGGAATACGTGGCAGGGGTCAGGGCCGGGTCCGGATCCCGAGGCCACCAGAGGCTGCCTGAACCGCCTAGATCTCCGCGGCCGGGCAGACGATGCGGTAGTCGCACATCGCGCAGGCGGCGCGCGAGGGAGTCGGCTCGAACTCCTGGGCGAGGATGCCCTCGCCGACCTCGAGCACGATGTCTCTGACGGCGTCCATGTCGTGCTGCTCGCGCGGGACGGGCACCTTGATGTCGTCGAGCACGTAGTAGTAGGCCTGCCGCGAGGAGTCGAGCTGCCAGGCCTCGCGCGCGGCGAGCGCGTAGAGCGAGAGCTGGATGTCGTCAGCGAGCTGCTCTGCGGTCTTTGGACGCGAGGTCTTGTAGTCGATCAGCTCGTACTCCGCATCCTCCCCGGCCGGGAGCCGGTCGATGCGGTCGACGCGGCCGCGCAGGTGGTGGGGGCCGAGGCGGAAGGCGAACGCGCGCTCGAACCACGCCGGCTCTGAGCCCTGCGCATCGAGGCGCGCGTGGTAGCTGCGCAGCGCGGCGCGCGCCTTGTCCATCAGCTCGAGCTCAGCGGGGCTTTCGCCGAGCGCGCTGCGTCGCCAGACCGCCTCGAGCAGCTCGAGCATCTGCGCGAGGCTGTGGCCGTCCTCGGAGTGGTAGCGCTCGAGCACCTGATGGACGACGATGCCGAAGCGCTGGTGGACCGTCTGCTCGGTGGGGATGCGCAGGACGCGCGCGAACTTGTAGCGCAGCGGACAGCTGCGGTAGGTCTGGATGTCGGATGCCGACAGCGCCAGGCCGATGCCCTTGCGCGGGAGGAACGGGCCGAGCGAGTGCTCCTCGCGCGGGAGCAGGGCCTGCGCGCGGGCGCGCTCGTCACCGTCGGCGTCGAGCAGGGCGTCGTCGAGCGTGGAGGTCAGGAAGATCTCGCGTTGCAGCGGCGTGGTCGCCGCGAGCAGGCGCGCGTTGATGTCCGCGAGCGCCTCCGCGAGGCCCTGGCCGTCGGGGCGCTGCAACAGCGCGGAGAGCTTGAGCAGCTCGAGGTAGCGCACGACGCCGTGGGAGATGTCCAGATCCGTGTCCAGTCGCAGCTCGCCGAGGCGCCCGCCGATTCGCGCGACGCTGTCGAGCACCTCCTCGCGCAGCAGCCGCAGGGTGCTCTCGAGCCGATCCTCGGGCGTCTGCAGCGCGGGCTCGTCCTCACCACGACCGTCGGCGTGGCCTTCCGGCAGGACGGTCGCGAGGTGGCGCGCGAGGTCGCGCGTGCTCGAGCGCGGGTTGGCCGCGACGAACTCCACCGCCAGCGCGCGCAGGCGCGCGAGGCTCGCCTGCTGCTCGGCCGCGTCAGCGGGCGCGAGCAGGGGCCGGCCGCGCACGCCGAGGCGCTCGATCAGGCGTTCGAGGAACAGGTCGGGCTCGACCGTGTCGAGCTCCGCGGCGGCGCTGCGGTGGAGCTCGAGGAAGCGCTGGATGCGTTCGCGCGCCTCAGGGGGCACCTGCGGCGACTCGATCGCGGCGGCCAGCCCGAGCACGAGATCGAGCTTGCGCCGCCGCGCCACCTGAATCACGCGCGCGAGGTCGACCTGGCGCAGCTCGATCGGCGGGCGCGCCAGCGCGCGCACGACGGCGGCCGCGTCGGTGGGGTCGATCAGCAGCCGCATCCAGGCGAGCGCGTCGCGCACCTCGGCCCGCTTGAGGAAGCGCCCGGCCGACTCCTCTGCCGCGGGGGGCTCCGCTCGCGGCATGCCCTGGGGCGGCGCTGGCGCGATCTTGGAGCTCCTCACAGGCCAAGGATACGCCTGCATGGAGAGGCTGGGGCGAGGACTCGATCGCCTGAGGGCTACGCTCTTTGCAGTGGACGTAGTCGATTGGCGAACAGCTCAGCGCGTCGGAGAGCTGATAGCCGGCGCGCCGCCCTTCGGCGGCGTCAGTGCCGCGAGCGTCGAGCCGCTCGCGCTCGACTTCGCTGCGCGCGTGGGCGCCTACAGCGGCCTCGCGCTGCCCGATCGGCTGCCGCCGCTGGAGGTCGTCGACCGCTCGGCCTGGATCGCGGCCAACCTGCGCACTATGCGCCCGCTGCTCGCGCCTGTGACCGAGCGGATGGGCCAGGACAAAGGCCCGCTCGCCGGGCCGATGCGGATCGTCTCGGGGCTGATGCTGGGGGCGCAGGTGGGAGCGCTGACGGGCATGCTCTCCCAGCGCGTGCTCGGGCAGTACGACCTCGCGCTGCTCGACGAGACGGTCGCGCCGCGCCTGCTGCTGCTGGGTCCGAACCTCGCCCAGGCCGCACGCAACCTCCAGCTCGACCGCGACGAGCTGGTGCTGTGGGTGACGATCCACGAGATCACCCACGCGGTGCAGTTCTCCGGCGCCCCCTGGCTGCGCGGCTACATGGGCGGGATGCTCAAAGAGCTGATCGATGGCCTGCAGGTGAGCGTCATCGGCAAGCCGTCGCTGAGCGCGCGCCTGCCGAAGATGCCGGGCGCGGGCGATCTGCGCGAGATGATCGAGCGCGCGCGCGCCGGCCAGCTGTTGCGGCTGACCCTCGGCGAGGACCGCTGGCGACTGGTGGAGCGGATGCAGGCTGCGATGTCGTTGATCGAGGGTCACGCCGAGCACACGATGGACGTGATCGGCGCCGAGATGCTGCCCTCGCTGCCGCGACTGCGCGCCGCGATGAACCGCCGGCGCGAGAACCGCGGCCTGCCCTGGCGAGTGCTCGAGCGCCTGCTCGGCCTCGAGCTGAAGATGCGCCAGTACGAGGTCGGCCGGCGCTTCTGCGAGGCGATCGTCGGTGACGGCGGGCCGGCTGCGCTGGCGCTCGCCTGGCGCAGCGCAGCGTCGCTTCCGAGCGCGGAGGAGCTCGAGCAGCCGGCGCGCTGGCTCGCGCGGATGCGCGCCGGCGGCGAGCTGCCGCCCCCCGGCAGCGGACGAACGCATGTTCCTCCTGTTACAAGCTAAGGGCGATCCCCCGCGTTAGCGGGTATTCACGGCAAGGACGAACGCATGTTCCTCCTGTTACAAGCCGAGCGAAAGTATCTACAGCGATAACGGGGTATTCACAGCGTGGTAGGATCGGGCTGTAACGATCTCTCCAGCCTGGGTTACAAACAGGTGTTCGATCCGTTGAAAGCGGGTAAGGAACCCCGGACACATATGCCCATCACTCGCAGCCGGCGAGGAACCCAGAGGAGACCCCTTTATATGCCCACCGCCAGCACCGCACCCAAAGCCACCAAAGCCCGCGCCAAAGCCGCCCGCAAACCGGCCAAAGCGCGCACGGGCAAACCGGTCAAAGCTCGCCGCATCGTGAAAGCTCGTCCCAGCACGCAGGCCAAAGCCTCCGCGGCCAAGGGCGCGCGCACGCGTGCAGCCCACCAGGCCGAGGCCGCCCTGCGCTCAACTGAGACCGCCACGGTCCAGACCGCCGGCGTCGTCGGCGACTACGCCGAGCGCGCCGTACTGATTCCCGTCGGCGCCGCGCTGATCGCCCGCGACCGGGTCGTCACCTCGGTCAGCGACACGATCTCCACGTACTCCTCGACCTCGAAGACGCAGGCGCAGCTGAAAAGGTTCGAGCGTCGTGGCGCGACGGCCCGCAACCGCCTCGAGCGCGAGGTTCGCAAAGCGCGCGTGCGCGTCGAGCGCGAACTGCGCCAGCGCCGCCGCACGATCGAGAGCACGGTCAACGATCTCGAAGACCGCAGCGAGGCGTTTGCCAAGAACGGCAGCGACATCGCCGGGCGCGTGCCCGAGCTCGCCACCAAGCTGCAGGAGCGCGTCCTCAGCCTGGTCTGATCAATCCCTTCCCCCGCCCGGCTCGGAGAGGCCGATCGGGAAAGTCTGCCGGCCTCATATCCCGCCGGCAGTAGTAGCACCCTCTCCTCCCTCGACCCGCGGGCGGCCCCCACTGCCCGCGGGTCATTTTTTTGGCTGCTCGGCCTCGTTCCGGGCGGGGTAGGCGACGCCGGTTTGCCACAATGGGCGACGTGACCAACCGGGATGAGATCCTCGCGGCGCTCGAGGTCGTGATCGACCCCGAGCTGCACCGCTCGATCGTCGAGCTCGACATGGTGCGC
>DASZNB010000072.1:0-3213 GCA_035551395.1 Solirubrobacteraceae bacterium | reverse complement strand
GGGCTCGTCCACGGCGCGAATTCGCCGTTCGGCAGGCGGATGCGGTTCTTCAGGTAGGCGAGCTCGATGCTCTGTCCGCCGCCGTAGGAGATACCGGTGACGCCGTTGGCGAGCGGCCTGCTGATCTTCTCGTCGGCCAGCAGGCCGAGCAGGTACTGGGTGTCGCGCGCCTCATAGCGCTGGTCGGCGAGATGCAGCCAGCCTTTTTCGCAGCCCGGTGTTTCGCTGCGCGATTCGAGGCTGCCGCACGAGCGCCCCCAGCCGCGGGCGGTGTAGTTGACGACCGCGTAGCCGTGCTGGGCGTAGTAGATGTTGTTGTAGTCGTAGGTCTCGTTGCCGTCGCCGGCCGGAGTGCTCGACTCGAACGAGGCCTTGCTCCCGCCCCACCCGTGCAGCATCACGATCGTCGGGAACGGGCCTTCGCCGCTGGCCGGGAGGGTGACGTCCGCGTCGAGGGGAACACCGTCGAAGGAGGGGACGCGCTGGGAGAGCGTTTCGGTGGGGCAGAAGCGCACCCCGTTCTCGGCCGTGCACGAGTGCCCGAACGGTTTCGCTTCGGCCGCGGCCGCCAATGCGGGCGCGGCCGCCAGGGCGGCGCAGACGAACAGCGATCCACACAACACCTGCGCGTAGCGACGCAACTTCATTCCCCAGCCTCCGAGATTCGCCCTCACACCCGAACGGGTGGTAGCTACCCCGAACGCGAGATCTGAAACGTCGTGTCCCTATGCCTCAAGCGTGAGGACGTGCGCCGTGGCGGGGTCAACACGCCCGTCGAGCAGGTCGAGGTAGGCCCGCTCGAGTGCCTCCGCCCCGCGCCCATGGAGCGTCTCGAGCCAGCCTTCGGTCCACTCGACGTACGGCCGCCAGGCGTCCGCGAGCCGGCTCTCGAAGCCGTCGCGCCCCCAGTCGCCGATGCGCTTGGCGACCCGCTCGGGAGCGAAGAAGAAGGTCGGGCGGGGACCGGGCAGCGCGGCCGGAACCTCGCCCATGCTCTCGCGATGGGTGGCGCCGACGACCGCCGAGTGGGCGAGTTCCTCGCGGAAGTGCCCGTGCACGGCGAAACGCAGTTCGGCGTCGCCCGCCATGTCGACATAGACGGAGCGTCCCTGCGGCAACGACGCCACATCGTCGTAGGTGAGGATCGCGTCGTACACGCCGAGGCCGCGCGCGAACTCCGCGCTGCGGGACGACGTCAGGCCGATTACGTCGATGCCATCGCGACGCGAGAGCAGGAAGGCGAGGGCGCTGGAGGTCTTGCTCGAGGCGCTCGAGAGCACGACGGTGCCCGCGCCGAAGCAGGCGCTCTCGTCGAGGAAGTCGTCGATCAGGTAGGAGGTGAAGAACAGCGGACGCAGCAGCATCTGCTCGTCCTCGTGGGCGTCGTCATAGATCGGGTCGGCCTCCACGCGGGTGTAGGCGTTGTAGGCGGCCGGGAGCGCCTGCCGATGCGGCGAGTCGTCGATGAAGCCGTGCGCGTCCACGCGCGCGGGCGTGACCAGCAGCGTGCTCGACGGCGGTAGGTAGCCGAACACGCGCGTGCCGACGCCGAGCTCCGCGACGGTGCTGGCGCTGACCTCGGCGAAACCCCACACCGGCATTCGGCCCCAGCCCGGCTCGGTCGGGAAGAAGCTCCAGTAGGACATCGCCTCGCCGAAGATCGCGTAGGTGATGTTGTTGGTGCTGAGCCCGAAGGCGCTGACCCGCAGCGCTGCCTGGCCGGGTCCCGGCGCGGGGACGGGAGCGTCGAGCAAGCGGCAGCGGTGCAGGTCGTCCTTGGCGATCAGGAAATCCATTGGCGCCAGCTTACGCGCAAGCCGCCGCTGCGTCGGCGCCGTTCATGAGCGGTGCGCGAGACCGCGCAGAGGCTCCTCGCCGCGCACGATGCCGCGACCGTCGCGGTGCAGGCGTTCGAGCATGCGCGTTTCGCGCGGCGCCAGCCCGAGCGCGAAGGCCACGCACGCCAGCGCCGAGCCGCCGATCATCACCTCGACGGGTCCGAGCGCGCCGGCGAGCGGGCCGGCGAGGATGTAGCCGAAGGGCATCAGCCCGTAGGAGAGCATCCAGTCATAGGAGCTCACGCGCGAGAGCGACGCCGGCGGGATGCGCTCGGCGAGAGCGGTCAACCACCAGACGTCGAACAGCGCGATACCGACCCCCGCGAGCACCGTCGCCGGCAGCACGAGCGCGAGCGTCAGGCCGGTCGCGTACAGGATCGCCGCCGCGGGCCACAGCAGGATCGCGAGCATCGCCAGGCGCATCGGGTAGCGCGGTCGCCAGAGGATGCCGGCCAGCGAGCCGAGGATCGTCCCGAACCCGAGCGCGGCCTCGATCAGGCCGTAGACGGAGACGTGGCCGTACTGCTGGCGGGCGACGAGCGGACCGAGCACGAACCACGGCGCCAGGCCGCAGAACAGCGCGACGCAGAAGGACATGAGCGTCGCCCACACCCACGTGCGCGAGCGAACCTCGCGCGACCCCGCGCGGATCCCCTTCCACAGGCCATTGCGTCCAGCCGCCGACGGCCGAACGCTCGAGACCGCCGCGGCGGAGACGGTCGCGGCGGAGACGGGCGCGGCGGTCGGGACGGTCGCGGCGATCGGGGCGAGTGGGGCAAGTGGGGCGGTCGCGGCAGACGCGGCGGTCGGGGCGGCGGCGATCGGCAGCTCGCGCGCGCGGGGGCGCACGCGCGAGAGCAGCGCGGCGCTCGCGAGGAAGGTGACGGCGTCGAGCGCGAAGGCCCAGCCGGCGCCGGCGCCGAGCACGAGCGCCGTGGCGAGCGCCGGCCCGAGGAATTCGGAGACGTTGGACGACATGCCCGTGATCGCCGTCGCCTGCTGGATGTCAGCCTCGGGGACGGTCTGCGGAAGCAGGCCGTTGGCGGCAGGACGCGAGAACGCCTCGGCGCCGCCGTACAGCGCCTCGATCGCGACGAGCTCCCATATGCGCACCGAGCCCGCGAAGATCAGCACGGCGAGCAGGGCGTGCAGCGAGAAGCGCGCCAGGTCCGTCGCCATCATCAGCCGGTGACGCGGCAGCCGGTCGGCCCACACGCCGCCGATCAGCAGGAAGGTGACGAGCGAGAGGGCGTAGGCGGCGAGCACGAGGCCGAGGTCGGTGGCGCTGCCGGTCAGCCCGATCACGAACAGCGCGAGCGCGACGATCACGATCTTGCTGCCGACGACGCTCGCGGAATGCGCCAACCACAGGAAG
>DASZNB010000071.1:0-18655 GCA_035551395.1 Solirubrobacteraceae bacterium | reverse complement strand
CGCTCCCTGCGTCCTTGCCTCGCTTGACTCTCGGGCCTCAGGACCGTCTGCGGACGCGGCTGAGGGAGATCGTCAGCGGCAGGCCGTCGATGTCGGTCTGTTCGGAGAAGTCCATGCGCGTGCTCTCCTGGGCGGCGCGGTCGCCGAGGTCGAGGTGCTCTGCGAGCGTTTCCGCCATCAGGTACGCCTCGTGGGTGACGGCCGCGTCGATCAGCTCGGGGGCCCCGTCGAGCGCCAGCTCGATCCGATCCTCGACCTGCAGCTCGGCCGCCTTGCGGGCGTTCTGCACCGCGTGCACGATCTCCCGACCACGGCCCTCGCGGCGGAGCTCGCCGTCGATCTCGAGGTCGAGCGCGACCGCGTGGGCGCCCTCGCGCTCGACGCTGTAGCATTCCGGGGCGCGCATCGTGAGGACCACGTCGGCGGCTGACAGGGTGTGCTCGCGCTCGCCGACGGCGATGCCCAGGCGGCCGCCGTCGCGCAGCGCCGCAGCGACGTGGGCTGGGTCGAGTGCCGCGATCGCCTGCGCCGCGAGTGGCATCTCCCTGCCGAACAGCGGTCCCAGCGAACGGTAGTTGGCCTTGACCTCGTAGCTGCCGAGCTCATCCGCCGCGGCGACGAAGCGCATCTCGCGCACGTTCAGCTCCTCGCGCACCACGTCGGCGAGCCGTTCGATTGCGACGCGCTCGCGTCCGTCCGCAACGACGACGGCCTCGCGCAACGGCTGGCGGACCTTGATCTTCGCCTTGCCGCGCGCGCCCAGCCCGAGACGCACGGTCTCGCGCGCGAGCGCCATTGCCTGCTCGAGCTCCTCGTCGCGCTCGCCGACCTCCGCGGCGGAGGGAAAGTCGCACAGGTGCACGCTCGCGAGCTCGCCGTCGAGGTTGTCGTAGATCTCATCCGCGATGAACGGACACAGCGGCGCGAGCAGCTTGGAGACCGTCAGCAGGCACGTGCGCAACGTCCGGAACGCCTCGGCCTCGCCGTCCCAGAAGCGCCTGCGCGAGCGTCTCACGTACCAGTTGGAGAGCTCGTCGACGAGGCTCGCGATCGCCCGCCCGGCGGACGTCACGTCGTAGGCGTCGAGCCGCTCCGTCACGAGCTCGACGGTGCCGGCCGTGCGCGAGAGCACCCAGCGATCGAGGTCTCGCTCAGCCGCAGTGGGCGCGTCGCGCTCCTCGCCCTGCACGCCCGCGCCGGCCCCTGCGCTCGATCCAAGCTGGGCCCGTGCGGCGTTGGCGTAGAGCACGTAGAAGTAATAGGTCGACCACAGCTGCTTGAGGAACAGCCGCACGCCCTCGCCGATCGTCTCAGCCGAGAAGCGGTATCCGTCCCACGGTTGCTTGGAGGTGAAGAAGTACCAGCGGAACGCGTCTGCGCCATAGGAGTCCAGGACCTGCCACGGCTCCACCGTGTTGCCACGCGACTTCGACATCTTCTGACCGTCCTCGTCGAGGATCAGGCCGAGGCAGACGACGTTGCGGTAGGGCGCCGGACGCTCGAGCAGCGTCGCGACCGCGAGCAGCGAGTAGAACCAGCCACGCGTCTGATCCTGCGCCTCGCAGATGAAGTCGGCCGGAAACGACCCCTCGAAGACCGCCTCGTGCTCGAACGGGAAGTGATGCTGGGCGAACGGCATCGCGCCCGAGTCGAACCACACATCGATCACCTCCGGCACGCGCCGCATCGGCTCGCCGCACAGCGTCGCGCCGTCCCTCCCGTCGCTGCCATCCGTGCGGGGCGCAGCGGCGTGCGGGCAGGGGAAGCCGATGTCGTCGACGTAGGGACGGTGGTGGTCGCTGAGCTCCTCGCCGGAGCGCTCGGCGAGCTCTGCGAAGGACCCGACCACGTGAACGTGCCCGGCGGCGCAGCGCCAGACCGGCAGCGGCGTACCCCAGTAGCGCTCGCGCGAGAGCGCCCAGTCGACGTTGTTCTCGAGCCAGTCCCCGAAGCGCCCGTGCTTGACGTGCGGCGGGTGCCAGTTGACCGTCTCGTTCGCCGCCAGCAGCTGCTCGCGCACGCGCGAGGTCGCGATGTACCAGGAGGGTTTCGCGTAGTACAGCAGCGGCGTGCCGCAGCGCCAGCAGTGAGGGTAGGAGTGCTCGTACTCCTCCACGCGCAGGAGCAGGCCGCGCCCGCGCAGGTCCGCGATCAGCTCCTCGGTGAGCGTCGGATCCTTCACGAAGCGGCCCTCATAGCCCGCTCCGGCGCGGTCGCGCACGCGAGCGTCATACGTTCCGTCGGGCTTGACCGGGTTGTACAGCGTCTCCCGCCTGGTCGGGTCGAACGGCACCTCGGGTGACGCCGCTGCGACGCGGTAGTCGTCCTCCCCGAACGCCGGCGCCAGGTGCACGATGCCCGTGCCGTCCTCCGTCGTGACGAACTCGTCCGCGAGGATCGGCAGCGCTCCCGGCGCGCGGTCCTGCGCGGCGAAGATCGGACCCTCGTAGCTGCCGTAGCGCTCGACGAGCTGGGCGCCCGTGAGCCGCTCGAGCACCTCGGCGCCCTCGCCCAGCACGGCCTGCACGCGCGCATCCGCGAGCAGCAGGACCTCCTCGCCGACACGCACGCGCGCGTAGCTCGCAGTCGGCGAGACCGCCACCGCGACGTTCCCCGGCAGCGTCCACGGCGTCGTCGTCCAGACGAGCAGGCGCTCGCCGCTTGCGGTCGCGAGCTTCAGGTAGACGGTCTCATCGACGATGTCGCGGTAGCCGAGCGCGACCTCGTGCGAGGACAGCGTCGTCTCGCAGCGCGGGCAGTAGGGGACGACCTTGTGTCCCTCATACAGCAGGCCGCGCGCATCGATCTGCGACAGCGCCCACCAGACCGACTCGATGTAGCTCTCATCGAGCGTGCGGTAGGCGTGCTCGAGGTCCAGCCAGAAGCCGATCCGCTCGGTCAGACGGTTCCACTCATCGAGGAACGCGAAGACGGAGGAGCGGCACTCCGCGTTGAAGCGCTCGATCCCGATCGTCTCCTCGATCTCCGCCTTGGAGGTGATGCCGAGCTTCTGTTCGACGGCGATCTCGACGGGCAGGCCGTGGCAGTCCCAGCCGCCCTTGCGCTCGACGCGGTAGCCGCGCATCGTCTGGAAGCGGGGGTAGACGTCCTTGAACACGCGCGAGAGCACGTGATGGGAGCCAGGAGGCCCGTTCGCCGTCGGCGGACCCTCGTAGAAGACCCACTGCTCGGCGCCCTCGCGCCGTTGCAGCGACTGCGCGAACACGTCGCGCGCGCGCCAGCGCGCGAGCACCTCGAGCTCCAGCGCGGGCAGCTCCTGGCGCGGGTCGACCTCGCGAGCGGGGAGCAGCGGATGTTGGCCTTGACTGCTCACGGGGCGGCCCATTGTAGGTGTGCGCCGCCGCGCGCTCGCGCCGTGAGCCGCCGCCCGCCTCAGCGGATGCGCGGCCTGCGTGCGAACAGCCCCCACAGCCGTCCACTGCGTGCATCCGCCGCGCCCCCGAGCGCCGGCAGTCCGAGCGCTTCCTCGATCGTGCCGAGCACGCCGTAGTGATCGACGGGCGTGCCCAGTCGGGCCCCGCGCCGCACGTCGGGCCCCGCGAGCACCGTGGCCACCCGTCCGCCCGCCGCCGCGCCGCAGCAGGCCGCGTCGGAGACGCTCTCGTCCCACGTGAGCACCAGCATTCCGCGTGGCCCCAGCTCGCGCAGCAGCGCCGGGACCGTGCGGGCGAGGAAGCCGTCGGCCTGCGCGACCCCGCAGTCGTGGCCGTCATCGCACAGGTTCGGTGAGATCCACACGTACGTCGGCAGGCTCGCCGCGCGCAGGTCCGCCGCCAGTTGCCCGAAGCCAACGAGACGCGCGCAGCGCGAGGGGGAGCTCGCGATGTCGCGGTAATAGGCAAAGGGGTTGTGCTTCTTCGCGTATCCGCCGGCGCCGGCGCCGGCGAAGCACGGTTCCGGCAAGCCCTCGAAGTAGGCGCGCCACGAGATCCGGGCAGCGGCCAGCTGATCGACGATGTTCGTCGCGCTGACCGCGCAGCCGGTGCAGTCCGAGGTGATCCCGTCGGTCGACCCACTGGTCAAGGCGAGGTAGTTCGGTAGCGAGGGATGCGTGATCGCGTAGCTGCTGGTGGCGAGCCCGTAGCGGCGCGCGAGCGAGTTGACGTACGGCGCCTGGGGATTGCCGATCACTTCGCCGTACCCGGCGTTCTCCATCACGATCACGACGACGTGCGAGGCGCGCGAGGCGGGCAGCGCCCGCGGCGGCCCGAGCGAGAGCGCCGGGCCCGGGCTTGCCCCGCCGCAGCCGGCGAGCAGCGTCAGCGCGAGCACGCACGCGCCGGCGAGCAGCCAGCGGTGTGGGGGGCGTTGATGTGATCGAGATCGCGCAACCATGTGGCTTGGTTCGATCCTACGATGGGCGGATGCGCCTTCGCCTCTACCACCACCACGACGGCGCGCGCATGGCCTACCGCGAGATCGGCACCGGGCCGCCGCTGGCGCTGCTGCACTCGGGGCTGCTCTCGCACAAGGAGTGGGAGCCCGCCGTCGAGCAGCTCGCCGACCGCTTCCGCGTCGTGCTGCCCGACCTGCCGCTGCACGGGGACTCCGAGAACCGCCCGCGCCACCCCTACACGCTCGACTGGTTCGCCGAGGTGCTCGGCGGCTTCTCCGCAGAGGTGCTCGGCGCGAGGCCGATGCTCGCCGGACACGACGCGGGCGCGGAGATTCTCCTGCACGCGGTCCTGCGCGAACAGGTTCACCCCTCGCGCCTCGTGCTGATGCCCAACCGACTCCACGCCCCGCCCGAGCACGCGCGGGCGCGCGCTGCCTGGCGGCTCGCCGCACAGGCCGCCAGGATCCCGGGCCTCGACGGCCTGCTCTCCTACGCCGCCTGTGCGCTGTTCACCCCCGCCCGCGGCATGCGCCTGTCGGTGCGCGGCAACCCGGCCGTCGCCGATCTCGTGCGCCACGCCTTCGCGGACGTGCGTGGCAACTCCAGCCTCGCGCGCTCGTGGGGGAAGTGCGCCCGCAGCTGGCCGCGCGGCGAGCAGGCGCAGCTGATCGAGCTGTACCCGCGCCTGCAGATGCCGGTGCTGCTGCTGTGGGCCGACAAGGATCCGATGTACCCGCTGGCGAGCGCCGAGGAGGCCCTCCGCGCGATCCCGCGCGCTCAGCTGCGCGTGCTCGAAAGCACGGGGTTCCTGATGGCCTATGACGACCCCGTCGGTCTGGCGCGCGAGCTCCTGGCGTTCTGCGGATAGGGTTCAGGCATGCCATCCAACCAGCAGCTGTGGGGCGGCGAGACCGCGAAGGCCGTCGAGAACTTCCAGATCTCGGGCGAGACCGTGCCCGTGTCGGTGATCCACTGGCTGGCGCGCCTGAAGGGCGCCGCCGCGGCCGTCAACGGCGAGCTCGGACTGCTCTCCAAGCGCAGCGCCACGCGGATCGAGAAAGCCGCCAGGGAGATCGCCGCCGGCGATCACGATGGGCAGTTTCCGATCGACGTCTTCCAGACCGGCTCGGGCACCTCGACGAACACCAACACCAACGAGGTCATCGGCAGGCTGGCGGGCGAGGGCGTGCATCCCAACGACCACGTCAACATGGGCCAGTCCTCCAACGACGTGTTCCCCTCGGCCGTCCACCTCGCCGCCCTCGACGTCGCTCAGAGCGAGCTGCTGCCGGCGCTCAAGCAGCTCGAGCGCTCCTTTGCGAGGAAGGCGAAGAGCTTCCAAAGGGTCGTCAAGGCGGGACGGACGCACCTGATGGACGCCGTGCCCGTCACGCTCGGGCAGGAGTTCGGGGGGTATGCCGCACAGATGGCGCTCGGCCAGGAGCGCGTGCGCGCCGCGCTCGTGCACGTCGGGCAGATTCCGCTCGGCGGCACCGCCACGGGCACGGGCCTGAACACCCACCCGAGGTTCGCCGAGAAGGTGCGCGCGCGGCTGAGGCGGGACTCCGGGCTCAAGCAGATCGCCGCGCCGCTCGACCCCTTCGAGGCCCAGGCCACACGCGACGCCCTCGTCGAGCTCTCCGGCGCGCTCAAGGTGATCGCGGTCTCGCTCACGAAGATCGCCGGCGACATCGCGCTGATGGGCTCCGGCCCGCGCGCCGGGATCGGCGAGCTGCTCCTACCCGAGCTGCAGAAGGGCTCCTCGATCATGCCCGGCAAGGTCAACCCGGTGATCCCCGAGGTCGTCCTGCAGGTCTCCGCGCAGGTGATCGGAAACGACACCGCCATCACCGTCGCCGGCCTGCAGGGCCAGTTCGAGCTCAACGTGCGCATCCCCTTGATCGCCCGCAACCTGCTGCAGTCGCTGCAGCTGCTGTCCGCGGCCTCGCGCGCCTTCGCCGAGAAGTGCGTCGACGGGATCGAGGCCAACCGCGCGGGCACCGACGCCTCCGCGGGGGCGACTCTCGCGGTCGCGACGGCGCTCAACGGCGCGATCGGCTACGACAAGGCGACCGTGATCGTCAAGAAGGCCACGGCCAGCGGACGCCCCCTGCGCGAGGTCGCGCTGGAGGAGGGCATCGACGCGAAGCTGTATGACGCGACCATCGATCTGCGCAAGATCGCCCGCGGCAACCGTGCGTGAGAACTGACTCACGGTGCCGGGCGCTGGGCGAGGCGGAGCCCGGGTACCGTGAAGTTGATGCTGAAGCTCCGTCCGGTGCAGATCCTCGGAGTCGCCGTCTCGGCGACGGCCCTCGCGGCCTGCGGCGCCTCCGCGGCGGGCAGCGATGTCCGCCGGCCGGGCACGACCGCTCCCCGGGCGCGCCTCGCGGCCACCGCTTCGACGCCCGCGCCCGCGTGCGGGACCCGGGCTCCCGAGACCCTCGCAACGGCCGCCGGGATGGTCGCCACGCGCATCTACGCGGGCGAGCGCTCGGGCTCTGAGACGCGCAGCGACCAGCGCCAGGTCGAGGGCTTCGCTCCCCTGCAGAGCGCCCTCGCGGCGGGCGACCGCGAAGCGGTCAAAGCCGCCGTCACGACGCTCGTCTACTCCCACACCCACGTGGTGCGCCTGCGCGTGACGCGCGGTGCGAGCGTCCTCGCGGACGTCGGCGGTCCCTACATCCTCGCGCCCGTCGGCGGAATCCTGCGCGTGCACGGCCGCGCGCTCGGGCACTACGTGCTGTCAGTCCAGGACGATCTCGGCTACATCAAGCTCGTCACGCGCTTCCTCGCTGCGCCCCTCGTACTCCGCATCGGCTCGCACCAGGTACCCGTCGCGGGCCAGCTCACGCCCGCGCCCGCGAGCATCCCCAACCACGGCTCCGTCAGCTACCGCGGCAGGACCTACGAGGCATTCTCCTTCGCCGCCCGCTCCTTCCCGGGCGGCCCGCTGCGCATCTCGTTGCTCGTGCCGGTGGCAGGCGGCCTCGCGGCCAGGAGCTGCGTGCAGATCCGCAGCGCCGAGCTCGGCCACGCCGCCCAGCTGATCTCGCGCCGCTTCAAGCTCGGGCCGGCGAGCTTCGCGGCCTACATCGAGCTCGTCCGGACGCTAACCGACGGCCTCCTCTACGTCCGCGCGGGCGCACGCCAGCTCGCGGGAAGCACCACCCCCGGGCCGGCTCGGCTGCCCTCCTCGGGCGCCGTCAGCTACCGCGGGCACAGCTACGCGGTGAGCTCGTTCACCGCGCCCAGCTCCAGCGGACGCGTTCGCATCTACGTGCTCGCGCGCGGCTGACGCGCTGGCCCCTCGGCGCGGTGCGGCAGGCGGCGATCGCCGTCGCGCGAAACGCTCAGCTTCCGGGTAGCGCCCTGAACAGCCGCGCGACGGCGGCCACAGCCGACTTCGCCTGCCCTCCGTAGGTGAACATGCCCTTCTGATTGAGGCCTTCGATCAGCTTGAGATGCGGAAGCACGCCACGGATCGAGCCGCCCTCGAAGCTCGGCGTCAGCGGGTAGTCGCTGAGCACCCACACGAACATCGCGGTGACGCGCGGATCGGCCGCGTAGACGGCTATGTGGGCCGCCAGCAGGCGCGCCTGGTAGCCGTAGCTGCCAGGACTGCCGGCCGCGTTCAGCCCGTTGGATTCGGCGCCGAACTCGCTGATCACGAGCACCTTGCCCGCAAACGTGCGCTCCATCCTCGCCAGGCGCCCGCGCATCGCCACGGCGAGCTGCGCCGGCGATGCCCGCGGCGAGTCATACCAGCCCGAGTAGTCCGTCTCGGCGACGGCGTCGACGCCGGCGTACAGCGGGCCCGGCGTCTGCGGCGGATGATCGCCCCATACGTCGACGGCGACCATCCGCGTCGGGTCGTGTGCGTGCAGCCAGCGCGACATCGACCGAACGTAGCTGACCTCCGCGGCGTTGTGGCCGTTTCCGGCTACCTCGTCGACCAGGTTCCAGGCGAAGATCGACGGGTGCAGCTGCGCCGCCAGCGCAGCCGTGCGGGCCTGGCTCTCGGCTTCGGCGAGCAGCCGCGGCGTCGTCGAGAACCAGTTACCCGCGCCTTCGACCGGCCCGATGCCCTGCCACACGAGGATCCCGGCCGCGTCGAGGCGTTCCAGCAGCGCCGGGTCGAGCGGATGCTGCGCGCGCGCAGCGTTGGCCCCGACCGCCTGGAGGCGATGAACGATCGCGTCCTCATCGGCGGGCGTGAGCGCGTCTCCGTGTCCGGCGGCGTCCTCCTGGATCGAGGCGCCGTGCAGCAGCAGGCGCTTGCCGTTGAGCAGCAGCCGCCCCCCTTGCCAGCTCAGCTCGCGCACGCCCACGCGCGCCGAATAGCTGCTCTCGCCTGCGACTGTCAGAGACAGCTCGTACAGGCTCGGGCTCGCCGGCGACCACAGGGCGGGGTTGGCGATCGTGACAGTGCTGCTCGCGAGGGTCGCGCCGCCATGGGCGAGCGTGACGGGCGCAAAGGCGAGCGCAACCGTCTGTGCTCCGCGCACGAGCGTCCCTTCCGGTCGCAGCGTGCGCAGGGGCCCGTGGTTGCGCACCTCGACGCTCACGCTGACGCGCGCCGAGCCGTCGGCCAGCAGCGAGCTCCGCAGCCCCGCCGCCGCGAGCTCGCTCGCGCCGACCGGCCGCACGTCCACCTCGCCGTTCAGCCCGCCCCAGTTGAACCAGGTGCGATGAAAGCCGCTGCGCGCCTGTGCGCCGGGGTTGCGCCAGTCGATCCGCACGACGACCGTGTGCGTGCCTGCGGCGAGCTCGGCGCGCAGCTCGAATGCGAGGTAGGAGCCGCGGTGGGAGCCGAGCGGGTGGCCGTCCACCCAGACCGTCGCGCGGAAGTTCGCAGACTGGAAGTCGAGCGCGTATTCGCCGGCGGCAGCTGCGGCGAAGCTCGTCCGGTACCACGCCACCGAGCCTTCGTAGTTGCGGGCGCCGGCGCGGCCGCTGTAGGAGTGCGGGTTGACGTCGTTGGGGACGCTGACCTCTCGCCCGGCGAAGCCGCCGCGCTGCCAGCCGGAGGCGAGCCCGCGGTCGCCGGGATCGCTGCGCAGCGTCCACTGGGTCAGCGGCGTGCGTCCTCCCGCGCCCGCGAAGATCAGCGACTGCGCAGAGGGGGCTTCAGCGGCCGCGACGTTGCTCGCCAATAGCGCGCAGGCGAGCACGAGCGCGAACGTGGATCTGTGGAGGAGCGTCTCGAGCATGATCGCAGCGAAGCGGCCGGGGGCGGCGTCATTGTGACGTGCCGGCGTCCCCTACCTGAACAACGCCGGGAGCCGTTCAGAGCGCGCCGTGGTGCGGCGCTCAGCGCGCAGCCGGCAGGGCGGGCTCGACATCCTCGCTCAGGAGCAGCTCGAGCAGCGCGCGCGCGCCGGCCTTCGAGAGGGGCTCGTTGAGGTTGCCGCACTTGGGCGATTGCACGCACGACGGGCACCCGCTCGCGCACGGGCACTCGGCGATCAGGCGGTGGGCATCGCGGCAGAGCTCCTCGAAGCGCTGGTAGGCCGTGCGCGAGATGCCGATGCCGCCGGGATGGCCGTCGTAGATGAAGATCGTGGCGAGGCCGGTCTGCGGGTGGTAGTTGGTCGACAGGCCGCCGATGTCCCAGCGGTCGCACATCGCGATCAGGGGCAGAACGGCGATCTGGGCGTGCTCGGTCGCGTGCAGCGATCCGAGCAGCGCCTCGAGCGGCACTGTCTCGCTCAACCCGCCCGCGTCCAGCTCGAACCAGAGGGCCTGGGTCGCGAAGCTCGTCGAAGGCAGCTCCAGCGCGGAGATGTCGATCTGGGCGTGGTCGGAGAGGCGCCGGCGCTGATAGGCGAGGACGGTGTCCGTCACGCTCACCTCGCCGAAGGACAGCGTCACCCCGAGCGCCTCGCGGCGGTCGAGCAGGCGCACGATCTCCGTGTCGGTGTCGGACTTCGGTTGCGTGTACCAGTCGCCGTCGAACGGCGCGACCAGCGCGCGCCGGCGTTCGAGGTCGAGTTCGCGCACCTCATACGAGCGCCCCATGTGCATGTACACGGCGCCCTCGTGCACGGTCGAGTGGGCCCGCGCCGCCTCGGTCGATCCCAGCAGCTCGCCGGAGGAGACGTCGACGATCGCGAAGCTCTCAGCCGAGGCCGAGCGCAGCGACACCTCCGCCGCGGGGTAGGTGCCCGGACGGCTCGGGACATACGCGCCGGCGAGCGTGTCGCCGCGCCGGCGCAGCGTCCCGGCGCTCTGCAGCAGCTCGGCGTGAGCCTCCCAGCGCGCTCCGAGGAACTCGGCGTCGCGGCCGTCGAGGGGGCCCTCGTGTGCGGCGCACAGTAGGTGCGCACGGTAGATCAGCGCGTTCTCGTGGTCGAGGATCGCCGCCTCGACGGGACGGTCGAGGAAGTCGTCGGGGTGGCGGCAGAAGAACTGGTCGAGCGCGTCCTCGCCGGCGACGAAGACCGCCAGGCCACGCCCGCGCCGCCCGGCCCGGCCCCACATCTGCCGCAGCGACGCGACGGTGCCGGGAAACGTGACCACCACGGCCGCGTCGAGCTCACCGATGTCGATGCCGAGCTCGAGCGCGTCGGTCGTGATCACCGCGCGCAGCTCCCCGCGCGTGAGGCGACCCTCCAGCTCGCGGCGCTGCTGGGCGGTGTAGCCGGCGCGGTAGGGCGCCACGAGCTCAGCCAGCCGCGGGTCGCTCGTCTCGAGGTCCTGCTTGACGAGGCGGCTGAGCACCTCGACTCCCTTACGCGACTTCATGAAGCAGATCGCGCGGGCGCCGTCGCGCACGAGCCGTGCGAGCAGCTCCGCGGCCTCGCCGAGGGCGGAGCGGCGCGTGCCGAGCGCCTCGTCGCTCAGCGGCGGGTTCCACACCGCGATCCGCCGGTGCGGCGCCGGCGAGCCGTCGTCGTCGATCAGGCGCACGTCCTCGAGTCCCGTCAGGCGCTCGGCCAGCTCGAGCGGGTTGGCGATCGTCGCCGAGGTCAGCAGGAAGCGCGGTTCGGTGCCGTAGGCGGCGGCGATCCGGCGCAGCCGGCGCAGCACGTTGGCGACGTGCGAGCCGAACACGCCGCGGTAGACGTGCGCCTCGTCGACGACGACGACGGCGAGGTTCGCGAACATCTCCGCCCAGGCGGCGTGGTTGGGCAGGATCCCGACGTGCAGCATGTCCGGGTTGGTCAGCACGACGTTTGCGCGCTTGCGAATCTGCGCGCGCGCCTCGCGCGGGGTGTCACCGTCATAGATCGCCGGGCGCACGCGCTTGCTCAGCCCGAACGCGCCAAGCGCCCGGGCCTGGTCCTGGGCCAGCGCCTTCGTCGGATAGAGATACAGAGCTCGTGCGCTGGCCTGCTCGCAGAGCACGTGCAGCGTCGGCAGGTTGAAGCACAGCGACTTGCCCGAGGCGGTCCCGGTCGTGACGATCGTGGGGCCTTCGCTGGCGGCATACAGCGCCTGCGCCTGGTGGGAGTAGAGCTGCTCGATCCCGATCGAGCCGAGCGCCGCCGCCACGTCGGGGTGCAGCTCGGGCGGCACCGCCACGAGACGAGCCTCGCCCGGCCCTTCGCGCGCCTCGCGCACCAGGCGCCCGTCCTCGCGACCCGCGTCAAGCAGCGCGCTCCACGGCTCGGTTCTGCGGTCGAGGGCCAAGGACTTGAGATAGTAGAGGCGATGACGCAGACGGTCGCCGAGCGCTGGGCTTCATCCCGCTCCTACCACCATTCGCTGTATCCCTCCGGCCGGATCGCGAGCGAGCGGACACGGAGCGTCTCCGTCTGCCTGCCCGCACGCGAATGCGCCGCGACCGTGGAGCGGATAGTCGAGGCTCTGCTGGCGCTGCGCGCCGAGGGCGCGATCGACGAGGTCGTCGTCGTCGACGCGGCCTCGCCCGACGGCACTGCAGAGCTCGCCGAGCGCGCGGGAGCGGTCGTCTGGCAGGAGTCCGAGCTGATGCCCGCGCAGGGGCCGGTGCTCGGCAAGGGCGATGCGATGTGGCGCGCGCTGTCGATGCTCGCAGGCGAGCTCATCTGCTTCCTCGACGCCGACAGCGAGGGCTTCTCGCCGCATTTCGCGACCGGCCTGATCGGTCCGCTCGTGTGCGAGCCGGGGGTCGCGTTCGTCAAGGCCTTCTACCGCCGGCCGTTCTCTCGAGCGGGCGTCGAGGAGCCGGAGGGCGGAGGCCGCGTCAACCACCTGATGGCGCGCCCTGCGCTCGCGCTGTTCTATCCCGAGCTGGCGGGCATCCGCCAGCCGCTCGCGGGCGAGGTCGCGGCGCGTCGGGAGCTGCTCGAGGCGCTGCCGTTCGCGACCGGCTACGGCGTCGAGACCGCGATGCTGATCGACGTCTGGCGCGAGGCCGGGCTGGACGCGATCGCCCAGGTCGACCTCGACGAGCACCGCAACCGCCACCAGCCGCTGTCGGCGCTCACGCCGATGGCCGCGACGGTGCTCGCCACGATCGCGCACCGACTCGAGCAGGAGGGGCGCCTGCGCCCCGTCGGCGGCGCGCCGCTCGAACGTCCGCCGCTGGCGAGCGTCACGATCGCGTGAGTCCGTCCGTGCGCAGGCGCTGCGTCTACCTGGACCTCGACGGCACGTTGCTGGGCCGCGGCGCCTCGCTGCTGCACGACGGGGAGGGCGCGGTCAGCATCGACGGCGTCCGTGCGGTCCAGGCGTGCCTGCGCGCCGACGTGGAGGTCGTCCTGATGTCCGGGCGCCGGCGCGCGCAGGTATTCGAGGACGCGCGCCTGCTCGGCCAGCGCTCGTTCATCTTCGAGGCCGGCGCGGGCGTCGTGCTCGACGGCGAGGAGCACTGGCTGACGGGGGAGCTGCTGCCGGGCGAGCTGAGCATCGCCGAGCAGATCGAGCGCTCCGGAGCGCCTGCGCTGCTGCTCGAGCACTACGCGGGGCGACTGGAGTACCACGACCCCTGGCACGTCGAGCGCGAGGTCTCGCACCTCTTCCGCGGGCTCGTCGAGGCGCTGGAGGTCGACCGGCTGCTCGCCGAGCGTGGCCACGGGAACCTGCGGCTGGTCGACAACGGCGTGGTCAGCCGGCGCTCGCCGGCGCTCGCCGAGCTGCCGCACGTACGCGGCTATCACCTCGTTCCCGCCGGGGCAGCCAAGGCCACCGCCGTCGCATTCCACGCTCGCGCCCGCGGCTACTCGCGCGAGCAGACGTTCGCGGTCGGAGACTCGCGCGAGGATCTCGCGTGCGCCGCCGCCGTCGGCGACTTCTGGCTCGTCGCAAATGCCCTCGAGCACGACCCCACGATGCGCGAGGCGAGCGCCGCGCACGCGAACGTGCGCGTGAGCGCCTCCGGCCACGGCAGCGGCGTCTACGAAGCCGTGCTCGCCGCCCTGATGGGCGCCGACGACGCTTAGCCGGGTGCCCGGGTGCCCGGGTGCCGGCGCGCCAGGCGCCCGCCGGCGCTCAGCCGGGGCCGGAGCTCAGGCGCGCCCAGGCGCGACTTAGGAAGCCCGGGCGCGGGCGTCTGCGCCAGAGGGCCGGCGGAGGCACGGTCGCGCGCACCAGCGCGACCCAGTCGTCGAGCGGAAGCTCGCCGGCCACCAGCCTCCCGAGTGCGCTCGTGACGGGCGCGCCGACGCCGGCCTGCTCGAGCGCGTGTGCGAGCAGGGGCACCGACTCCAGGGCCTCGACGGCCTGGCCCACACGCTCCGGGATCTCGGCGGCGGGCACGCCCGCCGCAAGCAGCTCGCCGGCGCGCCGGTTGCGACTCTCGCGCGCGAGCGCGGTGGCGAGCAGGTCGCCGGTCCCAGCCAACCCGATCATCGACTCCGGTCGCGCGCCGAGACCCTCGGCGTAACGCCAGACCTCGGCAAAGATGTGCCCGGCGGCGGCTCCCGCGGCGTTGAGGCCCTGTGCCTCGGTTGCGCCGGCGGCGAGCGCCGCGGCATTCTTGGCCGCGCCCGCGAGCTCGACGCCGATCGGGTCATCGGACTGCTCGCAGACGACCCCCGCGCGGTTGAAGACCTGTGCGAGCGAGCGCGCGAGCTCCTGCTCGCTCGCTGCCGCGACCAGGGCGGCGCCCGCGTGGACCATCTCCTGGGCGTGCGCCGGTCCGCCGACGCAGGCCACGCGCTCGGGGCCGAACCTCGCGCTCAGGACGCTGGTCGGCGGGACGCCGTGCGGCGGGACGAGCCCCTTGGCCAGCGACACGATCGCTGTCCGCTTGCCCAGCCCGGAGGCGCCGAGCCTGTCGATCACCTCGCCGAGGCCGCGCGAGGGCACAGCGAGAAAGACGAGGTCCGCGCGCGCCACACCGACCGTCGCGGGCTCGATCCGAAGTGCCGGCGGCAGCTCGACGCCCGGCAGGTAGCGCGCGTTCTCGCGAGCCGGATCGATCAGCGCCGCCTGCTCGGGCGTGCGCGTCTGCAGCGTCGTGCGCAGGCCGCCGCGGGCCAGCACCACGGCCAGCGCGGTGCCGAAGGAGCCGGCGCCGATCACCGTCGCGCGCCTGGCGCCCGGTCCCGGCAACGAGCGAGCGCGTGAGGCGCGCGCGGCCGGGCTCCCAGTAGGCTCGGGCGCGGTCATCTGATGAGCGAGCCTAGCGATCCATCCCAAGCCGGCGCCGGATGGCGCAACTGGGCGGGCGACGAGGCGTGCACGCCCGCCGCGATCGTCCATCCCGCGAGCACCGAGGAGCTCACGGCGGCGATCGAGGCGGCGGCGCGCGCGGGCCGGCGCGTGCGGGTCGCCGGGGCCGGGCACTCCTTCTCGGACATCGCCTGCACGGATGGGCTGCTGCTGAAGCTCGACCGGATGGCCGACGTGATCGACGTCGATCGCTCATCGGGGTTGGTTCGCGTGCAGGGCGGCATCACGATCAGGGAGCTGAACCGGCGTCTGTCCACACACGGACTGGCGCTGGAGAATCTCGGCGACATCGACGCGCAGAGCATCGCGGGCGCGATCTCGACCGCCACGCACGGCACTGGCGCGCGCCTGGGAAACATCGCCTCGCAGGTGCGCGCGCTGACGCTGGTGCTCGCCGATGGATCGATGCTCGAGTGCTCGGCCGAGCGCGATGGCGAGCTGTTCCGCGCTGCGCGCGTCGGGCTCGGCGCGCTCGGGGTGATCACCGAGGTCACGCTCCAGTGCGTGCCTGCCTTCACACTGCGAGGAGTAGATGCGCCGGCGTCGCTCGCGCGCACGCTCGAGCGCTTCGAGGAGCTGGCGCTGGGCAACGATCATTTCGAGTTCTACGCCTTTCCGCACGCCGGCACCGCGTTGACGCGCACGAACAACCGCACCGACGAGCAGCCGCGCCCGCGCAGCCGCACCTCGGCGTACCTGAACGACGTGCTGCTCACGAACCACGCCTTCGCGTTGGCCTGCCGCCTCGGGCGCCGCCGGCCGCAGCGCATCCCGCAGCTCAACCGGCTCGTCACGCGCCTGGCCGGCCGCAGCGAGCGGCTCGAGAGCTCAGCGGCGATATTCGCGAGCCCCCGCCTCGTGCGCTTCACCGAGATGGAGTACGCGCTGGCGCGCGAGCACACCCCGCAGGCGGTCACGCGCGTGCTGGAGATGATCCCCGGCCGTGGCTTCGCGGTGCCGTTTCCGATCGAGGTGCGCACCGTCGCCGGCGACGACGCGCTGCTGAGTCCCGCCGGCGGTCGCGACAGCGGCTACGTGGCCGTGCACATGTTCGAGGGCATGGCCTGGGAGCCGTACTTCCGCGCCGTCGAGGAGATCATGCAGGAGCTGGGCGGGCGACCGCACTGGGGCAAGCGCCATTTTCAGAGCGCCGCCGGCCTGCGTCCCCGCTACCCCGCGTGGGATCGCTTCCAGGCGATCCGAGCGCGCCTGGATCCAGACGCACGCTTCGCGAACGCCTGGACCGAGCGGGTGCTGGGTCCGGTCCACGATCGCGAGCGAGAGCCCAGCGATGGCTGACTCCCGGCACGCGCGCCTCGAACGCGCGACCGCTGAGCTGCAGGCACCGTTCGCGCTGATCGACATGGACGCGCTGTGGGCGAACGCCGCCGACATGCGCCGGCGGGCGGCGCCGAAGCCGATCCGCCTGGCGAGCAAGTCGGTGCGCTGCCGCGCGCTGCAGGAGCGCGTGCTCGCGAGCGAGGGCTTTCGAGGCACGCTCGCGTTCACGCTGCCCGAGGCACTGTGGCTCGCCTCCCACGGCGAGCGCGACCTGCTCGTGGCCTACCCGAGCTCCGACAGCGTCGCTCTCGGAGCGCTGGCCGAGGGGCTGCCGGTGACCGTGATGGTGGACAGCGTCGAGCAGCTCACGCTGATCGAGCGGGCCGTCGGCTCGGCGCCGGCGCATCGGATCCGCGTGTGCATCGACATCGATTCGAGCTGGTGGCCGCTCGCTGGTCGCGTGCGCATCGGCGTCAAGCGCTCGCCCGTGCACACCGTCGAGCAGGCCGTCGCGCTGGCTCGCGCGATCCTCGCGCGCGACGCGCTGCGCCTCGTCGGGCTGATGGCCTACGAGGCGCAGATCGCCGGCGTCGGCGACGCACCGCCGGGCCGGCCGCTGCGGGGGGCGGCGATCCGTGCGATGCAGGCTCGCTCGGCCCGCGAGCTGGCGGCCCGTCGCGCCGAGATCGTCGCCGCCGTCAGCGAGCAGAGCGCCGCTGCCGGCGCGCCGCTCGAGTTCGTCAA
Organism: Solirubrobacteraceae bacterium; assembly: GCA_035551395.1. Classification (GTDB taxonomy): domain Bacteria; phylum Actinomycetota; class Thermoleophilia; order Solirubrobacterales; family Solirubrobacteraceae; genus Palsa-744. Next base: position 1,671 of record DASZNB010000071.1, on the reverse strand, counting down.
CGGCGGCGGGACCGGCAGTCTCGAGCTGAGCGCCGCGGAGTCGGCCGTCAGCGAGATCACCGCGGGCTCGGGGCTGTACGGACCGACGCTGTTCGATGCCTACACCGCCTTCGCGCCGCGGCCCGCGGCGATGTACGCGCTGCCCGTCGTGCGCCGCCCCGGGCCGGGAGTCGTCACGGCCCTCGGCGGCGGCTACACGGCCTCGGGTCCGGCCGAAAGCACGCGCCTGCCCAGCCCGCACCTCCCCGCCGGCCTGCGGCTGGACCGCCAGGAGGGAGCCGGCGAGGTCCAGACGCCGCTGCTCGGCGACGCGGCGGATTCGCTGGCGATCGGCGATCGCGTGTTCATGCGCCACGCCAAGGCCGGCGAGCTCTGCGAGCGTTTCGCGAGCCTGCACCTGCTCGAAGGCGAGCGCATCGTCGATCAGGTCCCGACCTACCGGGGCGAGGGGCAGTGCTTCCTGTGAGCGGCCTTGAGCTTCGCGCGCGCGAACGGCAGGGCGCGTAGCCAGGGCGCGCAGGCGTCGCTCTGCCATCTTCAAGCGCAATGCCCGAGGGCGACACGATCCACCACGCAGCCCGGCGGATCCGGGCCGTGCTCGAGGGCCGCGTGCCGCAGGAGATCCTCACGCCGCAGCCCCGGCACGCGCAGGACGGTTGGCCGCAGGCGCTCGCAGGCCGTGCCGTGCGCGCCGTCGACGCGCACGGCAAGCACCTGTTCGTGCGCTTCGCCGGCGGCCTCACGCTCCACTCGCACCTGCGCATGACGGGCGCCTGGGGGGTCTACCGCGAGGGCCAGCGCTGGCGGCGCGCGTCGCGGCGGGCCTGGATCGTCGTGCGCTGCGACGGGTGGGAGGTCGTCGAGTTCGACGGTCCCGTGCTCGAGCTGCTCAGCGACGCGCGCAGCCGCTCGCATCCCCAGCTCGCCGCGCTCGGCCCGGACGTGCTCGGCGAGAGCTTCGACGCCGGCGCGTTCCTGCGCCGGCTGCGCGCCACCGAGGCGGGCCGTCCGATCGGGGACGCGCTGCTCGATCAGGCGCTCGTCGCCGGGATCGGCAACCTGTGGAAGAACGAGTGCTGCTTCGCGCTCGGCGTGAACCCGTGGCGGAGCCTCGCCGAGGTGAGCGACGGGGAGGCGCTGGCGCTCGTCGGCTTCGCCCGCGAGCGCATGCGCCGAGTCCTCGACGGCGGCCACGGCGCCCGCCCGCGCACGGTCTACCGGCGCGCCGGTAGACCGTGCCCGCGTTGCGCCACGACGATCCTCCAGCGCGGTCAGGGCGAGAACAATCGCCTGACCTTCTGGTGTCCGGGCTGCCAGTCCTGATCACACGACGCCGGCGAGCCGCCGGGCGGCGGCGGTCAAGCCCCGTGACCCGCGCGCCTCGAGGACCAGCTGCAGGTCGAGGACGCGCGCGTCGAAGGCGTCGAGCCCGTTCGCGGCCGTGATCGCGTAGGCGGGCACACCGGCCTGGCGAGCCCTGGTGGCGATCTCGAAGGCGGGGCTGGCCGCGAGCGTCGTCTCGTCGAGGCGCGCAACCGCCACGAGCACCGCGCGGGCGGCCTGCATGCGCCGATCGAGGCCGCTTGCCCGCAGCAGCTCCCGCAGGTCCTCCGCGTCGCCGTGTCCGGCGTCGATCGCGAGCACGTCCGGCTCCGGCAGGCCGCCGGCGAG
>DASZNB010000070.1:0-3624 GCA_035551395.1 Solirubrobacteraceae bacterium | reverse complement strand
GCCCGGCGTACAGGCGCGCCGCCGAGCGCACGTCGGGCTGAGCGGCGCGCACGTCGGGCTGAGCGAGCGCGCACGTCCGGCTGAGCAGCCCCGCCCAAACTCCCTCTTGAATGGCCGGCGTCAGTGCGCGGGCACCGGAGCCGCCCCGGGGTCGAGCTCCTGCGCTCCCGAACGCAGCAGCAGGCTGGTCAGCAGGGCGCCTCCCAGGAAGAGGCCAGCCGAGATCCAGAATGCGGTCGTGTAGCCGTGGACGGCGGAGGCCGTGAGGACGGCACGCGAGGGGCCGCCATGCGCGGTCACGTAGCTCGCGGCGGCGCTCGCCGCGAACGTGCTCAAGAGCGCCGTGCCGATCGAGCCGCCGACCTGCTGCATCGTGTTGACCATCGCCGAGGCGACACCCGCGTGCTCGGTCGGCACGTTACCCGTCGCCGTCGCCATCGCCGGTGCGAAGACGAGGCCCATGCCGACGCCGGTGATCATCAACGCCGGCAGGACGTGGGTGGCGTAGCCGGTGCTGACGCCCACGCGTGTCAGCAGCAGCATCGCGATCGCCGCCAGCACCATCCCCGTCGGGATCAGCGGGCGAGGGCCGGTCCGCGGAAGCACGCGAGTGCTCACGAGCGTTGCCGTCGTGACGATCGCCGCCATCATCGGCAGGAACGCGAGGCCGGTTTCGATCGGCGTGAAGCCGAGCGTTTGCTGGAGGTAGTACGTGAGGAACAGGAAAACGCCGAACATGCCGGCGCCGACCACGCCGATCGCGAGAAACGAGCCACCGCGATCGCGGTCCAGCACGACGCTCAGCGGTAGCAGCGGGTGCCGTCCGCGTGCTTGCAGGGTCACGAAGACCACGAGCAGGACGGCGCCGGCTCCGAGCGCCAGGAGCGTCAGTGACGCTCCCCAGCCGTGCGTCGCCGCGTTCGCGAGGCCGTAGACGAGCGCGAACAGGCCGGCGCTCGCCGCGAGCGTGCCGGGAAGGTCGAGCTTCGGCCGCACGGTGGGGCGCTCGTTGACCATCAGCACCGCCGCGGCCAGCCCGGCGGGGATGGCGAACAGGAGGTTCACGAACATCGTCCAGCGCCAGTCGAGGACCTGCGTCAGCACGCCGCCCAGCAGCAGCCCGATCGCCCCGCCGCCGCCGGCGATCGCGCCGTAGATGCCGAACGCGCGCCCGCGCTCGTGCGGCTCGCTGAAGGTCGTCGTCAGGATCGACAGCGCGGCGGGCGCCAGCAGCGCACCAAAGGCGCCCTGCAGGCCGCGGGCCACCACGAGCACGCCGAAGCTCTGCGCGAAGCCGGCGAGCGCGGACATCGCCGCGAAGCCGGCGAGGCCGACGATCAGCGCGCGCTTGCGACCGAAGAAGTCACCGATGCGACCGCCGATCAGCAGCAGGCTGCCGAACGCGAGCGCGTAGGCCGTGACGACCCATTGGCGGCTGCTGTCGGAGAAGCCCAGCGCGTGCTGGGCCGAGGGGAGGGCGATGTTCACGATCGTCGCGTCGAGCACGACCATCAGCTGCGCGACGCCGAGCACCGCCAGGATCAGCCAGCGGCGGTCGTGCTGTGTGGAGGCGGGGTTCGGGCGCATTGGGGTCCTCGCGATCTGAATGTGGAGAGGTCATCTCAACTTCTTGCGGACGAACATAGCACATAACCGGAGCAATATCCTCCACTTGGAGTTACGTTCTCCACTTCGTTACAATGCGGGCATGGCAGCAACGACACAGCGACCGCTGCGCAAGGACGCCGAGCGAAACCGCCAGCGCATCATCGACGCCGCGCGCGAGGTCTTCGCCGAGCGCGGGCTGGGGGTCTCGCTCGACGACATCGCCCGCCACGCCGGCGTCGGCGTCGGCACGGTGTACCGCCGCTTCCCCGACAAGGAGCAGCTGATCGACGCGCTCTTCGAGGACCGGCTGGAGGAGATTCTGCTGGTTGCGAGCGAGAGCCTCGAGATCGCCGATCCGTGGCGGGCCGTCACGCATTTCCTCGAGCGCTCGCTCGAGCTCCAGGTTCAGGACCGTGGCCTGAAGGAGCTGCTCCTGAGCACCTCTACGGCCCATGCCAGGATCGAGAGCGGGCGCCGGCGGATCCAGCCGATCGTCGCCATGGTGCTCGAGCGCGCGCAGCAGGCAGGCGTCGTGCGCGACGATCTCTCGATCTCCGACCTGCTGCTGCTGCAGCACGCCATCGGCGAAGTCGCCGACTACACGCGCGAGGCCTCCCCGGAGGTCTGGCGACGGACGCTCGTGATCGCTCTCGACGGCCTGCGCCCCGACCGGCGCCGGGCGACGCCGATGCCGGTTACCGCACTCGACGACGAGCAGATCTCCTGCTCGATGCGCGAGCGGGGCTCGAGACGCCGGCGCTAGCCCCTCACCCGCTCGCCCCGCGGACCGAACAGCGGCGCTAGCCCCTCACCCGCTCGCCCCGCGGATCGAACAGCGGCTCGCGCATCACCTCGCCGGCGACCCACGCGCCGAAGATGTCCACCTCCACAGCCGCACCCGGCTCGACTTCGGCAGGTAGGTAGGCGTAGGCGATCGAGCGTTCGACGGTGTAGCCGTAGCCGCCACTCGTGACGCGCCCCACGATCTGATCGCCGCGGCGAACCGGCTCGTTGCCGAGTGCGACCGAGCGCGGATCGGCGAGCACGACGCAGCGCAGCCGCCGGGCCGGTGCGGGCGGCTCCTCGCCGGCGACTCCGAGCGCGTCCGCGCCGAGGAACCCGCCCTCCTTCTTGACGCAGAACCCGAGGCCGCCCTCGTACGGAGTCTCGTCGGGAGTGATGTCCGCCGCCCACACGCGGTAGCCCTTCTCCAGCCGCAGCGAGTCGATCGCGCGATACCCGCCCGCGAGCATGCCGTGCTCGCGCCCGGCCTGCCACAAGCTGCGCCACAGTCCCGCGCCGTACTCCGTCGGGCAGTACAGCTCCCAGCCGAGCTCGCCGACGAAGGTGACGCGCAGCGCGCGAACCGGCACGTCGCCGACCGCGATCTCGCGCATGCGCATGTAGCCGAACTCGAGCGGGTCGTCGGTGAGCGGGGCGAGCACGTCGCGCGCCCGCGGCCCCCACACGGCGAAGCACGCCCAGCGTGCGGTCACGTCCGCGCAGCGCACGCTGCCGTCGTTTGGCGCGTGGCGGCGAATCCAGCTGAGATCGTGGTTGCCGAAGGCTGTGCCCGTGACGATCGAGAAGACGTCCTCCTCGACGCGGGTGACCGTGAAGTCGCACTCGATCCCGCCGCGGCTGTTGAGCATCTGCGTGTACGTGATCGCCCCGACGTCCCGTGCGACGCGGTTGTCGCACAGCCGTTCGAGGAAGTCCGCGGCGCCCGCGCCCGCGATCTCCAGCTTGGCGAACGACGACTCGTCGAACAGGCAAGCGCGCTCGCGCGCCGCGCTGTGCTCGGCGCCGATCGCCGGCGACCAGTGCATTCCCGCCCAGCCGCGCGGGCGCAGCGACTCGACGCCGGCGGGCGCGTTCTCCTCGTACCAGTTGACGCGCTCCCAACCGGACTTCTCGCCGAAGGCCGCGCCGTGCTCTGCGTGCCAGGGATAGGCGCTGGAGGTGCGCAGCGGCCTGCCCGCCTGGCGCTCGTGGCCGGGATAGCGGATGTCGTAG
>DASZNB010000069.1:0-2625 GCA_035551395.1 Solirubrobacteraceae bacterium | reverse complement strand
GCTGTAGATCGCCGACCAGCTCGTCGGCGCGGTCGTTATCGACTTGGAGTTGTAGAGCAGGATGTTCGGACCCCACTGCAGCGAGATCCCGTAGTGTTTTCCGTTGACGGTGTTGTGCGGCGGGGACTGCAGCTGCGGGATGAAGTTCTTCCATTCCGGCACCAGCGCCACGTTCATCTCGGCGACGTCTCCGCCGCGGATCAAGCGCAGGCTCGCGTCGCCGGAGGCCGAGACCATGTCGTACTGGCTGCCGCCACCCTGGCGCATCAGCGTGACCATTTCGTCGGAGGAGCCCGCGTACTTGGCGTGCACGGTGCAGCCCGTCTGCTGTTCGAAGGGCTTGACCCATTCTGGCTGCGCGTAGCCTTCCCACGCGACCAGGTTCAGCTGGCCCTCGGCTTTGCCGATGCTCGTCGGCAGGTTGGCGGAGGATTTGGTGGTCGATGAGCTGCCGCAGGCGCTCACGCCGACGACCATCACCGCCAGCACGGCCCCCAGGCCCCAGTCGATCTTCGCAAGCCTCATCGCGTCTCCTCCTGTTTGGTTGTATCCAGCGTCGATGCGTCCTCGGCCCGCCACACGAGCCGCACGTGGCGCCCGCGCTGCTGCTGCGCCTGGGCGGCCGACATGTTGAGGTTCTGTTGCAGCGCCACGAGCGTCTCGCCCGCGTCCGTCTCGACGACGTAGCGGGTGACGGGCCCGAGGTAGGCGACCTCGCGGACGACGCCGCCGATCGCCCGTGCGTCGGACTCCCCGTCGGCGAGCATACGGATGCGCTCGGGTCGCACCAGATAGGAGCGCCCGTCGCGCACGAGCACGTTGGAGGTCCCGACGAAGCCGGCGACGAACTCGTTTGCCGGGCGCTCGTAGATCTCACCCGGCGTGCCGACCTGCTCGATGCGCCCGTCGGAGAAGACGGCGATGCGGTCGCTCATCGTCAGCGCCTCGTCCTGGTCGTGGGTCACGTAGATGAAGGTGATGCGCTCGCTCAGCTCGCGCTGGATCGCCTTCAGCTCGAGCTGCATCTCCTGGCGCAGCTTGAGGTCGAGCGCGCCGAGCGGCTCGTCGAGCAACAGCACGCGGGGACGGTTGACGATCGCGCGCGCCAGCGCGACGCGCTGGCGCTGTCCGCCGGAGAGCTGGATCGGGCGGCGCTCCTCGACACCGCTGAGGCGCACCATCTGCAGGGCCTCCATCGCCTGCTCGGAGCGCTCGCGCTTGCCCATGCCCTTGACGCGCAGGCCGTAGGCGACGTTGTCGCGGACGTTCATGTGCGGGAACAGGGCGTAGTCCTGGAAGACGGTGTTGACCGCACGCTGGTAGGGCGGGCTGCGGGTGACGTCGAGTCCATGCAGCTCGACGCGGCCGGAGTCGGGCAGCTCGAAGCCGGCGATCACTCGCAGCGTCGTCGTCTTGCCCGACCCCGACGGGCCCAGCAGCGTGAAGAACTCGCCCGCCAGCACGTCCAGCGACAGACGCTCGACCGCGACCACGTCGCCGTAGGTCTTGCGCATCTCGAGCAGGCGCACAGCCGGCTCGTGCGGCGCGTCCCCGGGCGGCGACGGATGCGAGCTCGGCACATCGATCGTCGTACCTCCGCCGGAGATCATTCCCGCGCGAGTCTATTGACCGAGACAGATGGCCACAACTGTCCCGGCTGGACAATCTGGCCGATCTGGCTACGCCGTCCGGGCGGCGCCCACCCTAGGCTCACACAGGGCACACAGGTGTGTCACGGGCGTGCCACGCGTGTGCCAAAACGGCAATTTCGTCGGAGTTTGGCTTGCCCCCGGCAGACGCACGATCTAGCCTTGAGGGCGTCCTGCAAATTGTGGCCCGGCGGCGCGTCAACACCCCGGGCCCGGCACCGAGTCGCTCACCTCGATGCCCCACGATTGTCGCTCAGCCCGGCGCTCGGCGCCCGCTGGGTGTACGGTCGGAGATCGAGATCAGCCGCTCGGCGCTCCCGGCGAGAGGAGGCCCGGTGTCCAGAAGGCAGCCCGTGCGAGGCGACAGCGACCCGGCGCGGCCGGACGATCCGCTCGTGCTCGCGGCCGTACAGCGAGCATCGCTGCATCGTCACGGCGCCTCGCGCGGGGCGCCGATCTCCGCGATCCTGGCGCATCTGTCGATCCCGCGCCGCTCGGGCGCGGCCCGCCACGTGCGCCGACGCCTCGAGGCGCTCGGCGAAGCCGGCGAGCTCGCGAGCGTGCGCCGTCATGGCGTGATCGCGTGGGCGCCGACGCGCCAGGGCGAGGAGCGGCTGCGGCGCCTGCGCGACGCCGGCGAGCGTCCGCTCCTACCGGAGTCCCCGCAGCATCAGGCCTGGCGCAACGCCGGGGCCGCCGCGAGTGCGGAGATCGAGCGCTTCCGCCGGCGCCTGGCCGGCCTCCTGGACGAGGCCGAGGCGCTGCTGTCCGCCGAGACCCCGGCCGTCTCCGACGCCTGGCTCGAGCTCGGCGAGCAGCTGCGCGTCGCCTGCCGCCTGCTCGGCTCGGCGACGCACTGCCTGTACGAGTGGGACGAGCCCGACGACGCGCTCGCCGACGTCGATCGCCACGACGCCCCGCTCGCCGGTGCTGCCGACGGGGCTCGGAGCGATGGCGAGCTCGACGAGCGCGCGCT
>DASZNB010000068.1:0-9805 GCA_035551395.1 Solirubrobacteraceae bacterium | reverse complement strand
AGCTGCCGGGAGCAGGCCGTCGTCGCTGCGGGCGCTCACCGCCGCGGCGTTGACCGGCGGCGCCGCAGCGACGCTGACCTACCGGCTGCTACGCAACGAGTCGGCGAGCGGAAGCTGACGGCTGGGCCCGCGCGGGCGCTGATAGCCTCCCCGCAGGCCGGGCGATGGACTGATCGGCGATCGGATGGGATCTCCGATCAGCCAGCACTCCAGACCCGGCATCGTTCATTTTCGCTCCAGGAGGCAATGAATGCCCGTACGCGTGGGAATCAACGGATTCGGTCGCATCGGCCGGAACGTCTTCCGCGCCGCCATGGCTCGAGCAGGCGCAGGCACGGCGGACATCGAGTGGGTGGCGGTCAACGATCTGACGGACTCTCGTACGCTCGCCCACCTGCTCAAGTACGACTCGATCCTCGGTCCCTACCCAGGCTCGGTCGAGGACGCCGGGTCGGCCGTGGTGGTCGACGGCAGCGAGCTGAAGGTGCTCGCCGAGCGCGACCCCGCGTCGCTGCCGTGGGGCGAGCTGGGAGTCGACGTCGTGATCGAGTCGACCGGGCTGTTCACCGACCGCGACAGCGCCGCCAAGCACCTCGCGCAGGGCGCGAAGAAGGTGGTCATCTCGGCACCGGCCACCAACCCGGACGCGACGGTCGTGCTCGGCGTCAACTTCGACGAGGTGTACGACCGCGAAGCCCACGACGTGATCTCCAACGCCTCCTGCACGACCAACTGCCTGGCGCCGGTGGCCAAGGTCGTCAACGACACGGTCGGCATCGAGCGCGGGCTGATGACGACGATCCACGCTTACACGGCCGACCAGCGCCTGCAGGATCTGCCGCACAAAGACCTTCGTCGCGCGCGAGCCGCGGCGATCAACTTGATCCCCGCCTCGACCGGCGCGGCCAAGGCGATCGGCCTGGTGATTCCAGAGCTGCTCGGCAAGCTCAACGGCTTCTCGATCAGAGCACCCGTTCCAACCGGGTCGGTGGTCGATCTGACGGTCCAGTGCCCGCGTGCGACGAGCGTCGAGGAGGTCAACGCCGCCCTCGAGGCGGCAGCGGCGAGCGGCCCGCTGGCGGGCATCATGCAGTACACCTCCGACCCGATCGTCTCCAGCGACATCGTCTCCTCGCCGTACTCGTCGATCGTCGACTCGCAGCTGACGGCGGTGGTCGATGGCACGATGCTCAAGGTGGTCGCCTGGTACGACAACGAGTGGGGCTACTCCAACCGCCTGGTGGACCTGGTGCAGAGGGTCCTGTGAGCCGGGGCGGGGGGCAGGCGCGGCCAGCGGGACGCGTGAGGGGGATATCGTGAGGGAGCGCGACGCGATGGGAACGACAGGATGAGGAGCCTCGACGACGTCGACGTGCAGGGCAAGCGTGTGCTCGTGCGGGTCGACTTCAACGTGCCGCTGGCCGACGGCGCGGATGGACACGCGGTCGTCGCCGACGACACCCGGATCACAGCGGCACTCGCGACGATCGAAGAGCTGCGAGCACGCGGCGCCCGGCTCGTGCTCGTCTCACACCTTGGACGCCCGGGAGGAAGGGTTGATCGGGCACTGTCGATGGCTCCGGTCGCCGATCGCCTGCGCGAGCTGACGGGCGCGAAGGTCGCGCTTGCCCCGGCGGTGGTCGGCGAGCGCGTCAAGGCCCTCAGCGACGAGCTCGGCGAGGGCGAGATCCTGCTGCTCGAGAACGTCCGCTTCGATTCTGGCGAGAAGCGCAACGACCCCGAGTTCGCGCGCGCCCTGGCGGAGCTCGCCGACGTGTACGTCAACGACGCCTTCGGCACGGCCCACCGCGCGCACGCCAGCACGGAGGGCGTCGCGCACCTGCTGCCGAGCGCGGCCGGACGCCTGCTCGAACGCGAGGTGCGCACGCTGACCCGGATCCTCGAGAATCCCGCCAGCCCGCTCGTGGCGATCGTCGGGGGCGCCAAGGTCGAGGACAAGATCGCCGTGATCGACCGCTTCCTGGAGATCGCCGAGGTGGTCATCATCGGCGGCGCGATGTGCTTCCCGTTCCTCTGTGCGCGGGGCCATGCCGTGGGCGAGTCGCTGTGCGACGAAGGCGACACCGAGCACGCGCGCCGCGCGCTCGCGCAGGCGGCGCAACCCGGCCACGCCAGGATCGAGCTGCCCGTGGACCTCGTGATCGGCGAGCGCCTCACAGTCGACGCGCCCCACCGCGTACTCGACGGGGTGGAGGTACCGGAGGGTTGGATGGGGCTCGACATCGGCCCCGCGACCGCCGCGCGCTACGGCGCCGAGATCGCCCGCGCCGGGACGGTGTTCTGGAACGGGCCGATGGGCGCATTCGAGCTCGAGCCCTTCTCCGGCGGTACGCGTGCGGTCGCCGAAGCCGTCGCGGCCGCCCCCGGCCTGACGGTGGTCGGCGGCGGCGACTCGGCCGCGGCGCTCGCGCGCTTCGGGCTCGAGCATGCAGTCGATCATCTCTCGACCGGCGGAGGCGCCACGCTGGAGCTCGTCGAGGGCAGGACGCTGCCGGGCGTGCAGGCGCTCGACGGCGTCGGCGTCGCAGGGGGGTTGGCACGCTGAGCTCCCGCACGCCGCTGATCGCGGGAAACTGGAAGATGCACAAGACGGAGGAGCAGGCTGAGGACTACATCCAGGCGCTGCTGCCGCGCGTCTCGGCCGTCGATGGAGTCGATGTGGCGATCTGCGTCCCGTTCACCGATCTGCGGGCGATGATCGACAGCGCCCGGGGCTCGCGCGTGGAGGTATATGCGCAGAACATGCACCAGGCGCCGGAGGGTGCCTTCACGGGCGAGATCTCGGCGCCGATGCTCGTCGAGCTCGACGCGCGCGGGGTGGTGCTCGGGCACTCGGAGCGACGCGCCCTGTTCGGCGAGACTGACAAGGCGCTGGCGTTGAAGGTGGCGGCGGCGCTCGACGCGGGGCTGCTGCCGATCCTGTGCGTCGGCGAGACCGAGCAGGAGCGCGACAACGACGACACCGATCGCAAGCTGCGCCAGCAGATCAGGGACGACCTCGCCGGCGTGTCCACGGAGGGGCTCGGTCGAGTCGTGATCGCCTACGAGCCTGTCTGGGCGATCGGCACCGGGCGCGTCGCCACGCCGGAGCAGGCGCAGGAGGCGATCGCGTTCATCCGTGCGCTTGTCGGCGACCGCGACCCCGAGGCGGCCGAACAGGTCCGCATTCTCTACGGCGGCTCGGTCAAGCCGGACAACGCGGCCGAGCTGCTCGCGCTGCCCGACATCGACGGGGCGCTCGTGGGCGGCGCCTCGCTCGACGCCGAGTCGTTCGCGGCGATCGTGGCCGCCGCCGCGCGATGAGCCTCCCGGCGGGCCCCGCGAGCCTGCCCGCTGCGCGTGCCTGTCTGATCGTGCTCGATGGCTGGGGTCTCGCCGACCCTGGCCCCGGCAACGCCGTCTCGCTCGCGCGCACACCCGTGTTCGACGAGCTCTGGGGCGCCTACCCGCACACCACCCTGACCGCCTGCGGCCGTGCGGTGGGGCTGCCCGAAGGGCAGATGGGCAACAGCGAGGTGGGGCACTTGAACCTCGGCGCCGGCTCGATCGTGCGCCAGGATCTCGTGCGGATCGACGAGGCGATCGCCGATGGATCACTCGCGCAGCACGACGTGCTTCGCGCCGCCTTCGCGGATGCCGAGCGCGTCCACCTGCTCGGGCTGGTCTCCGACGGCGGCGTGCATTCCTCGCTCGAGCACCTGCGCGCGCTGATCGGGCTCGGACGCGAGCTGGCCGTCAAGGATCTCATCGTGCACGCCTTCACCGACGGTCGCGACACCCTCCCGCACGCCGGCGCCGGTTACCTGCGCGAGCTCGAACGCACACCCGGGGCTCGCGTCGGATCGGTGGTGGGACGCTACTGGGCGATGGATCGCGACCGCCGCTGGGAGCGCGTCCAGCGCGCCTACGACCTGCTCGTCGCGGGGCGTGCCACGCATCACCTCGACACCGGCGAGCAGGCCGTCGCCGAGGCCTACCGGCGCGGGGAGACGGACGAGTTCATCGCGCCGACGCTCGTCGGCGAGGAGGCGCGCATCCGTCCCGGCGACAGCGTGATCGCGTTCAACTTCAGGCCGGACCGCATGCGCGAGATCACGCGTGCGCTGGCCGAGCCCGGGTTCGGCGAGGATGGCGAGGCGCTGCCAGGCTGGGACGGCCGCGGCGGCGCGGGGGTGGTCTCGCGCTACACGACCATGACGCGCTACGAGGAGGATTGGAGCTATCCCGTCGTGTTCTCGCCGGAGCGTCCCGCGACGACGCTGTCGCTCGTCCTGGAGCACGCCGGGGCCTCGCAGCTGCATGTGGCCGAGACCGAGAAGTACCCGCACGTGACGTATTTCTTCAACGGCGGAGAGGAGGCTCCGCTACGTGGCGAGCGCCGCGAGATGGTGCCCTCGCCGCGGGACGTGCCGACGTATGACCACAAGCCGCAGATGAGCGCCGAGGAGGCCGCGGCGGCGTTTGTCGACGCCTGGCGCGGCGACGGCGGCGGTGCGTTTCGGTTCGGCATCATCAACTTCGCCAACGCCGACATGGTCGGCCACACCGGCGTGATCGCCGCCGCGGTCGAGGCGATCGAGACGGTCGATGCGTGCCTCGGCGCGGTCGTGGCCGCGGTGCACGAGAGCGGCGGTGCGTGTCTGGTCACCGCTGATCACGGCAACGCCGACCACATGCTCGAGCCCGATGGCAGCCCCAACACGGCACACTCCATGAACCCGGTGCCCGTGATCCTCACGAGCCCCGGTGTGAGCATGCGCGCGAGCGGCGGAATCCTCGCGGATGTCGCGCCGACGATGCTCGAGCTGCTGGGGATCGCACAGCCGCCGGGGATGACCGGTCGGTCGTTGATCGAGGCCCGCTAGATTGTGCGGCGGAGCGAACGAGCGGCGGCCGGCGTGGCCACGGCCCGGGGAGGGGCGATGACGGAGGCGGAGCTTTCAGGCAGAGGGTCGGCTCGCTCGCGCGGCATGCTCGCGGCGTTCTTCCTCGCCGGCGGAGTCAACCACTTCGTCAACCCGCGCTTCTACGAGGCGATCGTTCCGCCGCGCCTGAAGCCGGACGCCAGGCGCGTAGTCCAGGTGAGCGGGGTGGCCGAGGTGGCCGGCGGCCTCGGCGTGTTGATACCGCTCACGCGCCGGCTGTCGGGGCTCGGGCTGATCGCCCTGCTCGCGGCCGTGTTCCCCGCCAACCTGTACATGGCGCGCGAGCCCGAGAGCTTCAAGCGCGTGCCACGCTGGGCGCTGTACGCGCGCTTGCCGCTGCAGCCGCTGATGATGCTGTGGGCATGGCGGGCGACGCGGCGATGACAGCGTCCGCCCCAGCGTGCAGACCGGACGCTGCTATGTTCGCTTCAGCAGCGCTTTAGCTGGGAAACGCCATGTCGACGACTGCGACCGCACTCAAGATCCCCGTCTCCGAGCAAGAGACGCTCACGTTCGGGGAGGTGCGCGCCTGGCGCGGACTTTTGCGCGCGCACGCCTGTCTGGCGAAGCGGCTGGACACGGAACTCGAGCGTGCTCATCAGCTGCCGATGACCTCCTATGAGGTGCTCGAGCACCTGACCGAGGCGAGTGGCGGCAGGATGCGCATGTGCGATCTCGCCGAGCAGGCGCAGCTCTCGCGCAGCGGCCTGACGCGAATGGTCGATCGCCTGGAGCGGGACGGGCTGATCGTCCGCTGCTCCTGCGAACACGACGCACGTGGGTCTTACGCCTGCCTGACGGAGGCCGGAAGCGAGCGCCTCGAGGAAGCCCGCGTCACGCACCTGGCGGTCATTCGCGAGCACTTCCTGTCGCATTTCTCCGAGGCCGAGCTGAGCATGCTCGCCGATATGTGGGAGCGGATAGCTCCCTGCAGCGCCTGCTGAGCGACGAGCTCTAGTCTTCGGGCAGCTCGCCGGCCTCGGCGGTCCCGGCAGCACCCTGCCCCGGCCCCTGCCGGCTGCGTCCGTGACGCCGATGCAACACGAAGCCGGTGACGACGGCGATCGCCAGTGCGACGAGCCCGAAGAGGCCGAACGTTTCGATGGCGTTGCCGGCCGAGTGCCCGAGGAAGTAGGCGATCAGACCGATCGCCGTCGCCCAGGTGATGCCGCCGAGTGCGTTCCACAGCACGAACGATCGCCAGTGCATGCGCGTGGCTCCCGCCAGCCAGGAGGCCCACACGCGCAGACCGAGCACGAAGCGCCCGAAGAACACGGCCTTCGGTCCGTGGCGTTCGAAGAACGGCTGGCCGGTCGTGAGGACCTGCCGGCGTTGACGCTGGAAGGCACCGGGGCGCTCGAGCAGCCAGCGCCCGCCCTTGCGCCCGATCAGATAGCCGATGTTGTCGCCCACGATCGCTCCGGCCGCCGCCAGGGCGATCACGAACTCGATTTTGAGTTTGCCCTGGCTCGCCAGCGCGGCAGCCGTGATCAGACCCGTCTCGCCCGGGACGGGCAGGCCGCCGGACTCGCTCATTACGATCAGGAACAGCAGGGGATAGCCGAAGACCTGAACGAGGTGTTCGACGTTGAGGATCGCGGCGAGCATCGGTGTCGGCTTCAAGGATGGCGTAGTCGGCTGGGCCAGCCCGGACCGGCGGCCCCCGGCGCTCCGGCACGCGCGCTGCGCCGCGCCGAGGGCGCTACTTGGTGTTTTCGGAAACGAGCTGCTGGAGCGCGGAGGTGGCGCGCTGGACGTCGGAGTAGACGACGTTGCGCAACACGACCTTGGTCTGCGCCGGCGTGCTGATCAGCACGATCGCGACGATCACGAGCGCGAGCGCGAGCAGCGCGACCAGGATGCCGAGCAGGCGCCCGCGGCCCCGCCGCCTGCGTTCTCTCGGGGGGCGCACCGAGGCGGCGGGCGATGGCGTTGCGCGCGCGGGCCCCGGTCGTGGCCGACGGGTGGCGACGGCGCGTGTCGGCGGGGAGTCGCGGCGGGAGCCGCTCAGCACGCTGGTGGCCTGCGTCGCGGGCGCGCTGCGGACCGGCGCCGGGCGCTCGCCGGGCGCGATGCCCTTGGCCCCGTCGCTCAGCGCCCGGCCCATGTCGCGCGCGGTGCTGTAACGCTCGCGAGGGTCGAGCGCGAGGGCGATCGCGACGGCGTCGGCCAGCTCCGGGCGTACGGCCGCCACGAGCGTGTCGAGCGTCGGCGGCTCCTCGCGCTGCTGCTTGAGCGCGAGCTCCGTCAGCGAGGTGGCCTCGTAGGGCAGGCGACCGGAGATCAGCTGATAGGTGACGACGCCGAGCGCGTACAGGTCGGCCTTTGGCCCGGCCTCCTCGCCGCGCGCCTGCTCAGGCGCCAGGTAGGCGGCGGTGCCGAGCACGGAGCCGACCTGTGTGATGCTCGACTGCTCCGTCGCCTTGGCGATTCCGAAGTCCGCGAGCTTGACCTCGCCTTCGCGCGCGCGCAGCAGATTCCCGGGCTTGACGTCGCGGTGCACGACCCCGTGGCGGTGCGCGTAGTGCAACCCCTCGCAGGCCTGCTCGATGATCGCGAGCGCCTCGTCGACCTCGACCCAGCCGTCGTCGCGCAGGATCTCCGCGCAGGAGTGACCTTGGATGTACTCCATCACGATGAAGTACTGCGCCGTGCGCTCGTCGCGGCCCGAGTCGAACACCTGCACGACGTTCGGGTGAACCAGGCGCGCGGCCGCCTGGGCCTCGCGCTGGAAGCGGGAGACGAATGCGGGGTCGTCGGCGAGGTGCTCGGCGAGCAGCTTGACCGCGACCTGGCGCTCCAGGCGCATGTCCATCGCGAGGTGCACGGTCGACATGCCGCCGAAGCCGAGACGTCCCTCGAGGCGGTAGCGCCCGGCGATCTCCACCGCGCTCATTTGGCGCCTTCCAGTTCCCCCGCGCCGACCCCGCCGGCCCCGCCTTCGCCGGCCCCGGTTCCGCCGTGGCCGTTGCCTTTGCCGTTCCCGTCACCGGATTCGGGGGCTTCGCCTTCACCCGGCGCCGCGGTCCCGCCGCCGGGACCGGACGTCGTCGGCGTCGTCGAAGGGGTGCTCTGCGTGGGTGTCGTCGTGGCCGTGCTCGTCGTCGTCGGGGGTGCGGTGGTCGTCGTCGCGGTGGTCGTGGTCGCCGTCTGCGTGCCCGGCTGGATGCACATTTCGTGGGCGCGCACGCGCAGGTTCGCGATCCCCTGATGCAGGTTGCTGCGCAGTCCCGCGTCGACCGAGCGCGGCAGCGCGCTGAAGTCTTCTTCGGTCTTGCGCAGCGCCGCTTCGGTGGTGCTGCAGTCGCCGTTGGCACTTTCGGCGGATTGCTGCACCGCTTCGAAGTCACTCTTCAGCGGCCCGGCGGCGCTCGCGGGAATCAGGCCCTGGCCGGAGCTGGCGCAGGACACGAGCAGCGCGGCTGCGACGCCCGCGAGGCCGGCCGCGAGGGCGCGGAGCGCGGCGGTGGTCCGGCGGCGCGGTGCCCCGGCCATCCTCGAGCGTGGGGCTCCTGGCATCGTCATTGACCGTACTCCAGCCGCTCGGCGAGCGAGTCAGGCAGGCGCGCCGCGCGGATCGCGGCGGCTGCGCCGGCGACGTCATAGTCGGCGCGGTGGAAGGAGGCGGCCATCGAATCGAGGTCGAGCAGCAGCCAGGACGCGCGGCGGTCGCCGTCGCGCGGCTGGCCGACGCTACCGGGATTCAGCAGCCACTCGCCGTCGGCGAGATCGAGCTTCGTGCCCTCCCGCTGTGGCTCGCCGCTCGCCATCTCGCCCTCGTGACGCTCGAACGAGAGGGCGACGTGCGAGTGGCCGATCAGACAGATCCGGTGCGACTGCGCGTCGAGGCACAGCTCGGCCAGCAGGGTTGAGAGCACGTACTCCCACACCGGGTCCCGCGGGCTCGCGTGGTAGAGGCCGATCGAGGACTCCTCGCCCTGGACCGAGAGGCCTTCGAGGAACGCGAGGTTCTCCGGCGCGATCACCTCGCGCGTCCACTGCGCGGCGACGCTCGCGCCGCGGGAGAACTCGTCCAGCGGGATCTCGCCGGTGACGGCGAGGTCGTGGTTGCCGGCGAGGCAGACGGCGGCGTGCTCGCGCGCGAGCTCGACGCAGGCGTCGGGCTCGGCGCCGTAGCCGACCAGGTCGCCGAGACACCACAGCTCGGCGGCCTCACTGGCGGCAACGGCGTCGAGTGTGGCCTCGAAAGCGTGCCGGTTGGCATGGATGTCAGAGATGACGGCGACCTTCATCGTTGCAGGGTACGAACACCCCTATTCTCCAGGCCACCGGCGGCTCATCTCGCTGCAAGCTCGCGGTCACGCGTCTCGCGAGCGAGCCGATCGGCGGCGTTGTGCGGCGGCGCTACTCGGGCTCCGGCTCGGTCCCCGTCTCGCCGCCGTACTCGGGCTCCGGCTCGGTCCCCGTCTCGCCGCCGCCGTACTCGGGCAGGTTCTTGATCCCCTCGCGGGTACGCCACTTGGAGTAGTTGTCCTCCATCGCATCGATCAGCTCGCGCATGAAGCGCGGCGAGAGGTTCACACGGGAGACGACCACGCCGGGGACCTCGTCGGACTCGACCTCGTGGTCGACGCGAGCGAAGGTGACGGTGAACTCGTAGTCGGAATGGCTGACGTTGGCGAAGTTCGCGTAGACGCCGCCCATGATCTCGGGTGAGAGGTGGATGTTTATGTGGCGCTCGGCGCCTGAGTCTTGGTCGTTCACATGGCTAGTATCGCAACGTCGACCCCGGAACCATGACCGAGCATCCCTCCGATCCCCGCGCGGACGCTGCGGGCCCGCCGGCGAACGCGCCCAGGACGCCGCTGGAGGCCCTGCGTCGAGCGGTGCTCGACGCC
>DASZNB010000067.1:0-3675 GCA_035551395.1 Solirubrobacteraceae bacterium | reverse complement strand
GGACGGCCACGGGGCGCGATGTCGTGGAGTGGGCGCGCGAGGCCGTCGAGCGCGGCGCCGGCGAGATCCTGCTCACGAGCATGGACCGCGACGGCACCAGCGACGGCTATGACCTCCCGCTCACGAGCGCCGTCAGCGAGGCCGTCGGCGTGCCCGTGATCGCCTCCGGCGGGGCGGGGGAGCTCGAGCATCTCGCCGAGGCCCTGCGCGCCGGGGCCGATGCGGTGCTGTGTGCCTCGATCTTTCACTACGGCCGCTTCAGCGTCGCCGAGGCCAAGGCACACCTGGCGAGCGCCGGGATCCCGGTGCGCCGGGGTTGAGCGAGGAGCCGGCGCGCATGCAGGAGGATCGCCACGACGAGCCGGCGCGTGAGGGGCGGGACGTCCTCGCCGCCGTCGCGGAGCTGCCCGGCGGCCAAGAGCTGCTCGAGCTCGCGGACGGCCGCGAGGACGCGGCAATCGTCGGCGGCGCTGTGCGCGACCTGCTGCTCGGACGGCAGCCGCGAGAGCTCGACGTCGTCGTCGCCAAGGGCGCCGGCGAGCTCGCCGCGGCGCTCGCGTCGCGACTCGGCGCGCTCGCGGGCGAGAGCCCCGCCGAGCAGTCCGAGTCCACCTTTCACGACAGCTTCCGCACGGCGCGCGTGCGGTGGAGCGGCGGCACGATCGATATCGCCACACAACGGGCCGAGAGCTACGCGAGCCCCGGCGCACTTCCGCTCGTCCGTGACGGTGCGGTCGCCGAGGACCTCGACCGCCGCGATTTCACGGTCAACGCGATCGCCGTGGCGCTCGGCGGCCGCCGCCGGGGGACGCTGATGGCAGCCGAGCACGCGCTCGAGGACCTCGGCGCGAGGTGCCTGCGCGTGCTGCACGACGACAGCTTCATCGACGACCCCACGCGCCTGCTGCGTCTCGGGCGCTACCGCGCGCGGTTGCAGTTCGAGATCGAGCCGCACACCGCCGAGCTTGCGCGCGAGGCGCTGGACGGTGACGCGCTGGCGAGTGTCTCGCGCGCACGTATCGGCGCGGAGCTGCGCCTCGCATTGGGCGAATCCGATCCCGTGGCTTCGCTCAGCTCGTTGCAGCAGCTCGATGTTTTGGCCGCGCTCGGCGGCCTGCTGCTCGACGCTGACCTCGCAGCCACCGCTCTCGAGCTGCTGCCCGCCGAGGGCCACCCGCAGGCGCTGTTGATGGCCGGCCTGATTGCGCCGAGCACGCAGGCCGCCTCCCGGCAGACCGCCGCGAGCCTGCGCGCGCTGCTCGACGAGTTCGAATTTGCCGCCTCCGCGCGCGACCGTGTCATGCGCAGCGTCCTCGCCGCGCCGGCGCTGGTCGAGATGCTCGAGCGCCCCCAGCGCCCGTCCCAGCTCCACGACGCGCTCGTCGCCCACCCAGCGGAGGCGGTCGCTCTCGCCGCCGCGCTCGCGGGTCGCGCCACCCCCGGCTGGGAAGCCGCCCGCGAGTGGCTGCAGAGGCTGCGAAACATCAGCCTGGCGATCGGCGGCCAGGACCTGCTCGACGCCGGCATTTCCCCGGGCCCGGAGATCGGCCGCCGGCTGGCCGCGGCACTCGCCGCGAAGCTCGACGGCGAGATCGAGGAGGGACGCGAGGCCGAGCTCGCGGCCGCTCTCGCGGAGCGAGCATGAGCCACGACGGGCAGCCGCTCGAGCTCGTTGGCGGCGCCCGCGCGCTCTTCACGAGCCGTGCGGAGGGCAACATGTCGAGCGTCGGCGGCGACGGCGCGCACGATGGTGCGCACGCGCGCGAGCAGTTGCGCGCACGAATCGGCGTGCGCGCGCTCGCCCGCGGCTATCAGGTGCACGGCACTGAGGTCGCGCGTGTAGCCGAGCTGCCGGCGCAGGAGGCGGATGCCCCCGTGAGCGCCGACGGGCAGGCGACGGCGCTCCCGGGCGTCGCGGCGATGGTGCTCGCGGCCGACTGCCTGCCGGTGGCGCTCGGCACGGGCGGCGCCGTCGCGATGGTGCACGCCGGCTGGCGCGGGCTTGCCGCGGGTGTGCTGGCAGAGGGCGTGCGAGCGCTGCGCGAGCTCGCGCCCGACGCGCGAGCGGGGCAGATCGTCGCGCTGATCGGTCCCTGCGCGCAAGCGTGCTGTTACGAGGTCGGCGAGGAGGTCCAGCGCGCGTTCCCCCGCTCGCATCATCACGCGCGCACAATCGATCTGCGCGCGATCGCGCGCGAGCAGCTGGTTGCGGCGGGCGTCGGCGAGGTGCGCGACTTCGGAGGCTGCACGATCTGCGACGAGCGCTACTTCTCCCACCGGCGCGAAGGCGCCCGCGCGGGCCGTCAGGCGGGGGTCGCGTGGTTGACCTGATCCGTGGCCTCGACGCCGAGCGGATCTGCACGAATCTTGCCCGCATCGAGGCCGAGCTCGAGGCCGCCTGCGTGCGGGGCGCTCGCGCGCCCGGCTCGGTCGAGGTACTGGCCGCGATCAAGTACGTCGCGCTCGAGGACCTGCCGACGCTGGCGCAGGCCGGCGTGCGCGTCGTCGGCGAGAACCGCGCGCAGGAGCTGGCGCGCAAGTTCGACGCTCACGGTCGGCTGTTCGAGTGGGACTTCATCGGCCAGCTGCAGAGCCGCCGGGTGCGCGCGATCCTCCCGCACGCGCGCCTGATCCACTCGGTCGCCTCTGACTCCGCGCTCGCTGAGCTCGAGCGTCACCGCGAGCTCGCCCGCCCGGGGCTGCGCATCCTCGTCGAGGTGAACGTCGCCGGAGAGCCCGGCAAGGCCGGCGTGGTCCCGCAGCAGCTCGACGCCTTCATCGCCCGGGCGCGCCTGCCCGTGGCCGGGTTGATGACGATGCCCCCGCTCTCCGCGCAGGCGGACAGCAGCCGCCCGTGGTTCGCCGCGTTGCGTCAGCTTGCCGCCGAGCGCGGCCTCGAGCACCTCTCGATGGGCACCTCCCAGGATTACGTCGTCGCCGCCGAGGAGGGTGCGACAATCGTGCGAATCGGCACGAAGCTATATCATTGAAAGGCGTGTGCGGCACCGCCTCGGCGTCGGACACCGACTAGCATTCTGCAGGGAAACCGGCTCGCCGGGCGAACACGATCAACACAGATGGCTTTCCGTGACTCCTGGCACAGCGCGCTCGTGTACTTCGGCCTTGCCGAGGAGTACCACGACGACTACGAGGAGGACGTCGCGCCCGAGGCGGAGATCGAGGACCGCTACCGCGAGCGCCCCAACGTCCGCCGGCTGAGACGGCGACGTGACGAGTACGAGGACATCTTCGCCGAGGACGAGGCCGAAGCCGGGTCGCGCTCGCGTGGCCGCGCCACCACGGTCCTAAAGCCCGTCGGCGGACGCGGCAACGGCGACGTCCAGGTACACCTCGTCGTTCCCAAGTCGTTCAACGACGCCCAGCAGATCGCCGACAAGTTCAAGGACTCGATACCCGTCATCCTCAACCTCCAGGGCTCCGAAACCGACCTCTCCAAGCGACTGATCGACTTCGCCTCGGGCCTGACCTACGCGCTCGACGGCGGTATGCAGAGGATCGCCGACAAGGTCTTCATGCTGACCCCCCGCAACGTCGAGATCTCAGCCGAGGAGCGGGCGAGGCTGATCGAGAAGGGCTTCTTCAACCAAGCCTGACCTGAGGCGCGATAGCCGGCGTCCGGCTTTGTCCTCGGTCGCTCGTGTGCAGAGCACACTT
>DASZNB010000066.1:0-4156 GCA_035551395.1 Solirubrobacteraceae bacterium | reverse complement strand
GCCTTCGACGCGCCGCACGGCGCGGCCGAGGTCGTCGTCTACACCGACGATCACGACGGCTCGTTCGGCACGCTCGCGCCCGCGCGCGCCGAGGCGCTGATGTGGGTGTGGCGCCATCGCTACCTCGAGCTCGGCGCACGCGAGGACATCGACTACGTGTTCATCTTCGAGAACCGCGGCGTCGAGGTCGGCGTGACGCTGCACCACCCCCATGGGCAGATCTACGGATATCCCTTCCTGCCGCCGGTGGCGGTGCTCGAGCTCGCCGCCGACGCTCGCCGCGGGGGCTGCGCGCCGTGCGCGCTGCTGGCCGAGGAGCTCAGCGACGGCGGGCGACTGCTGCTCGAGAGCGATGCCGTGGTGGCCTACGTTCCCTACGCCGCGCGCTGGGGCTACGAAGTGCACGTGTCGCTGCGCGAGCACCGTGCCAGCCTGGCCGCCTGCAGCGCGGACGAGCTGCGCCTGCTCGCCGAGGGGCTGCAGGCTGTCGTGCGGGGCTTCGACGCGCTGTTCGGGCGCCCCTTTCCCTACGTGATGGCCGTCCACCAGGCACCCACCGTCGCCGGCCCCGCGTACGGCGCTGCGCCGGCGGTCGGCGGCGGCCACCTCCACGTCGAGTTCTATCCGCCCTTGCGGACCGCCGAGAAGCTCAAGTACCTCGCCGGCTCCGAGCAGGGCGCGGGCACGTTCATCTCGGACATGCTGCCCGAGGAGTCCGCCGCCGAGCTGCGCGAGGCGATCGCCCGTGCGGGCTGAGCGGGTGGGCGCGTTCGCGCCCGGACGGGTCAACCTGATCGGCGAGCACACCGACTACAACGGCGGCCTCGCTCTGCCCTTCGCGATCGCCGAGGGCATCACCGTGCACGCGCGCCCGCAGGAGAGCGCCTCGCGAGCGCAGCCCACGATCGAGGCCTACGCTCGCGACCTCGATGAGCGCGACGAGTTCGCGCTCGGAGACAGCGCTCCGGCGGAGGGCTGGCGCGCGTTCGTGCGGGGGATCGTCGCCGAGCTCGCCCGCGCCGGAGCGCCGCTGCGAGGCGCACGCCTGGAGATCGGCGGGGACGTCCCGCGCGGGGCCGGGCTGTCCTCGTCGGCCGCGCTCGAGGTCGCGCTCTGCCTCGCGCTCACGGCACTCGGCGAGGAAGCGAGCTCCGCCGGCGCGGGCCGGCTCGAGCGCATCGAGATCGCCCGCCTGTGCGCCCGCGTGGAGAACGAGTGGGTCGGCGCGCAAACCGGCCTGCTCGATCAGCTCGCCAGCCTGTACGGCGCACCCGACACCGCGCTGTGCATCGACTTCACGACGCTGAGCATCGATCCGGTGCCGCTCGCCCTCGACGGCTGGCGCCTGGTCGTCCTCGACTCGGGCGAGCGTCACGCGCATGCCAGCTCCGGCTACAACGAGCGCCGCGCCGAGTGCGCGCTGGCGTGCGAGCTGCTCGGCCTCGAATCGCTGAGCGAGGCCGACGCGGCGGCCGTGGAGCGGTTGCCCGAGCCACTCAAGCGTCGCGCCGAGCACGTGCTCGGCGAGAACGAGCGCGTGCTCGCCGCCGTCGAGGCGCTGCGCGCGGGCGAGCTGGCCGCCGTCGGGCGCCTGCTCGACGCTTCGCATGAGAGCCTGCGAGACCGCTATCAGGTCTCCACGCCCGGCGTCGAGGCGGCCGTCGAGCGCCTGCGCCGAGCGGGCGCCGCGGGCGCACGCATGGTCGGGGGCGGATTCGGCGGCAGCATCCTCGGCCTGTTCGCCCCCGACGTGGCCGCGCCGGCAGCGGCCTATGAGGTGCATCCGGGTCCCGGTGCGCACCTGCTCGCGGTCTAGCAGTCACGCTCGCCGACCGGTCCCAGCAGCTCGCCGGCGCGGCCCCCGCCGAGGGCCTAGAAGGCGGGCGCTGTGGGAGCACAAGCGCGCTCGCGCCCGTCCGCCATCGCGGTCAATCTCCGCCGGCGCCCCGGCGTGCCGACATCAGCACGCCGCCGCCCAAGCTCATGCGCCGTACGGAGATCGCCTCGAGCCCCGCCTCGCGCCAGTAGCCCGCGATCCGCTCCAGCGGATGGCGTTCGTAGAAGCCGCGGATGCTCGGTCCGAGGAACCGTCCCACCTCGGCCCACTCTCGCGAGGCGAGGCGGCCGAGCGCGGGCAGGCCGACGGCGGTGTAGAGCCGCCACGCCGAGCGGGCGGGCGCCAACGGGGGCACGCCGAACTCGAGCGAGGCGATGCGCCCGCCGGGGCGCAGCACGCGCGCGAGCTCGCGCACCGTCGCCGCGGGATCGTCGACGTAGCGCAGCAGGTAGGTGACCGTCAGGACGTCGAAGCTGGCGTCGGCGAACGGCAGGGCCTCGGCCTGCCCCTCGACCAGCTCGATTCGTGATCGCTCCCCGGCGGCGAAGCGTGCCCTCGCGCGGGCGAGCATCGCCGTGCTCTGATCGATCCCCACGACCGAGCACTCGCAGCGACGCAGCAGCTCGGCGGCGACCATGCCCGTGCCGGTGGCGACGTCGAGCACGCGATCTCCGGCGTGCGGGTCGGCGGTATCGACGAGCGCGCGGCGCCAGCGCGGGTCCTGCCAGAAGCTGAGCGCCGCCGACAGCGCGTCGTAGCGAGCGGGCAGGCCGCTGAAGAGCTCGATCGCCTCGCGCTTGCGGGGCGAGTCGAGGCGATCGCGGTAGCTGGGTGCCGGAGAGCTCATCGCTTGCGGATCTGACAGGCTAGCCGCCGGGCAGTCACCAGACGAGCGACAGCGAGGAAGTCAATGCCAGCGGCTGAAGACACACCGGGCCAAGCGACCGTGATGCTCATCACAGGCGCCTCCAGCGGGATCGGCGAGGCGACCGCGCGGCGGCTCGCGCGCGAGCCCGGCGCCGAGTTGGTGCTCGTCGCGCGGCGCGAGGAGCGCCTGCGCGCGCTCGCCGACGCAGTCGGCCGGCGGGCGAGCTTCGTCGCGGTGGACCTGCTCGACGACGACGCGCCGGCGCGCATCCGCGACCACGTCGCCGAGCGTCACCGGCGCCTCGACCTGCTCGTCAACAACGCCGGCGCCTCCTGGCGCGCCAGCTTCGCCGACGGCGGCTACGCCAACGTGCAGCGCACGATGGCGATCAACTTCGACGCGCAGGTGCGGCTGACCGAGGCGCTCCTGCCGCTCCTGCGCGCGAGCGCACCCAGCGCGATCGTCAACGTCGCCTCGACCGCCGGTCGGGTCGCGCGTGCCGGCACCGGCGCCTACAGCGCCTCGAAGTTCGCGCTCGCGGGCTGGTCGGACTCGCTCCACGCCGAGGAGCGTACGCACGACGTGCACGTCGGGCTCGTGCTTCCCGGGTTCATCTCAACCGAGGGGTTCCCCCAGTCTGAGCTGACCGCGAAGCCGTGGACGCGCTGGATCGTCTCCACGCCCGAGCGGGCGGCCGACGCGATCTACCAGGCAGGCCTGGGCCGGCGAGCAGAACGCTATGTGCCACGCCCCTACGCTCTCGCCGCGGCCCTGCGCATCCTCGCGCCCGGGCTCGTTCGCCGCGTCCTCGGCGGCGGAGCGGCAGCGGTGATGACGACGACGACCGGCGCCGATGACAGCGAGCGCCGCAACGGCTCGGGCGCGGCCGCCGGCTAGGGCGCAAAGCGCGCCGCGGCGACTAGGGCTCGAGCTGACCAGCGTAGAGCGCGAAGACGGCGCCCTGCGGGTCCTGCACGACCGCGAGCTTGGCGATCCGGATGTCGATCGGCCCCATCAGCTTGGCGCCGCCGAGCTCCTCGACCTTGGCGATCCCGGCGTCGATGTCGCCGATGCCGAAGTAGACCAGCCACGAGGGCGGTGTGCCCGGCGTCAGCGCACGCATCCCGCCGTTGTTGGCCTCGCCGTTCTTGATCGCCAGGTAGCGTTCGTCCATGTCCGGCAGCTCCTGGACGTCCCAGCCGAACAGGGCGCTGTAGAAGGCGGAGGACGCGTCGAGATCCGGGGATTGCAGCTCGTTCCAAACGAGCGCTCCGGGGGCGTTGACGAGGCCCGCACCGATGTGCTCGCGCGGCTGCCAGACCATCACGTAGGCGCCCTGCGGGTCCTGGATGACGGCCATGCGCCCGGCCTCCATCACGTCGAACGCGGGGGCGTGCACCGTGGCGCCGAGCTCCTTCGCGCGCTCGGCGGCAGCGTCGGCCGACGCAACC
>DASZNB010000065.1:0-12339 GCA_035551395.1 Solirubrobacteraceae bacterium | reverse complement strand
CTCTCTACCTGGATCTGTGGTCTGGGAGCACACCCGCCATCTCATGAGACTCCGACCCCCCGGAGACCTTTCCCAGTACCCCAAAACACTTGCACGCGATGAAAAGACCGAGATAAAGATTCGGCCGGCGAACTTCTTATGAAGCGCCGCTCACGCGTGTCCGCTGCGGGCACGCCGGCGGTGTGCGCCGATCAGGTCCACTGCTGCCACGAGATCGCCTCGTCGCCGTCGACGATCGCGTGGCGCATGTCCAGCGCGGCGTCACGCTCGGGGTACTCGGCCCGCAGGTGCGCGCCCCGGCTCTCCCTGCGCGCGAGCGCGCAGGCCGCGATCAGGCGGGCGAGCGGGTGCCCGGCGGCGAGCAGCCGGTTCAGTCCGTCTCCTGAGCGCACGATGCCGGCGTCGCGCCAGAGGGCCGTCCGCAGAGCAGAGTCCACCTGTGGGGGCGCCCGGATCGCCTGGAGGTCGTCGAGCTCGGGCTGCGACGCAGCAGGCAACTGCGCGGCCGGACTCGCGAGCGCCGCCTCTACTGCCCGGCGCGCGAACACGAAGCACTCGCTGAGCGAGTTCGAGGCCAGCCGGTTGGCCCCGTGGAGTCCCGTGCACGAGGCCTCGCCGACGGCATAGAGCCCCGCCACGCTCGAGCGCGCGTCGAGGTCGGCGACGATCCCACCCATCATGTAGTGGGCCGCCGGGGCCACCGGGATCAGCTCCCGGGTCGGGTCCAGGCCGGCCTCGCGCAGCGCCGCGACGACGTTGGGGAAGTGGGCCGGGTCGATCGCGCGCATGTCCAGGCCCACCGAGCTCGCGCCGGTCTTCTCCAGCAGGGCCTGGATCGCGCGCGAGACCTCGTCGCGCGGTGCAAGCTCCTCGACGAAGCGTTCGCCGTCGGGGCCGTGCAGCGTCGCGCCCTCGCCCCTGATCGCCTCCGTCACGAGGAAGCCCTCGCGCCCGCGCAC
This sequence comes from Solirubrobacteraceae bacterium, assembly GCA_035551395.1. GTDB lineage: Bacteria > Actinomycetota > Thermoleophilia > Solirubrobacterales > Solirubrobacteraceae > Palsa-744. The sequence goes on along the minus strand of DASZNB010000065.1, from coordinate 11,380 downwards.
GCCGATCACGGCGGTGGGGTGGAACTGCATCAGCTCGAGATCCGCGAGCGCGGCTCCGGCAGAATGCGCGAGCAGCATTCCAACGCCCTGCGAGCCCGGCGGGTTGGTCGTGCGCGACCACATCGCGGCGGCGCCGCCGGTGGCGATCACCACGGCGCGTGCAGTGATCACGCGGCCGTCCTCGCAGATCAGGCCGCGACAGCGCTCGTGCGAGCGCCACATGGCTCGCGCTCGCGCTCCCTCCAGCACCGTGATGCGAGGCTCGGCGACGACGAGCGCCGAGAGCTGGCGCACGACCCTGCGGCCTGTTGCGCTGCCGCCGGCGTGTACCACGCGCCGCACGGAGTGGCCGCCCTCGAGGCCGAGCGCGAGGTGGCCGAAGCGGTCGGCATCGAAGCTCACGCCGAGCGCTTGCAGGTCGCGCACGCAGTCCGGTGCCTCGCGCACGAGAACTTCGGCGGCCGATCGCCTGACCAGCGCACGCCCCGCCAGCACCGTGTCGCTCAGGTGCAGCTCGTAGCTGTCGTCCGCCGACAGCGCCGCGGCGAGGCCGCCCTGGGCCCAGTAGCTGGCCGTCTGCGCGAGCGGAGTCGCGGAGATCAACACCACGCTGGCCCGCTCGCGCGCGGCGCACAGCGCCGCGTACAGACCGGCCGCCCCGGCGCCGACGACCACCACATCGGCCTCCTGGATCGTTGCCGGGGGAAGCGCGGACATCGGGCGAACCGTATCTGGCCTCGTCGTGCTTCCAGCGCCCGGGTGGCACGGCTCGCTCGCGCGCTCGCCGCGACGCCCCGCCGCTAGCCCGTCATTTGCCTTTGCCGCTCTGCTGGCGGCGCAGTTCGGCCAGCCGTTTTTCGAGCCCCGGCGTGAGGCCGTTACCGGGGCCGACTCCCTTTGGAGCTGACGCGCCGGTGCTCGTGGTCGGCGCTGTGCTCGGGGAGCGCGCAGCGCCGGGTTTGCTCGTCGAAGGCGTCGCGCCGGCACCCGGCGTCGTCGCTGTGGGCGTCGAGGTCGCCGGTCGCGCGGCGGTGCTCGGCGTGCTCGCGCCGGGCACGGCAGCGGCCGTCGATGGCGTGGCGGGCGCCGCGGCACTCGTGACCGTGGTCGTGCTCACGGGTGTGCTCGGGCCCGAGCCACCTGCCAGCTTCACGAGCGCCGCGGCGAGCACGCCGAGGGAGATGACGGCGACGGCGAGCGCGGCGAGCAGCGGCGCCCGCCAGTTGGGCGAAGCCGCCAGGCGCGTGCGCGCCGCCGCGCCGCAACGCAGACACCACTCCTGCTCAGGGTGAAGCGGAGCGCCGCACAGCGGACAGGCTTCGCCGGCGGCCGCGGGCGTCGGCGAGGGGGCGGCGACCGGCGTCTGCGGCGGCGCGGCGGCGCTGCTCACGGCCCCGGCGCGTCGGGGCGCAGGATCTCGGTCGGTTCCTCGCGACCGGAGCCCGCCGCAGCACCCGGAGGATGCGCCGGCACCGGCGCGTGCGACGCCGTCGGCGGCGGTGGGGCGGACGCCGACGATCCGACCGCCGGGGCCGGGTTGGCCGCTGCAGGCGGCGCCGCGGGCGGCAACGATCCGGCCGCCGCGCCCGCGGCCGCGTCACGGGCGGGGCCGGGCGGGGACGGTGTCTGCGCGGCCGGGGTCGACGGTTGCGCAGACACGGCGGCGGGCGGCGATTGCGCCGCTGCGGCGGGCGGCGATGGCGCGGCTCCGGTGGCGGGCGCGGGGGGCGTGACCTGGACGGCGGGACCGGCGATCGGCAGGTCGACGTTGCGTGCCATCGGCAGTCCGCAATTCGGGCAGAAATGGTCTTCGCTCGAGTGAATGGCGGCGCAGCGGGGGCAGGCCGTGATGCCGGCCTCGCGCAGCACCGTGACCGGCTCGCGCTCTCCCAGCGCGTGCTCCAGCGCGCGCAGCTCGGCGTCGAGCTTGCCGAGCGTGTTCAGCTTCGCGAGCACCAGCGCGTCGTTGCGCTGCCCGAAGCGATGGAGATTGAAGACGAGCCCGCCGAGATCCCGGTAGCCGAGCTCGCGCGCCTTGCGCAGAAAGCGAGCGCGGCGCCGTGCCCGACCGCGGGAGCCGAATCCGGGCCGTGCGCCATCCTGCCGCTCGGCGGCGTCGATCGCATCCGCGGGCTGGCTCCCATCCTGCGCTTGCGTTGGGTCATCGGTAGAAGTCGTGCCGGATATCTGATCCACGCCCGATCCATGCTACCCAGCGAGCCGCCCGGAGCGCGACAGCGTCCCACGCGGAGCGTCGGCCCGGGGCGCAACGGCGTCCTACCCAGAGCGTCGCCGGGGGGCGCCACGGCGTCCTACCCAGAGCGTCGTCCGGAGCGCGACAGCGCACTCCGCCAGGCGTCGGCCACGCGTTCGGCCATCGCCGCAGCCGAGAAGCGCAGCGCGGCCTCGCGGCCGGCCACGCGCGGGTCCGGCGAGAGCAGGTGTCCTTCGAGCACCGCCTGCCAGCGGGTGAGCTCGAAGGGCTCGCACAGCGTGCCTGCGACGCCCTCGAGCACCTGTGGGTGGATCCCGACGGGCGTTGCCAGCACCGGCACGTCGCACGCCAGCGCCTCGAGCACCGCCAGACCGAAGCCCTCGCGCTCGGAGGGCACGAGCACAGCGTTTGCGCCGTTGACCCACAGCGGCACGAGCGCGGGATCGACGCCGCCGAGCGCCACCAGCTCGGCGCCGGTGGCCTGCGCGAGCGCGCGCGCGCGCTCGTAGCGCTTCTCCGGTCGCTCGGGGTCGGCCGGGAACAGCACGTAAGCGGCGGAGGGGTCCCGGCCGAGCTCGGCGCGCGCCCGCGCGCGGTCGATCACGTGGAAGCGCCCGGTCTCGACGCCGCAGGGCAGCACCCGGGCCCGCCCTCGCGCCGCGCGGGGAAGCTCCTGCACCAGCGGCGTCGAGACCGCCGCGAGGAGCTGCTGAAAGCGCAACACGGCGACGGTGGCGAGCCGCGTCCGCGGGTGGCGCAGGTCGGTTCCGTGCACCGTCAGCGCGCGTACCCGCGCCGGCACACACAGCGCCGGCCAGGCCGTCAGCCCGAAGTGCGCGTGCACCACATCGAGCGGCGGGCGGGCGGGGCGCCGCGAGAGGGTCGACGGGCCGCCGAAGCGCGAGCGAAGCTCGCGTGCAGCGCGCGTGAGGGCGCGGGTGCCGGGCGGGAACTCGTACAGCTCGACCTCCACGTCTGCCAGCGCGTCCAGCGCCGCGACCTGGTCACGCACGAAGCGCCCGCGCTCGGGATGCGTCGCGTCGGCGAGCATGTTCGAGACGACGAGCGCGCGCACGATGCCCCGACCGTAGCGCTCTGGAATGATGGCCCGCGTGCACGCGATCCCCAGCCGCAGCTACGAGCGCGCCGCCGACGAGCTGCGCCCGACGGCGATCGAGCCCGGCTTCATGCGCACCGCGACAGGCTCCGCGCTGATCTCGGTCGGCGAGACGCGCGTGATCTGCACGGCCTCTGCCCAGGACAGCGTGCCGCGGTGGATGGCCGGCCGTGGGCGCGGCTGGCTGACGGCCGAGTACGGCATGCTGCCGGCGTCCACGGGCGAGCGCAAGCAGCGCGATGCGACGCGCGGGCGCCAGGATGGCCGCACGGTCGAGATCCAGCGGCTGATCGGTCGCTCGCTGCGCGGGGTCGTGGACTTCGAGGCGCTCGGCGAGCGCACCATCTACCTCGACTGTGACGTGCTGCAGGCCGACGGCGGCACACGTTGCGCGTCGATCACCGGGGCATACGTCGCGCTCGCCCTCGCATGCGCCACGTTGCGCTCGGCGGGGCGCCTCGAGCGCTCCCCGCTGACGGGCTCGGTGGCGGCGGTCTCCTGCGGGATGGTGGCCGGCGCGGCGCTGCTGGATCTCGACTACTCCGAGGACTCGACCGCCGAGGTCGATGCCAACGTCGTGATGACGGGCGATGGCGGCCTCGTCGAGGTGCAGGCGACGGCCGAGCGCACGCCGCTCTCGCGCGCGCACCTGGACGAGCTTCTGGGGTTGGCTGCGGGTGGCATCGAGCGACTGCGGGGCGCGCAGGAGGAAGCGATCGCGGCAGGCTCCGCGGCGGACACTCCCGCGGTGGCGTCCTAGCGGCGACGCCGTTGAAGATGCGGCTGCTGCTCGCCACCCACAACGCGCACAAGCGGCGCGAGTTCGAGCGCCTGTTGACTGGCCCGGCCTGGCAGATCGACTCGCTGCCAGCGGCCGTCGAGCTGCCGCCAGAGGACGGGGAGACGTTCGCCCTGAACGCGCTCGGCAAGGCCCGCGCGGCAGCCGCAGCGACCGGCCGGTCGAGCTTCGCCGACGACTCGGGAATTGCCGCCGCGGCCCTCGGCGGTGCGCCGGGGGTGCGCTCGGCGCGCTATGCCGGCGAGCGGGCCAGCGACGCCGAGAACCTGGAGAAGCTGCTGCGCGAGGCTCCCGCGGGCAGCGCGTTGGAGTACGTCTGCGCGATCGCCTACGTCGATCCGTCCGCGGGTCTGGAGCGGATGTTCGAGGGACGCTGCGCTGGACGCATGGCGCGGGAGCCGCGGGGGACGGGCGGGTTCGGCTATGACCCCGCCTTCGTGCCCGATGACGGGCCCTCGGGCCTGACGATGGCCGAGCTGAGCGATGCGCAGAAGGACGCGATCAGTCATCGAGGGCGCGCGGCCCGCGCGCTGCGCGCGTGGATCGAGCGCGGTGCCGGCGCCTAGCTGCGCCGCAAGCCCGAGCCGAGCGCGACTGCTGGCTGTGGCTACAGCAGGTTGATCGCGGCGGAGATAGCGACAGCGACGCCGAGGCCCGCATAGCCGGTGTAGCCGGACAGCAGCAGCAGCACCGCGGTCAGCAGCGCCACGAGCACCGTCACGATCCATGCGACCCGCGTGATGGCCATATCTCCCGCATTGTTGCCGATGCGCCTGTCCGTACGCGGTGTTAGCTTCGCGCTAACGGTTTCACGAACGAGGAGGACCAAGTGACGAAGTCCGAGCTGATCGATCAGGTTTCCGATCGCGCCGATTTGACGAAGACGGAGGCCGCGCGCGCGGTCGACGCGGTGCTGGCGACCGTCGAGGACGCGCTGCGCCGGGGCAGCGAGGTGACCGTGTCGGGCTTCGGCAAGTTCCACGTCAGCCAGCGCGGCGCGCGCGCGGGCGTGAACCCCCGCACGGGCGAGCGCATCCAGATCGCGGCATCGCGCGTCCCGCGCTTCACCGCGGGCAGCGGGCTGAAGAGCGCGGTGAAGGGCCGCTGAATCCGGCCGCGCCGTTTGGCGACACCCTCGCCGCGCGGGTGTCCGAGCGCGGGTCTCAGCTCGTGCTCGGCGTCGATCCCGATCCCGGCGCGCTGTGGCCCGGCGTCGATGGCGGCGACGGCGCCGGCCTGTCCCCCCGGCAGGCCGCGGGCGAGGCGGTCCTCGCCCACTGTCGCGCCCTGATCGACGCGACGGCCGAGGCCTGCGTCGCCGTGAAGCTGCAGCTCGCCCGCTTCGAGGTGCTCGGCGACGTCGGCTGGAGCGTGCTCGAGCAGGTCGCGGCGCATGCCCGCCGGCGCGGACTGCTGGTGATCGCCGACGCCAAGCGCGGCGACATCGACGTCAGCGCGGACGCCTACGCATCCGCGCTGATCACCGGCGTCGACTCGCCCTACGGGCGCCTGGACGGGCTCGCGGCGGACCTCGTGACGGTCAACCCGCTGATGGGCGCCGACGCGGTCGAGCCGTTCGTCCGCGCCGCGCGCGGCGTCGGCGCTGGCGTGCTCGTGCTCGTCCGCACGTCGAACCGGGGGGCGGCCGACTTCGAGGATCTCGAGCTCGCCGGCACGGGGGAACGGCTTTGGGAGCGCGTCGCCGCGATGGTTGAGCGGCTCGGGCGTCCCGGACTCGGCCAGACGGGCCTCAGCGACGTCGGCGCCGTCGTTGGCGCGACCGAGCCCGGGCATCTCGGGAGGGCTCGCGAGCTGATGGGCGCCGCCCCCTTCCTGCTCCCGGGGATCGGCGCGCAGGGCGGGCGCGTCGAGGATCTCGCGGCGGCGTTCGCTCCCGGTCCCGCGGGCGGTCTGGTGAGCGCCTCGCGCAGCATCGTCGGCGCGTATCGCGTTCGCGGCGGCGACCCCGCGGGCGCCGCGCGCGGCGAGGCGCAGCGCTTGCGCGAGGAGGCGTGGGAGCTCTCGCGTCGCGTTCTGCACGCCGGCTGACGGCGCCGGAGCACGGGCGGCATGGGCTGCGCGGGGCGGCGCAGCGGCTGTGTCAGCCACCACGGATGCCTGCGCTAGCCTGTGTGTCGTGCAGGTCAGCGCATCGTTCGCCGTTTGGGCGCGCCGGAAGCTTGGCAGCGGCCCACGATGATCATCACGGTCACGCTCAACGCGGCGATCGACAAGTCTCTCGCCGTCCCGAACTTCAGGCTGGGGCGCCGCCACCGCACCGTCGATCAGCGCACGATGGCGGGCGGCAAGGGCGTCAACATCGCCCGCACGCTCAAGGCGCTGGGGCAGCCGGTGATCGCGACCGGGTTCGCGGGCGGCGCCACCGGCACGCACATCGTCGAGCAGCTGACGGAGGAGTCGATCCTCAACGACTTCGTCCGCATCCGCGAGGAGTCGCGCACGAACACCTCCGTGCTCGATCCGACGACGGGAGAGCAGACCGAGATCAACGAACGCGGCCCCGCCGTGTCGGCGCGCGAGGTCGAGCTGTTCCGCGACAAGCTGCTCTACCTCGCCCGCGGTGCCGCGATCGTCGTGTTCGCGGGCTCGCTGCCGCGCGGAATCGAGCCGGACCTGTACGCGACGCTGATCAGGGAGCTCGAGCGCCTCGACGTGACCACCGTCGTCGACACCGACGGCGAGCCGCTGCGCCAGGCGGTGCGCGCCGAACCGGACGTGGTCTCGCCGAATGTGCTCGAGGCGGAGGAGCTCGTCGGCCATGAGTTCGCCAGCGAGGAGGAGCGACTGACGGCGGTCACGGAGATCGTCGCACTCGGCCCCCACGAGGCGATCATGACGCTTCCCGACGGCTGTGTCGCACAGGTCACCGTCGACGGTCAGCGACGGCTCAAGCGTGCCCGTGTGGAGCAGCGCGAGCCGATCGCCAAGAGCGGATCGGGGGACGCCTTTCTGGCCGGCTACCTCGCGGCCCGCTACGAAGGCCGCGCTCCCGACCAGTGCCTGCGCTTCGGCGTCGCCTGCGGCGCGGAGTCGACCGCGCGCCTCGGCGCCGGGCTGATCGATCCGCGCGAGGCACGGCGGCTGATGGGTGACGTCGAGCTGTCGATCGTCGAGCTGCCCGCCGAGGTCAGCTGACCGATCTCTCACCGCCGGCGCGGTTATCCGCCGGCGACGTCGCGGCGCAGGAAAACCAGGTATCCGGCGAGCAGGGCGGGGACGGCGTATAGCGCGCACACCCATGCCGAGTGGGCTATCGGCGTCCAGTCGGTGGGGGTGCGCAGCAGGCCGTGCCAGTTCTCGAACTGTTCGTTCAGCAGGTACGGCTTGGCGCCTTCCAGCCCGGGAATCTGCGCCACGATGAACAGCAGGATCACAAAGCCGATCGTTCCCACGACGGCGGCCGCGCTGTTGCGCGTGACGGTCGACAGCAGCACCCCGATGCTCGCGACGGTCAGCAGCGGGATCAGGTAGATCGCGTTCGCGGCGAACACGAGCAGCAGCGCTTCGGGGGCTGACACGATCGTTCCGGAGAACGTCCGCACAGAGTGAAAGCCCCACGAGACGATCCCGGCGACCGTCGCGACGGCCGCCGACACGAACACGGCGCTCGCCGCGTAGGTCATCGCCGCCAGCGCCTTTGCCGCGAACACCTGACCGCGGTTGACCGAGCGGGTGAGGATCGTCTTCAGCGTCCCGTTGCCGTCCTCGGCGGCAACCACGTCGCCCGCGACGAGCGAGGCGGCGAGCGGCAGCATGAAGACGGACAGGAACAGCAGCATCAGCACGGGCGTCGCGAGCCCCGACTGCGTGATCTGCGACGCGAAGATGTTGTCCGCCCCGCGTCCGTTGCGCTGGTGGACGTTCTGGAAGATGACGAAGAACAGCGGCAGAACGACGACCAGGCCGAGCCCGAGATACGTGCGCTTCTGCGAGGCGAGCTTGCGCAGCTCCCAGCGATAGACGGTCAGCGTCGAGGGTCTGCGAGGGTGGCGCGCGGCGACGGGCAGCGCGGATGAGGCGGCGACGCTGCTCATCCGCTCGGCACCAGCCGATCGCTGCGCTCGCCGTCGTTCGCTGTGGCGGTCGGGGGCGGGGACGCGCCGTCGTCGGCTTCCGTCAGCCTGAAGAAGAGATCCTCGAGCGTGGCGAGCTCGGGCGTCAGCACGAGCACCCCGATGCCCGCCGTGGCCAGCGCCAGCGATAGCCCGCCGACGTCGCGCTCGTCGGCCTGGAAGCCGAGTCCGTGCTCGTCGCTGTGGGCGTGCGAGATGCCCTTCTGCGCACCGATGACCTCGAGCGCGCGGACGTCGTCGGTGGTGTGCAGCCGGTAGCCGCCGCCGCCCTGGCGGCGCAGGTCGGCCAGCGCACCCTCGTAGACCACGCGACCGGAATCGACGATCGCGACGCGGTCGCAGAGTTCCTGAACCTCCGGCAGCTGATGGCTCGAGAGCAGCACCGTGATGCCCTCGTCGGCCAGGCGCCGGATCAGCTGCCGCATGTCGCGCATGCCGGCCGGGTCCAGGCCGGTCGCCGGCTCGTCGAGGATCAGCAGCCGGGGGCGGCGCAGGAGCGCCGCGGCGATGCCCAGGCGCTGGCGCATCCCATGTGAGTAGCCGCCCACGCGGTGACCGGCGCGCGGGGTCAGGTCGACGATCTCGAGCACCTCGGCGATGCGCGAGGCGGCGCCGTCGCCGTCGAGCGCGGCGAGTAGCTGGAGGTTCTTCCCCCCGGTCAGGTAGGGGTAGAAGCGGGGCGCCTCGACGAACCCGGCGACGCCCTCGAGCGCGCGGGCGCCCTCGCGCATCGGGTCGCGGCCGAACAGCTCGACAGTGCCCTCCGTCGGCGTGATCAGCCCGAGCGCCATGCGCAGCGTCGTCGTCTTGCCGGCCCCGTTGGGGCCGAGGAAGCCGTAGACGTCGCCGGCGCGAACGTTCAGATCTATGCGATCGACCGCGAGAACCTCGTCGTAGCGCTTGATGAGCCCGCGGGCCTTGACCGGCGGCGGCGCCTCCTCCACGCTAGAGGCCTCGAGCCAGCGCCTCGATCGTGGCGGGCCCAACGGCGCCCGCCACCACGTAGCGCACGCCGGAGCGCTCGAAGCTGAGCAGCGTGCCGAGCTCGGTGCGCAGCTCGGTCGCGCTGGCCCCGTTGATGTTCACCTTCGGGAGCCCTTCGAGCGCCGCGGATGACCCCTGTTTGCTGCCGGCCGGCAGCTTCTTTTCGAGCACTGCAACCGTCGAGGGGCCCTTGCCGTGCGTGGTCAGCTGCGGCTTTTCACCGGCTTCATCGCTCGCCTTGTGAGTTTCCGTCCCGCTCGGCGTCGAGAGGTCTTCGATCTTGGCATTCGCCGGGGGCGTGAATTCGAACACCGAGGCGGGCACCGAGGCGAACGAGACTTCGGTCGCCGCCAGTTCGATCACGGGGCTCTGGCTCGTCGAGGAGTAGATCGCTGCGCGCAGTGGCGCGCCGTTGCCGGCGTCGAATGACAGCTCGGCGCCACCGAGCAGGCTGCCGCTTTCCTTGGGCGCGACGCGAACGGTGTAAGCGGGCTGACCTGCCACGTCGGTCGGCGTCGCGCCGGATACCGTCGCGTTCTTCTCCGCGTGCGCGATCGCTTCTTCGATCTTCGCGACCGAGGGGACGTCAGGCGTGAAGCCGGAGGGCACTTGGGATGGGCCCGTTTCGGTGGATGACGCTCCGTGCGCGCTGGAGCCTTCGTCGGCCGCGGGCGTGTAGCGGTAGAGCGTGTTCGTCGTCGCGTCATACAGCGAGATCGTGTGGCCGTCGTAGATCAGCTGGGTGTCGCCCTTTTCGGCCTGCAGCTCGATTCGCACGCGTCCGTCCTTGGAGATCCAAAGGCGACCGGACCCGCCCGTGAGCAGCGGGCTCGAGGCCAGTCCTGCGCCTTGGCTGGAGCCGCTTGCGAGGTTCGCGCCTTCGAGCAGGTTGTTGGTCAGCTTGATGTTCGCGCTGACGCCTTGCACGGAAGGGGCTTCGAGTGCATCGTGCACGGCCTGCGCGAGCGGCTTGGCGGGCGGCTTGGGGCCGGACCCGAGCGCGAGGGCGAGGGCTGTGGCCGACACACCGACCGCGAGAACGACGGCGGCGAGGAGAAGCAGGCGATAGAGGGGGAGGCGACGGAGGAAGTTCACGGTTCTTTCAGAGCGTCCTTGGAAGGGTGCCTACAGACTCCAGGTTAGCCGCCAATCTACGCGTCGGCTAAAGGTGGGAATGCTCTCATTTCGGTCTCCGGCGAGCGATGTGCTGCAGCCGCGGCGGTGGCGATCGGCGCGCGCCGATCGACCGTTCTCGCTCGCCACCCGATATCTTCCCGCGCGCATGGTGATCGCGTTCGTAATCTTCTGGGCGCTCCTCGGCCTGGGCGTGTTCTTCGTGGCGATGCGGGGGGGTCCCCGCGGCGCCCGCAAGGCCCTGCACAGCGAGTCGCGTCTCGGGCAGCGAGTGGTCACGCTCGGGGTGATCGTGATGTTCGCGTTCGGCCTCGCGGTGCCGGCGCTCGTGCTGGCGTTCAACGGCGTCGACAAGGCCAGCGTGGCGGTCGGGGGCATCACGCTGACGCACGAACAGCAGAAGGGACGCGAACTGTTCGCGAAGTCGTGCGCGGTCTGCCACACGCTCGCGGCGACCAAGTCCGTCGGCCGCGTGGGACCCAACCTCGACGTGCGTGTCGGCGTCGACATCGCCACCGCGGCAGGGCGCAAGGCGCTCGTCCTCGGGGCGATCCTCGAAGGCCGTGCCCGCGGGCTCGGCCAGATGCCGGCGCTGCTCTATCAGGGCAAGGAAGCCGAAGCGATCGCCAGCTTCGTAGCCGCAGTCGCGGGCCACTGACCCATTTTGGCCATCCGTCGATAGGCCTCGCCAGGGCCATCGGCTAGGGTCCGCGTCGATGCCGGAGCAGCCCAAGACCGCCGCGGACGTCAAGGCGCTCGTGCAGGAGCGCAACATCCGCTTCATCCGCTTCTGGTTCACGGACATCCTCGGGCAGCTGAAGTCCTTCTCGATCAACGTCGCCGAGCTCGACGACGCGTTCGAGGCGGGGATGGGCTTCGACGGCTCCTCGATCACCGGCTTCAACGCGATCGAGGAGTCCGACATGATCGCGATGCCCGACCCGAGCACCTTCGCCGTGCTGCCGTGGCGCCCGGGCGAGCAGGGCGTCGGCCGGATGTTCTGCGACATCATCACCCCGGAGCGGACTCCCTACGAG
>DASZNB010000064.1:0-4268 GCA_035551395.1 Solirubrobacteraceae bacterium | reverse complement strand
ACAGATGTCCTGTGGGTCTGAAACGGGGGAATGTTGGGCCGTGCTGGACATTGTCGTGGGGGCGATCGGGGGTCGCTTCGATCACATTTTGCTTCGGCGGTCGGACGTTGTTGCTTTAGGTGGAGGTGGAGCCTCTCCACGCTTCTCCGGGCGTGCGCCCGCGTTTCGGGCGGGATCGTCGGTCGGGGCGCTCGCGGGGCGCCCGCGGCTCAAGGAGGAGGTCGCGGCGGGCCGATGAATGGAATGAGAGCTCCGAGAGGAAGGCGACTTTGCACGTAGTCAACACCGATCCGACGCGCCGCACGGCGGGCCAGTACGCGCGTGCGACGGTGCGGCGCCTGCGCATGCGCACGCTCGTGACGCTGGGGCTGCTGGCGGTCGCTACCGCCCTGCTCGGCCGCGGCTTCGGCCTGCACGACGTGCGCTTCCTCGCCTCCGAGGTGGCGCTGCTGGTGAGCATGTTCGTGATCTCGCGCTATGTGCTGCCACTGGTCGAGCGCCGCGACCGCGGCGCGGTCGGCGAGGAGCAGGTGGGCGCGGTGCTCGATGCGCTTCCGCCGCAGCAGTGGACCGTGATCCACGACGCGAGCCTCGGGCGCGGCAACGTCGACCACATCGTGATCGGCAGGGCGGGCCTGTTCACGGTCGAGACGAAGAGCCATCCCGGCCCCGTGCGGGTCGGGCGCGTGCACGGCGCGACGCTCAGCCAGGCGCACGCGCAGCGCAGGGCGGTCGAGCGCGTGACGGGGCTGGAGGTGGAGCCGCTGATCGCCTACAGCCGGGCGTGGGTGGACAAGCCGATGGCGCGGCGCAAGGGCGTGCGGGTGCTGCCGGCGCGGATGCTGCCGGCATATCTCGCAAAGCGCCCGCAGAAGCTCAGCGAGCAGGAGGTCGGACAGGCCCAGGTGCGCCTCGCGGAGGCGCTGCGTGAGGAGCGCGCCCGCAGCCGAGCGCGCTAGGTTGAGTGGTGCGATGTCGATCTCGCCACTGCACGCTTCGCCGCTGACGCCCGAGAACGAGCGCAGGCGCGCACGGCTGGTGGCGGGCATCGCGCTGCTGGGGATCATGGCGACGCTGCTGGCGTACGCGATCTCGCCGGGCGTCAGGCACGACGTGGGCCACGCGGCCCACAGCGTCAAGGGGGCGGTCGGCAACGTGCTCGATCACGACACGCACACGGGCACGGTCGCGAAGGGCTCGGCGCCGGCGAACAAGTAGGGCCGGCCGCCGCCGGCCCGCGCCCGCGTGCGCCCGCGCGTCGGCGGCGCTAGCTTGTGCAGATGGCGACGGCGTCCTCGAGCGTGTCGAGCTCAGCGGCGGCGTCGGCGCTGCCGCCGACGGCGAGCGGGCCGGGGCTGCCGCCGGGTCCGCGGGCGCCGGCGCTCGTGCAGACGCTCGCGTGGGCTCTGGCGCCGACGTGGCTGATGGACCGCTGCGCGGCGAGGCTCGGCGATGCGTTCACGCTGACGTTCGCGCCGAGCGGTCTGAAACTGGTGCTGATCAGCGATCCGCAGGCGGTCAAGGACATCTTCACGGCCTCCCCGGAGGTGGCGCCGTCGGCGGCGAACGCCTCGCCGATCGCCTCGGTGCTGGGGCCGAGCTCCGTCCTGATCCAGACGGGCGCCGAGCACATGCGCCAGCGCAAGCTGCTGCTGCCGCCCTTCCACGGCGAGCGGATGCGCGAGTACGAGCAGGTGATCGTGCAGGAGACGCGCCGGGACATCGAGGGCTGGCCGCTGGGACGGCCGCTGCGGATGCTGCCGCGCACGCGGGCGATAACGCTCGAGGTGATCCTGCGTGCGGTGTTCGGCGTGGAGGCCGAGCGGATGGGGCCGCTGCGCGGCGCGATCGGCGCGCTGCTGGCGCCGATGCACACGGTGACGCTGCTGCGCCAAGCACTGCGCCGGCCCGGGCCGGGCAGGCCGGGGGGTGCGATCGGGCGGGCGCTGGAGCGTCTCGACGCGGTCGTCTACGAGGAGATCCGCGTGCGCCGCGCGCAGAGCGACCTGGGGGCACGCGCGGACATCCTCTCGCTGCTGCTGCAGGCGCGCGACGAGCAGGGCCGCGAGATGACCGACGGGGAGCTGCGCGACGAGCTCGTCACGCTGCTGCTGGCCGGCCATGAGACGACGGCGACGTCGGTCGCGTGGGCGCTCGAGCGCCTGGTGCGCCACCCCGACAAGCTCGCGCGCCTCAGCGCGGAGATCGATGCGGGGGAGGGCGAGGAGTACCTCGTGGCGGTCGTCAACGAGACGCTGCGCGTGCGTCCGGTGGTGCCGATCGTGGTGCGGTTGCTGATGGATGAGCTGCGGGTGGGCGAGCGCGCGCTGCCGGCGGGAACGCGGGTGGTGCCGTCGATCTACCTCGTCAACCGCAATCCCCGCGTGAACGACGCTCCGACGGAGTTCCGCCCCGAGCGCTTCCTCGGGGAGGCTCCGGAGACGTTCTCGTGGATCCCCTTCGGCGGCGGGATCCGTCGCTGCATCGGCGCGTCGTTTGCGCAGCTGGAGATGAAGCTGATGCTCGCGACGATGCTCTCCGAGCTCGTCCCACGCGCGCCGAGTCGCACGATCTGGCGTCGCGGCGAGCTGGTGCGCCGCAGGGCGATCACGCTGGTGCCGGCTGACGGCGCCAGCGTCGTGTGGGAGGGTCGCGGGCGAGGATGATGAGGCCGCCCGGGGGCGGCCGGCGGGGTTCGCCGTGTTCGCACCGTCGCGCTGTGGCGCGGCGACGGTCCCGGCCGGGCACGGCGGTAGCTTGCATGGCATGCAGATGAGCACGACGAACGGTCCGCCGCCGCCGGCGGCGGCGGGCGCGTCGATGGACACCCCTGAGGAGCTGCTCGCGCGCTTCGGGCTGCAGGCCTTCAGGCCGGGGCAGCGCGAGGCGGTGGCGGCGGCGCTCGCGGGGAGGGACAGCCTCGTGGTGATGCCGACGGGGGGCGGAAAGTCGCTCTGCTACCAGCTGCCGGCGCTGCGCGAGGACGGGCTCGTCGTGGTCGTGAGCCCGCTGATCGCGCTGATGTCCGACCAGTGGCGGCGGCTGCGCGAGGCGGGCGTGCGCGCGACGATGCTCGCGTCGGGGATGCAGGACGGTCACAACGCGCATGCGCTCAGGGAGATCGAGTCGGGCGAGCTGCAGCTGGTGCTGGCGGCACCGGAGCGCTTCGCCTCGGCGGCCTTCCGCGAGGCGCTGGCCCGCCGGCGGGTGAGCCTGTTTGTGGTCGACGAGGCCCACTGCGTGGCCGAGTGGGGCCATGACTTCCGTCCCGACTACCTGCGCCTGCACGGGGCGATCGCGGCGTTGACGCACGGCTATGAGCCGGGCGGGCGCCCGCCGGTGATGGCGGCGACGGCGACTGCGACGGCGCGGGTGGCCGAGGAGATCGCGGCTCGCCTGCAGCTGCGGGAGCCGGTCTCGATCCGTTCCGGATTCGACCGTCCGAGCATCACGTTCGACGTGTTCGCGGCGGAGGGCAAGGGCGCGGTGGCGCGCAAGCGCGCGGCGTTGATGCACGTGCTCGCCGACCCGGCGGCGCGCCCGGCGATCGTGTATTGCGGCACGCGCAAGGACACCGAGGCGGTCGCGGGGCAGATCGCCGAGGCGGGCATCGCGGCGGTGAGCTACCACGCCGGAATGACGCCGGACGCGCGACGGGAGAGCCAGCAGGCGTTCATGCAGGGGCGCGCGGAGGTCGTCGTGGCGACGAATGCGTTCGGCATGGGCGTGGACAAGGCGGACGTGCGCACGGTCGCCCACTGGGCGCTGCCGACGAGCCTCGAGGCCTACTACCAGGAGGCCGGCAGGGGCGGACGCGACGGCGCGCAGGCGCGGGCGCTGCTGCTGGCCTCGCGCATGGACCTGGGGCGACTGATCCGCTTCATCAAGGAGCGCGAGACGAGCGTCGAGGACGTGCGCCGCTACGTGGCCTGGCTGCGCGCTCAGGCGCAGGGAAGCTCGCTCGCGATCGGGCACGGCGAGCTGGCCGAGCGCCAGCGGGTGCTGCTGTCGATCGCCGAGCGCGCGGGAGCCGTGGAGCTCGCGCCGGGCGGCTCCGAGGGGCTGCTGGTGACGCTGACGGGGAAAGGCAGCCCGCGCCTGGCGCAGGCCGCGATCCGCGCGGCCAGGGACCGCGGCTGGGAGGCGTACCGCTCGATCGAGCGCTACAGCACGGGAGCGGAGGCGTGCCGGCGCCGGCAGATCCTCGACCACTTCGGCGACCCGGCGGAGGGGAGCCCGCTGGGGCGCTGCTGTGACGTGTGCGACCC
>DASZNB010000063.1:0-12612 GCA_035551395.1 Solirubrobacteraceae bacterium | reverse complement strand
CATCCAGACGCGGGCGCACACGCCCCAGGAGCGCCGCCTGACCGACATCCACGCCGCCGTCGATGCCCTGATCGCCGAGCACGAGCCGGGCGCGCTGGCGCTCGAGCAGCTCTACTTCGGGCAGAACGTGCGCACCGCCTTCGCCGTCGGCCAGGCGCGCGGCGTGGTGATGCTCGCGGCCGGCCAGCGCGGCGTCCCGTGCACGAGCTACACCCCCCAGCAGGTCAAGGCAGCGGTCTGCGGCAGCGGGCGCGCCCAGAAGGACCAGGTCGCGCGGATGGTCATGACGCTGCTCGCGCTGTGCGAGGAGCCGCGCCCGGACCACGCCGCGGACGCGCTCGCCGTGGCGATCTGCCACGTCAACTCGGCCCCGCTCGCGAGCGCGCTGGCGCTCCTCGGCGCATGATCGCGCTGCTGGCGGGCGAGGTCGCGGTGCGCCGCGGCGACCACGTCGTCGTCCTGTGCGGGAGCGTCGGCTACCGGGCGGCCGTCTCCGCGGAGACCCTTCGCCACGTCCCCGTCGTCGGCGAGCCGGTGACGCTGCACACCCACCTGATCGTGCGCGACGACGCGCTCGCGCTGTACGGCTTCTACTCCGAGCAGGAGCGCGAGCTGTTCCTGATGCTGCTGTCCGTCCAGGCGGTCGGGCCGAAGGTCGCCCTCGCCGTGCTCTCGGCGGGCTCGCCGCTCGAGCTGATCGGCGCGCTCGCGGCCGGCGATGCGGCCCGCTTCCAGGCGGTCCCCGGGATCGGCAAGCGCACGGCTGAACGGATCATCGTCGAGCTGCGCGAGAAGGTCGGCGTGAAGGGCGCCCCCGACGCCTCCGCGCGGACCGCGATCGTGGCGCGCCGCGGCGAGCCCCGCCAGCCGCGCGCACTGGCGCGCGAAGGGCTGCTCGAGCTCGGCTACGCCCCCGAGGAGGCCGACGAGCTGCTCTCCGACGTCGAGGGAGAAAGCGCGGAGGATCTGATCGGAGCCGCGCTCCGTCTCGCGCGGTCGCCGTCGTGAGGGGCTGATGAGCACGCGCGAGGACACACCTTCCGGGACGCACCCTGGGGGTCCGAGCCCGCACGCCGAGACCGCCGCCCGCATCCAAACGCCCTATCTCGTCGCCGAGGACGAGCTCGACCGCTCGCTGCGCCCACGCCGCCTGGAGGAGTTCGTCGGCCAGCGCACGCTGCGCCAGCAGCTCTCCGTCGCGATCGAGGCGTGCAGCGCCCGTGGCGAGGCGCTCGACCACCTGCTGCTGGCAGGGCCTCCAGGCCTCGGCAAGACCTCACTCGCGCAGATAGTCGCCGCCGAGCTCGAAGTCCCGTTCGTGCAGACCGCTGGCCCGGCGCTCGAGCGCAAGGGCGACATCGCGTCGTTCCTCACCGCGCTCGAGCCGCGCAGCGTGTTCTTCGTCGATGAGATCCACCGCCTCGCGCGCACCCTCGAGGAGACCTTCTACCCGGCGATGGAGGACCACCGCCTGCCGATCACCGTCGGCCAGGGCGCCGGCGCGCGCGTGGTCACGCTCGAGCTGCCGCCCTTCACGCTCGTCGGCGCCACCACGCGGACGGGCCTTTTGACGACGCCGCTGCGCGACCGCTTCGGCATCCAGGCGCGCCTGGAGCCATATGCAGTGGACGAGCTCGCGCTGATCGTCCGGCGCTCCGCCGGCATTCTCGAGATCGAGCTGGAGGAGGAGGGGGCGCTGGCGATCGCCGCGCGCAGCCGCGGGACCCCGCGAGTCGCCAACCGCCTGCTCAAGCGCGTGCGCGACTACGCCGAGGTGCGCATGCGCGGCGTAGTCACCGCCGCGGCCGCCCACGCGGCGCTCGAGCTGCTGGAGGTCGACGAGCGCGGACTCGACCGCCTCGACCGCAGGATCCTCGAGGCGATCTGCTGCAAGTTCGCCGGCGGCCCGGTGGGGCTCTCGACACTGGCGGTCGCGGTGGGGGAGGAGCAGGACACGATCGAGGACGTCTACGAGCCCTACCTGTTGCAGGAGGGCCTGATCAAGCGCACCCCGCGCGGACGGGCCGCGACCGCCGCCGCCTTCGCGCACCTCGGCCTCGAGCCGCTCGCGCCGGCCGGCCAATCGCTGTTCTGAGCCCCGCCCGTTCGGCACCGTATCGGGCGCCTCGCGATGCGGGCTTGCGTAGTCTGTGTGGGAGACACCATGGCCCATCCGTTCATCTGCCCCAACTGCGGTCATCGCACCAGTGAGCTCGACCGCAACATCGGTTTCACGCGCCAGCCGAAGGGCTGCGCGAAGTGCGGCTTCGCGTTCCTGTTCGAACTGCTCGACGACTACTACCCCGCGCCCGACGCGGCCTTCTTCGTCTGTGACGGCGAGGGCCGGGTCGTGGGGTGCGGCAAGAACTCCTTCGCCTTCACCGGCCTCGAGGAGGAGGACGTGATCGGACAGCGCGTCGATGAGATCCTTGGCCTGCGCTTCGCCAACGGCGATGATCCCGTTGCGACGGTGCTCGAGTGGGGCGTGCGCAAACTCGAGGTGCCCGTGGAGGTGGCGGGCGAACGTGACGTGGCGGCCAACGCCAAAGCGGACATCTTCCCCGCCTATGACGACGACGGCGGCCTGTTGCTCGTGCTGACGCCCGACAAGTAGTCTGACCCTCGATGACCGACCGCCGCCGCAACCTCTTCGTCCTGCTGATCGTCGCCGGCCTAATCGCGGCGTCGCTCGCGACGATCGTGGCGAAAAAGACCCGTCTCGGCCTCGACCTGAAGGGCGGCGTCGAGCTCGTCTACCAGGCGAAGCCCACGGCGCAGGCGAAAGTGGACCCGGAAACGCTCAACCGCGCGATCGACATCATGCGCAAGCGCGTCGACAAGCTCGGCGTCTCCCAGCCGGAAATCCAGCGCTCGGGCAAGGACGAAATCGTCGTCGCGCTGCCAAGCGTGAGCAACGCGGCGCGCGCCGAACAGGAGGTCGGCAAGACGGCCCAGCTGTACTTCTACGACTGGGAGCCGAACGTGATCGGCGCGGAAGGCAAGCCGGCGCCGACCGAAGCGACGGCGACTGGCGGCGCCAACGCCGGCGCCAGCCAGTTCGGGCTGCTCGAGTACCAGGCGGTCCTGCGGGCCGCAAAACGCCCGCCGATGCTGCACAAGAACGAGACCACCTGGGCGCAGGGCTGCACCCCGCAGCAGATCGGCGGCTGCATCTACGGCAGCTGGTACCTGCTCGACACGGCGCACGAAAAGGTCCTGCGCGGGCCGGAGGAAACGGAAAAGAACCTCTACAGCGAATACAAGGTGCCGGCGGGCGCCAAGCCGAAGGCCGTGCGCATCAACCCCGGCACGATCATCGTGCAGGCCCGCCCGGTCGAAAGCGCCGCCGGCAAGGTCACCCAGAAAAGCCCCAACAGCTACTACGTCCTCAATGACCAGTACGTCCTGACCGGCGCCGACGTCACGAACCCGCAGCAGAGCTTCGACGAAGGCGCCGGCGGCACCGGTGCCCCCAACGTCACGTTCGGCTTCAGCTCGCACGGCAAGACGGTCTTCCAGAACGTCACCAGGAAGATCGCCGAACGCGGCCAGGAAGCGCAGCTCCCGGGCGTCGGCAAGGAAGCCGCCCAGCAGCACTTCGCGGTCGTCCTCGACGGCCAGCTGATCACGACCCCGTCGATCGACTACACGAAGTACCCCGAAGGCATCGACGCGACCAGCGGCTCGCAGATCTCCGGCGGCTTCACGATCACCTCGGCCCAGGAACTCGCCAACGAGCTGCAGTCCGGGGCCCTGCCGGTCAAGCTGCAGCTGATCTCCAACTCGCAGGTCTCGGCGACGCTCGGCAAAACGGCGCTCAACCAGGGCCTCGTCGCCGGTCTCGCGGGCTTCGCCGTGGTGTGCTTGTTCCTGCTGCTCTTCTACCGCGTGCTCGGCGCGATCGCCGTCGGCGGCCTGATCGTCTACGGGATCTACTTCTTCGCCCTGATCAAGCTGATCCCGATCACGCTGACGCTGCCCGGCATCGCCGGGCTGATCCTCACGATCGGCGTCGCCGCCGACGCCAACATCGTGATCTTCGAGCGCGTCAAGGAGGAGATACGCGGCGGCAGATCCGTCATCTCAGGCATCGCCACCGGCTACCGCCGCGGCTTCGCGGCGATCGTCGACGCCAACGTCGTGACGTTCATGACGGCCTTCATCCTGTTCGCGCTGGCCACCGCCGAAGTCAAGGGCTTCGCCTTCACGCTCGGCATCGGCACGCTCGTGTCGCTGTTCACCGCCGTGCTCGCGACGCAGGCGGCGCTCGGCGCGATGGGCCGCTCGCGCCTGGTCACCCATCCCGCCGCGCTCGGCGCCGAGCGGCGCGGGCGCGGCTGGACGTTCGACTTCATGGGCGCGTCGAAGTGGTTCTTCTCGCTGTCCGGGACGATCCTGCTCGTCGGCGCCCTGGCGATCGGCGGCAACGGCCTGAACCTCGGCATCGACTTCAAGTCCGGCACGCGCATCGAGACCGCGTTCGTCAGGCCCGTCAGCGAGAGCCAAATCGAAAAAGTCATGTCGGCGACCGGCTACAGCAACGCCAAAGTGCAGAAATTCAACAACAAGAGCATCGGCGGCTCGGGCTATCAGATCTCCACCAAGACGCTCACTCCCGCCGGGTTGACGAAGGTCCGCTCCGCGCTCGAATCGAAGCTCGGCACGCGCGACTTCTCCTCGACCTCGATCGGGCCGACGTTCGGGAAAACCGTGGCCAACAGCGCGATCATCGCGATCATCGCCTCGCTGCTGGTGATCTCCGCCTACATCGCACTGCGCTTCGAGTGGAAGTACGCGATCCCAGTGCTGATCGCGCTGATGCACGATCTGCTGATCACCGCAGGCGTCTACTCGCTGACGGGGCGCGAAGTGACGACCGCGACGGTCGCAGCGCTCCTGACGATCCTCGGATATTCGCTCTACGACACGATCATCGTGTTCGACCGTGTGCGTGAGAACGTCCCGAGGATGCCCAGAGCGGCGTTCTCGCAGATCGTCAACCGCTCGATGTCCGAGGTGCTCACCCGGTCGCTGGCGACGAGCTTCTGCACGCTGCTGCCCGTCACCGCGCTGCTGCTGTTCGGCGGGGAAACGCTCAAGGACTTCGCCTTCGCGCTGCTGATCGGCATCGCCTCAGGCGCCTACTCCTCGATCTTCATCGCGTCTCCCGTGCTCACCCACTGGAAGGAGCGCGAGGGTCACTACCGCGTCAGGCGCACGCGCATCGAGCGCGAGCTCGGCGCCGTGCCCGCCTACGCCACGACGACGGGCGGAGCGCCCGAGGACGTCGAGCCGGAGCACAAGCGCAGGCGCACCAGGCGTGGCAGCATCATCGCCCCGGAGGAGCCGGGCCAGCAGATCTCGCGCGAAGAGTTCCAGGAACTCGTCCGCGACATCGAGCCCGAGAGCGCCCCGCCCGGCCCCGGGAGCGGCGGGGGGCGCACGATCGCGGCGCCCAAGCAGAAGCCGAAGTCCAAGCCGCAGACGCAGCCCGAGCCGCCGGCGACGCCCGAGCGCGACCCCGCCGCCGACCTGACCCCCGAGGATCTCGTGCTCAAGGAAGACCCCAAGCCGCGCCAGAAGGGTCGGCGCCCACGCAACCGCCGCCACGGGAGGTCGCGCTGATGGGGATGCTCGGGTGGGTGATGATGGGACTGGCGATCTGGCACTTCACGATCTTCCTGCCCGACCGTTTCTGGGGCGGAATCGTCGGTGCGTTCGTGGGCTCGCTGATCGGCGCGATCGTCGTCGGCCTGATCATCTACGGGATCAAGGTGTCCGCGCTGCGGGTCCCGGGCGAAAAGGCGACCGACATCGCTGTCGTGCTCTACGGCGTCCCCGGAGCCCTGCTGGGGATGGCGGCCGTGTACCTCGAGGGCATCCGGCGCGAACGCGCCGGCGCCCACGCCATCGCCCAGGTCGAGTAGCGCCGAGCGCGGCGCTGCCGCGGTTCTGTCTCACGCTGGCCGTAGTCTCGCCCGCGTGAGCGAGGTGCGCTTCGAGATACCCGACTGCGCGCCCGAGCGTGTCGCGCTGCTGCGCGGCGAGCTCGGCGTGAGCGACGCGCTCGCGCAGGTGCTCGTGCGCCGCGGTCTGGCCGAGGCGGGAGCGGCGCGTGCGTTCCTCGACGGTGGCGAGGAGCACTCGCACGCCGAGTTCGCCGGCATCGGCGAGGCCGTCGAGCCGATCCTGCGCCACGTGCGCGCGGGCCGGCGGATCACGATTCACGGCGACTACGACGTCGACGGCATCTGCTCGACGGCGGTGCTCGTGCGGGCGCTGGGCGCCCTCGGTGCCGACGTCGACTCCTACCTGCCCGATCGCGCCGGCGACGGGTACGGACTGTCCGCAGCCACCGTGCGGCGCTTGGGCGCGCGCGGCACGCGCCTGCTGATCACGGCAGATTGCGCGATCACCGCGGTGGACGAGGTGGCGCTCGCGCGCGAGCTGGGGATCGAGGTCGTCGTCAGCGACCACCACGCCCCGCGGGCCGACGGCGTTCTGCCAGGAGCGCCGATCGTGCACCCGGCGCTGTGCGGCTATCCCTGCCCGGAGCTGTGCGCGACGGCCGTGGCGCACAAGCTCGCGCAAGCCGTGCTCGCGGCAGCCGGGCGCGATCCGAACGAGCTGCGCTCCGATCTCGATCTCGTCGCGCTCGCGACGATCGCCGACGTGGTGCCGCTGCTCGGGGAGAACCGCGCGCTCGTGCGCGCTGGCCTGCGCGCGCTTGCGAGCACCGCCAAGCCGGGCCTGCGGGCGCTGATGCAGGTGGCGCGGGTCGATCCCGGCAAGCTCGACGAGCGCGCCGTCGCCTTCGCCCTGGCGCCGCGCCTGAACGCCGCCGGGCGCCTGTATCGGGCCGATGCCGGGCTCGAGCTCGTGCTCACCGACGATCCCCTGCGCGCCGCGCAGATCGCGCAGGAGCTCGACTCCGCCAATGCCGAGCGCCGTCAAGTCGAGCTGCGCATCCGCTATCAGGCAGAGGCACAGATGGCAGAGCTCGGGGAGCGCGCCGCGTACGTCCTCGCCGGCGAGGAATGGCACGCCGGCGTGATCGGGATCGTGGCCTCGCGTCTGGTCGAGCGCAGCGGGCGCCCGGTCGTCCTGATCGCCCTCGACGGCGAGCGCGGCCGAGCTTCGGGACGCAGCATCGAGGCGTTCGACCTGCTCGCCGGCCTGACCGCGTGCGCGCCGCTGCTGACCCGCTACGGCGGGCACCGCGCGGCAGCCGGCCTCGAGATCGAGCGGGCGCGCATCCCGGAGTTCGCCGCCGCGCTCGACGCCCATGCCGGCAGCGTGCTCGCGCCGGCCGATCTCGTGGAGGTCGAGCGCGTCGATGCGATCGTCGCAGGCGCCGAGCTCGACATGGCGCTCGCCGAGGAGCTCCGGCGCCTCGCGCCCTTCGGCCGCGGCAACCCGGGGGTGTCGCTGATGGCGGCCGATGCGGTGTTCGCGGACGCCCGCAAGATGGGCGAAGGCAAGCACGTGCGCTTCACCGTCGAGTCGCGCGGAGCCCGCGCGCGCGCCGTGGCGTTCGGAAACGGCGGGCGCCTGCCGGTGCCCGAAGGCATCCCTGCGCAGGCCACCTTCACGCTCGAGGTCAATGAGTGGAACGGCGTCAGCGAGCCGCGGCTGGTCCTGCGCCGCGCGCGACCGGCGGAGGTCACGGCGCAGGCGCCCTCGATCGCACTGGCGGCGGAGGCCACCGCGGCGCCGGCGCGATCACGGGCTGAGCTCGTGCAGCCCGATGCGGGCTCGCAGTCCGAGCCCGAGGAGCTCGTCCTCTTCGCGCTGCCGTGAGGTCCGCTTCAATCCGGGCGGAGCGTCCCCTACCCTTCAGGTATGGCCGTCGCCAAGGATCCACGAGCCTCATCGCTGACATCGTCGCCTGGCGCCGATGTGAAGGACGCGCGGGCGGTGGGCGGCGCGCCCGCGCCGGGCTCGCCCGCACCGCCTGAGGACAGGGTGCGGGCCGACGCGAGGGCGCGGGCGGCGCTCACGCTGAGCGCATCCGAGCGGCGGATGCTAAGCGACCTGTTCGCGATCGTCTCCGAGCACGCGGCGGACTCCTCGGTGCAGATCGACGGCGCGCGCGTGCAGGACGCGTTCGTGTTCGCGTGCGAGCACCACGCCGCCCAGCGGCGCAAGTCGGGCGAGGACTTCATCGTGCACCCGGTGGGGGTGGCGCGGATCTGCGCGGGAATGCGCCTGGACACCGAGACCCTGTGCGCCGCGCTGCTGCACGACACCGTCGAGGACACCTCGGCGTCGATCGAGGAGGTGCGCGAGCGCTTCGGCGAGGAGATCGCCGGGATCGTCGATGGCGTGACGAAGCTCACGGGCCTCACCTTCCAGTCGCGCGATGAGGCGCAGGCGAACAACTACCGAAAGATGATGGTCGCGATGGCCACGGACGTGCGGGTCATCCTGATCAAGCTGGCCGATCGCCTGCACAACATGCGCACGATCGAGGCGATGCCCAAGCAGAAGCAGATCGAGAAGGCACGCGAGACGATCGAGATCTACGCGCCGCTCGCGCACCGCTTGGGTATCCACGCGATCAAGTGGGAGCTCGAGGATCTCGCCTTCGCGACGCTGCATCCCCGCAAGTACCAGGAGATCAAGGGCCTCGTCGCCCAGCAGCGCGAGGAGCGCGAGCGCTACGTCAGCGAGGCCGGCGACTACCTGCGCGGCGAGCTCGGACAGGTCGGTATCGACGCGGAGATCGCCGGTCGCGCCAAGCACTTCTACTCGATCTACTCGAAGATGACCAAGAAGGGGCGCGAGTTCAACGAGATCTACGACCTCACGGCGATGCGCGTGATCGTCGAGTCGGTGAAGGACTGCTACGGCACCGTCGGCGTGATCCACTCGGCGTGGAAGCCGCTGCCCGGCCGCTTCAAGGACTTCATCGCGATGCCCAAGTTCAACATGTACCAGTCGCTGCACACGACCGTCATCGGTCCCGAGGGCCGGCCCTTGGAGATCCAGATCCGCACCCACGAGATGCACGAGATGGCCGAGTTCGGCGTGGCCGCGCACTGGGTCTACAAGCACCAGGCCGAGGACGAGGGCGGCGCCGCCGGCTGGCCGGCTGCGGGCGAGGACGCCAAGCTGAAGTGGCTGCGCTCGATGCTCGACTGGCAGAAAGACCTCTCGGACCCGAGCGAGTTCATGGAGACGCTGCGCACGGACCTCTTCGAAGAGGAGGTCTACGTGTTCACGCCGAAGGGCGAAGTGAAGTCCTTGGCTGCGGGAGCGACGCCGCTGGACTTCGCCTACGAGGTGCACACCGAGATCGGCCACCGCTGCGTGGGCGCGCGCGTGAACGGCAAAATCGTGCCTCTGCACTACGAGCTGCGCTCCGGGGACATCGTCGAGATCCTCACCGCCAAGCGCGAGCGGGGACCGTCGCGTGACTGGCTGGCGACGGTCAAGACGACGCGCGCCCGCAACAAGATCAAGGCCTGGTTCAAGGCGGAGTCGCGCCAGGACACCGAGCACACCGGGCGCGAGCTGCTCCAGGAGCAGCTGCGCAAACAGGGGCTTCCGGCGCAGAAGATCACCGGCTCGGCGCTGCTGGCCGACGTGATTCGCGAGGTCGGCTACCGCAAGGCCGATGACTTCTACATCGCGCTCGGCGCCGCCAAGGTCTCCCCGAAGCTGGTCGTCGGGAAGGTGCTGCAGCGGCTCAAGCAGGGCGAGTCCGCAGACGGCGAGGACACGGCCACCGACCTGCTGCGCGTCGGGCGCGCACGCCGGCGCCCGACGAAGTCCTCGGGTCAGTACGGGATCCGCGTCGACGGGGTCGAGGACGTCATGCTGCGCCTGGCGAAGTGCTGCCGGCCGGTGCCCGGCGACGCGATCCTCGGCTACATCTCGCTGGGGCGCGGGATCACGATCCACCGCGAAGACTGCCCCAACGCGACGATGCTGCGCAAGAGCCCCGAGCGCTTCGCCAACGTCTCCTGGGAAGGAGACCAGTCGACCGGCTTCATCGTGGAGATCCAGATCGATGCATGGGACCGCCACCGGCTGCTGGAGGACCTCTCGCGCGCGTTCTCGGAGTCGGGCGCCAACATCATGGAAGCGCGTTGCCTGTCGATGGGCCCGATGGTGAAGAACCGCTTCGTCGTCGAGGTCGCCGACACCCACACGCTGAAGGGCGCGATCACGCGCTTGCGCAACATCGACTCGGTCTTCGACGCGTACCGCGTGACGCCCGGCGCTGCGGCCGTCTGATTCCGCCGGCGCGCGACCGACGGCGGGCAGCTGACTGCCGCGGGCGGCGAGGAGGCCTAGGAGACGACGTTGAGCGCCCGCGGCATGATCGAGTAGCGCGCCTCGAGCACGTCGCCGAGATAGTCGCCGTCGACCTGCAGCGGCAGCGCACGTTCATCGGCGCTGCGCACCGTCAGCTCGCGAAGGTCGCTCAGCCCGCTCACCTGACGATGGTCGGCGACGCGCGCCCGCGGCGAGAAGGCGCGCCAGGCGATGAACGGCATCGCCAACGGCGTGGCCCGGTGCAGCACGCCGCCGGCGAGCGCACCGGACTCCAGCGAGGCACCGTCGACGATCTCGATCGGGCGGTTCTGGAAGTAGGTGAACGGCGAGCCGTTCTGCACGACCGCGGTGACCCCCTCGAGCGTCCGTCCGCCGGCCTCCACCTCGAGCCGCGGCGGCGTGAGCAGGTAGTGGCGCACGAAGGTGTTGACGGCAACCCACGTGTAGAAGTAGGCGCCGAGGCGGGCCTTCATGCGCGGGTTGGCGTCCACGCGCTCGACCACGCTCGCATCGAGGCCGAGGCCGGAGGCGAACGTGAAGCAGCGCCCGTTGACGACGCCGAGGTCGACCTTGCGCGGACGCCAGTCGTCGGCCATCGCGAGGAGATGCTCGGTCGCGTCGACGACGTCGCCGGGGATGCCGAGCATCTTGGCGAACACGTTGGCCGAGCCGCCCGGCAGGCAGCACAGCGGCGTGGGGGAGCGGAGCAGTCCGTTGGCGGCTTCGTTGACCGTGCCGTCGCCGCCGAAGGCGACGACGACGTCGTAGCCCTCATGTGCCGCCTCGCGGCAGATCTCCGTCGCGTGCCCGCGCGCCTCGGTGTCGACCGCGTCCACCTCGAAGCGGCCTTGCAGGGCGTAGACGACGAGATGACGCAGACGGTCCGACACCGTCGTCGCG
This sequence comes from Solirubrobacteraceae bacterium, assembly GCA_035551395.1. Classification (GTDB taxonomy): domain Bacteria; phylum Actinomycetota; class Thermoleophilia; order Solirubrobacterales; family Solirubrobacteraceae; genus Palsa-744. The sequence continues at coordinate 1,428 of DASZNB010000063.1, read as the reverse complement.
TAGGGGTTCACGATGACCAGCATCCGTCGGCGGACTGCCTGCGAGGCGAAGCGGAACGGCTCCTCGCCCTCCGCCGCGCAATCGTGGCGCTCGCGCTCCTCGCGCTCGTCACGCTCACGGGTGGGGCTACTCATCGCTAGGGCCTACACCGGCGCCGCGACGCCGTTACCCGCGGGCGTCCAGAGTCCTACGAGCGGGCTTCCCGTTTGCCGAGTCGGTTGCTAGACTGCCGCCTTACATCGACGTACACATCGAGAGGGGTGGAGGGCCTGGCCCTGCGAAACCCCGGCAACCACCGCCAAGTCACAGGCGGGAAGGTGCCAATTCCAGGTGATGTGTGGCCGGGCTTCGCGCTCTTCGCCACACGTGACAAGGCGAAGGGTTATAGCGAAGGAGCCCCCAAATGGCGGTAAGTCGTCTTCAGTGCAAGGAGTGCGAGGCGGAGTATCCGCTCGAGGCGCTCTACGTATGTGAGAAGTGCTTCGGTCCCCTCGAGGTCGTCTACGACCACAGCGCGACCACCGGCGACGTCGGCGAGCTGCGCCGCCGCATCCAGGGCGGCCCCCAGAACATCTGGCGCTACGCCGACTTCCTGCCGCTCGCGGGCGGCCCTCCCGGCCCGTCCGGGCGGCTGGCCTCGCGCGTCGGGCTGCCGGCCGGCTGCACGCCGCTGATCCGCGCCGACCGCCTCGCCGAGCGGCTCGGCCTGCGCGAGGTGTGGGTCAAGAACGACGCCGCCAACCCCACGCACTCGTTCAAGGACCGTGTCGTGTCCGTCGCCGTGACGCGCGCCCGCGAGCTCGGCTTCGAGACGATCGCGTGCGCCTCGACCGGGAACCTCGCCAACTCCGTCGCCGCCCACGGAGCCGCCCTGGGGATGGACTCCTATGTCTTCATCCCGGCCGACCTCGAGGAGCAGAAGATCCTCGCGACGGGCGTGTACGGCACCAACCTCGTGGGCGTCGAGGGCAACTACGACGACGTCAACCGCCTCTGCACGGAGCTGTGCGCCGAGCGCGAGTGGGCGTTCGTGAACATCAACCTGCGCCCCTACTACGCCGAGGGATCCAAGACGCTCGCCTTCGAGATCGCCGAGCAGCTCGGCTGGGAGCTGCCGGACCGCTGCATCGTGCCGGTGGCGTCCGGCTCGCTGTTCACGAAAATCGCCCGTGGCTTCGAGGAGTGGACGGAGCTCGGTCTGCTCGATGGCTCGCTCCCGCGCATGAACGGCGCCCAGGCGGACGGCTGCTCGCCGGTGGCGAGCGCATTCGCCGCCGGGCAGGATGTCTGCCGTCCGGTCAAGCCGAGCACGATCGCCAAGTCGCTCGCGATCGGCAACCCCGCCGACGGACCCTACGCGCTCGACCTCGCGCGCCGCACGGGCGGCGGCGTGGACGCGGTCAGCGACGAGGAGATCCGCGCCGGAAT
>DASZNB010000062.1:0-3833 GCA_035551395.1 Solirubrobacteraceae bacterium | reverse complement strand
CAGCCGGACGACCACGCGGCGCTCTCGGGGATCTACGAGCTGGTGGCCTCGCGCGCGCTCGGCCGCTTCGGCCGCCGCGCCGCCCACTACCGCGGCGCGCGCTTCTTCGAGCGCCGGGGTGACCATGGCCTGGCGTTGAAGCATGCCGCCCAAGCCTTCTACGCCGTACCCTCGGAGGGCTCGAGCTTCCAGCTCCTGGCCCGCGCGGCCGAGCGCGCCGGCGACCGCACCCACGCGATGCAGACTATCGAGATGGTCGCCGAGCGGGTCGATCGCTCGGAGGCGCGCACCGCCTGGCTCCTGCGCGCCGCCAGCATCGCCGGCGAGGGCGAGGAGGGCGCCCGGCGCAAGATCGACGTGCTCCTGCGCGCTGCGGTCTCTTCGCCCACGGTGGCGGTGATCGCGCTTCTTCGCGACGCCGGGAGCGATCTGCTGCGGTACGGCCCGGAAGAGCGGCTGGTGCTCGAGATGCGGCTGGGCCGGGCCGCCCGGAGCATCACCGGCCGCCTCGACGGTCCCGAGGGCGCTCGGGTGGCCATCGCCTTCGCGCGCACAGCGCTCGAGCTCTTTGCCGACGCGGGCAGTGCGTTCTCGTCGATGGAGCGCGCCTTCGCCTGCGACGGAGACGTCGACGAGTTCGCCGAGCTGACCCCCTGGGGCGCTGCGCTGGGGGCGGTCGACGCCGCGCGCGAGCGCACGGCCGCGCTCCTCGCGAGCGCCGAGACCGCGCACGCCAACCTGGGCATCGGTTCGCTGCGCCTGCTCTCGGCGGTGGCCTCCGCGGCCGGCGACGATGCCCTGCGGGCGCGCACGGCCGTCGCGGCGGCGCTTCGTGATCCGGACGACGACGCGGCGGTCATCGAGGCCGACGCGGCGGCGCGCACGTTCCCCGACGTCGAGGAGCGGCTGGCCAGGCGCGTGCCGAGGGCGCGGCGAGCCGAGGCGGTGCGCTCCGAGGCGCGCGCCCGCGCGGGCAACGGCGCGCACGCCGAGGCCGCGACGCTCTTCGAGCGCGCCATCGAGCTGAGCGACGAGGCCGCACGGCCGGACATCGAGCGCGAGCTGCGCGCCGCCTGGGAGGCCGCTGGCCGAAGCGCGGAGATCGAGGCTCGGGTCCAGCGCGACGCTGCCAGTGAGGGGGCTTCTCCCCAGGCGCGCGCCGATCACTGGACCGAGATCGCCGAGCGCCGCGAGGTGCGCGGCGACAAGGCGGGCGCGGTGCGGGCGCTGACCGAGGCCTGCAAGCTCGATCCCGAGCCCCTCGAGCGCTGGAGCGCCCTCGAGCGCCTGGCCGAGGCGGGGGGCGACGACGCGACCCGCGTGACTGCGCTCGAGGCCATCGCCATGCGCGTGGGCGCTCGGGGCCGGGTGGCGGTGTTCAAGCGGCTCGCGCGTGCCCACGAGCGGCGCAACGATCCCGGGGCCGCCGAACGCGCCTGGCAGCGCGTCCTCGCCCTCGACCCCGAGGACGAGGAGGCCGACCACGCCGTCGAAGCGGCCATCGTCGAGCATGGCCGCTACGACGATCTCGCAGAGCACCTGGCGCATCGGGCCGAGCGCCTGAGCGGGCAGTCGGAGAAGAAGGAGATGCTTCGGGCGGTGCGCCTGCGGCGCGCGGCCATCCTCGAGCAGCGCCTGGGGCGCATCGAGGACGCGTGCGAAGAGCTGGCCCGGCTCCTGGCCGAGTGGCCGAGCAGCCCCGGCGCGCTCCGCTACCTCGCGGACCTTCGCGAGCGTCGCGGCGAGCACGGGCGCGCGGCGCCCCTATGGGAGCGCGCAGCGGCACTGGAGACCGATCCGGCGGGACGCGACGAGCTCGAGGTGAGGGCCGGTCGCGCGGCGCTGGCAGCCGGCGACGCCCCTGCCGCCCTGGCGCACGCGGCCCGGGTGCGACCCATCGGGCCCGCCTACCAGGGGGCGCTCGAGATCCGCGTCGAGGTCGCACGCGGCGTGGGGGAGGACGGCGCCCTCGGCGACGCGCTCGAGGCGGTCGCCGCCGCCGAGACGGTCGACGCCGTCGCGCGCAGCCAGCTCCTGCTCGAGGCCGCGCAGGCAGCGGCGCGCGCTGGCGATCCGCGGGGCGCCCACGAGCGCGCCACCCGCGCGGCCATCGCTGCCCCCGACCGCGCCACCCCGCAGCTCCTGGCTCGCGCGCTGGAGTACCGGCTCCGCGGCGCCGGCGCGCCGGACGAGGCCCGCAGGACGATCGAGGAGCTCGCGGGCATCCGCGAGGAGATCGAGGGCCCCGACGCGGCCCTTCGCGCGTTCCTCATGGCCGAGGCCCTCGATGTGGTTCAGGGCCGGGGCGCGGGGCTGCGCGAGCTCGAGGAGGCGCGGGCGCACATCGGCGATCACCCGCTCATCGGGCTAGGGCTGGCCGAGAGGTTCGCGGCCACCGGGCAGGACGAGATGGCGGTCGACGAGTACCGCGTGGCCCTCCGTGGCTCGCTGCTCGAGCTGCGGAAGATCGGCAACGTGGCGCTGCACGCTGCCGAGGCGGCGACCCGGGCGGGCCGCGATCAGGACGCGGCGCACTTCCTCGACCTGGCGCAGACCGACCCCGACTCGAGGACCCAAGCCCAGAACCTGCGCGCGCGCCTGATGGAGCGCGCTGCGCCGCCCCCGACCGAGCACCGCCCGGTCTCGTCCCCCGGCGACGATCTGCGGCTGGAACAGATGGAGGCGGCTGTTCGCACCGCAAGGACCTCCGTCGCCAGGGCCAGCGCCCGCCTCGCGCTCGGGCGCGCGCGGCTCGAGGCGCACGACGCCATCGGTGCCGAGCCGCTCTTGTGGGAGGCGCTGGCCGACGGCCTCGCGGAGTCGGGCGACGTGCTGGCGCCGCTGCTGTCGGGCGCCTCCGACCGCGCGCCCGACCTCGTCCGCCTCCGTCGTCAGCAGGTCGCGCTCGAGCCGGGCGACGTGGGGCGCCTCGAGCTGCTGCGCGCCGCCGCCCTCGCGGACGACGATCGGGTCTATGCACGGGCCGTCGAGCATGTCCTGCGGGCCTTCGATCCGGGCGCCGGCCCGCTCCCCCCGCCGCCGCTGGCCACGCAGCCGGAGCAGCCGGGCATCTTCGCGCTGCTCACGCGCCCCTCGCGCGACGCGGCGGGCGAGGCGACAGCGGCGCTCTGGGAGAGCGCGCCACACCTCTTCGCGCGGGACCCGAACAGCTACGGCATCGCCGGCCTCGAGCGGGTCGTGCCCGGTCCCACGTCGGCGGTCGGGCGCCTCTACGAGGTGGCCCTGCGGCTGCTCGATCTCCCGCGGATCCCCGTGTACCTGACGCGCTCCACGACCATCGCGCCGTCGGTGCAGGTGGCGCTGCTCGCGCCGCCGTCGGTGCTCCTGGCGGGCGACGTGCGCGAAGAGGGCACGGCGCTTCGCTTCGCCTTCGGCTGGGGCCTGTCGGCGGCGATGCCCCAGAACGTGCTGAGGCTCGCCGTGACGCCTACGGAGGGCACGGCGCTCATCGAGGCCATCCGTGCCGCCTTCGGGCCGCCGGACATCGGACGACGGGTCGACGCGCACGCGGCGCGGCTGGCCCAGTCGTTCTGGCAGACGGTCCCGGCGCGGACCCAGCGCCGCCTGCAAGAGCTGCTCGGCACGAGCCCGTTCCCCGATCACGCGGAGCTGGCGGCGCGGGCCGATCAGAGCGGGCGGCGTGTGGGGATGTTCCTGGCGGGGGACTTCTCGTACGCCGCCCGCCAGGTGGTCTCCGACGCGCCGCTCCGCGATCGCGACGCGGGGGCGCTCAGCCTCGGGACCCTCCGGTCGCTGTGCGAAGAGCTGCCGTCGCTGGCGGATCTGCTGCGCCTCGCGGTGAGCCCGGAGTA
>DASZNB010000061.1:0-14248 GCA_035551395.1 Solirubrobacteraceae bacterium | reverse complement strand
CGGCGCGTGCCACGACCCGTGACCCGCGGGTGATCAACGCCTCGCCGGCGACGTTCTGCAGGATCACGTTGCCCGGATTGCGTGCGTCCAAATGGAACGCCAGCCCGGAAGGCTGGTGTTCGAGCCGCGCGCCCGTGAACGCGATGAGGGGGTGACGCGGCCCGGGCAGCGAGGTCTCGATGCCGATCGCGTAGCGCACGACGCTCGCGACCGCGACGCCTCCTCGCCGGCTGCTGCGCGCATGCTGGCCGAGTTCTTCGACGGCGATGCCTGCGAGGTAATCGCCCGGCCTCGCCGTCGGCGGCACCCTGACCGAGACGGGGACGACGGCGGTTGCACGGGGCGCGAGCACGATCGTTCGTTGAGCGACCCGCACCCAGCGTGCGGGGCCAGCGCCGGCCGATCCCGCGAGACCGTATGTCGATCCGAGGGTGTCAATGGTCTCCCCGGCGACGGGGTCGAGCACGACGCGCAGGCTCTGGCCGGTCGGGTTGCGCAGGCCGATCGTGCCCGCCCGGGCGAGCTGTCCGCGTTCGACCGAGAGCTTGAAGTAGCTGAGCGATGGCCCTGAGGCCGGCGAGGGAACCACGATCAGCGATGGCGCCGAGCCGGCGCGCGCGGGGGCTGCCGCGCACAGCCCGGCGAGGAGGGCCGCGGTCGCCACCAGCGATGCTCGGTGGCTGATCCACGCGTGCCGGCGCGGGCGTGGAGGCCGCGCCCCGGCGGATCGTCTCATGGTGCTTCCCTTTCGGCGGTCCTCGCCGCGCTCCTGCCCGGTGGCGGTACCGGCGCTATGGCCCCGTGCTGAGCGTCCACAGCAGGTTCACGCGGTAGATCTCGCCGCTGGCGAGCGCTTTCAGAGTCGAGGACGTGGCGAGCGCGAGGCTCGCGGCGCTGAAGCCGGTCGTCAGCCAGGTGCCCATGCCCGCTTTTTCGGCGCCCGAGGCGATCTTCACAGCGGAGGCGCTGTCGACGTTGCAGGAGGAAGCGCACTGCAGCGTCGGCGCCGTGCCCGTCGAGCCGTTCTGGGCCGAGAAGCTGGCGCTCGTGCTGTTGAGCGTCAGCGAGTTCGCCGGCAGCGTGGCGCCGCTCGGCACGTAGCCTTTGGTGTCCGTTCCGCACGTGGCCGTCGGACAGTACTGCGCGAACACGGCGCTTTTTTCGCTGCCAGACTGCCCGGCGACGGTGGTGTTCCATCCAGAGCCGCTGCCGGTAGCGTCCTGCACGCCGAAGTTGGTCATCGTCGTGTTCGTCGTCTGCGCCCCACCTGTCAACGTGACTTCTTTCAGCGCTGGCATCGAGGGGGTGCTCGAGAACGAAAGCGAGCCCGCTTTCACCGAGAATTCGGCTTTGTCTTCCTGCGTCGCGCCAAGCGCCGCGCTCGCCAGAAGGGCGCCAGTCACGCAGGCCAGCAGGAGGCCCGAGAGCGCTCGTGATGCTGCGTGGTGGAGATGGGTGGTGGTCATGGCTGAAGCCCCTTCAGTCGAGAGCGGCGTGGTGGCCGCCTTTATGGCCTACCTCGTTTGGACTAATACATCTGGCTCCCCTTATCGGCACGAGACCCGATCGCTTTAGCGCAATCTCAAACATTTGCTTTCGGGCGCTCGCCCCGCGCCCCGAGCCGCGCAGTCTTGGGGGGCCGCGCAGGACGCCGTGCACCCGCAGGCGGGACGGCGCCCGGCGGCCGGCCTGCCTTTAGGAATCGTTAGATCCCTGTGGCGGTGCTCTTAGAGGTGGCGGCAATCGTGTTGGTCGAACCCCGGGAGCACCGGGACGACAGCAAAGGACCGAGCGATGACGAAGCGAATCAAGCAGACCCTGATGGGGGTGCTGGCATTTGCAGCACTGGCTGTCGGCGGCGCGGCGATCGCGGGAGCGGCCACGAGCACCACCTCCACGTCGAGCGCCACGAGCACGCCGCCGCCGCGCGGCAGCGGTGGTGGACCGCCGGGAGGCTTCTCCGCCGCCGACGCTCCGGGCACGGCAGCGCATGAGAGCGCCGAGAAAGCCGTCACCGGCGAAGCCGCCGAAAAGGCTCGGGCGGCGGCGCTCGCCACGGTGAGCGGCGGCAAAGCGGGAGCCGTGACGAGCGACTTTCGCGGCAGTGGCTACGAGGTGAGCGTAACCAAGTCCGACGGAACGCAGAGCACCGTTCACCTCGACAGCTCGTTCAAGGTCCAGACGCAGCCGCCTGGCGGGCCGATGGGAGGCCAGCCGGCGCCGGGCGCCTACTCCGGGCAGGCCCCGCCGAGCGGGCAGCCCCCGCAGGCCGGCTGAGCGCCTCGGTAGCCGCGGGGCCCGGCGCGAGCCGGCGCCCCCGGCGGCCGCGGGCCACGGTTCGCGCGCGCGGAGCCGGCCGCAGTCCCGGAGCGCTCAGGCGAAGCCGAGCTGGACGCCGAGAACGCCGGCGATCGCCAGTGCGCAGAGCACGTGAGCGCGATAGATCGACCTCGCTGCCGCGCTCTGACCCGCCGGCGTCTGGGTACGCGTGCCGAGCCGCACGGCGCTCGGCACGATCCGTGCTGCCGCCAGTCCGACCGCCGCGCCTGCCAGCGCGAGTGAGCTCCAGGGGACCCACGCGGGCTCCTCGCCACTGGCCGCCTGGACGAGGATCGCAGCAAGCGTCGCGAGCATCACGGTTGCGATCAGGCGGTTCATCGGCCGGGCGGCGGTGGTCACCCGCGCGTAGTAGCCCGCGATCGACGCGAGCACCTCCTCGGGCAGCTCGTCGTGGCGGTGCGCCCGGACCTGCACGTCGAACATCAGGTCGAACCAGAGAACCGCCAGCAGGAAGCCTGCGCCGGCGCTCACAAATGCGCTCATGCAAGGGCGCTCATGAGCCGAGGCGAACGGCGACATGGGGGTGCAGGCGGTCGTTCGCTTCGGAGTAGGTCTGCGCGAGCACTTCGATTTCGGCCTGGGTGAGCGAGGCGCCGAACGCCGCGGGCCCTCCGAGTTTGTGGTAGCCGTCAACCAGCTGCTTGCCGACCTGCGCAAGGGTGAACTGGGCGTCATAGACGCTCTCGATGTACAGCGCGACGTTGGCACGGGCGAAGCGCCGCCCGACGCGCGGGCCCCTTTCGATCTGCGCGATCGCCGCCGTGATCATCTGCCAGCTACGCGCCGCGAGCCCCGCGTAGCTGCGGATCAGCCCCGCGATCCGCGACGCCGGGCCGGTCAGCGAAGTCGCCTGGACTTCCCCGAACAGCGCCGGGAGGCGCAGCGCGGCCGCGCTCGCGGCCGCCGCCGTGATCGCGCTCGGCGCTCCGCCGCCGCGCGTGCGCGGGAGCCCGTGCGCGATCAGCGGCCAGGCTGCCCGCGTGCTCACGACCTCCTTGGCCGCGGGCAGAGCGAGGCCGGCGATCGCGTGGCAGACGGCCGTGAAGTCTTCGCGCTCTAGTTGCGTCGCCGCGGGTGTGGGGGTCCGGCTGGAGCCGCAGCCGCCGAGCGCGAGCGCGCAGCCGATCGCGAGCAGGCAGCGGCGGCGGAGCAGCGCCCGTCGCAGGCCGGCGCCGCGCAAAGCCCTCTTGCGGGGAGCCTGCGTGGGCCGCCTAGGTCCCGAGCAGGTCGATCACGAAGACGAGCGGCGCGTTCGGGGGGATCGCCGAGCCGGAGCCTTTCGCTCCGTAGGCGAGCGCCGCCGGAATCACGAGCTCGCGCCGTCCGCCGACCTTCATGCCGGCCACGCCCTGATCCCATCCGGGGATCACCTGACCTTTGCCGAGCGCGAAGCTGAACGGTTCTTTGCGCTTCCAGGAGGAGTCGAATTCCTTGCCGCCTTTGAACAGCACGCCGACGTAGTTGACGGTCACCGTCTGGCCCGCTTTCGCTTCCGTGCCCGTCCCCGTGATCAGGTCTTTGATCTCCAGCTTCGTCGGCGCCGGGCCAGAGGGCGGCGTGACCGCCGGCTCTTTCGAGAGCGGTCCGCTCGTCGGCGTTTTCGCCGTCGCCGTTTCCGTAGCTTTTTTGGCGCTCGTTTCGGTCTGCTTGGCGAGCGCGTTGTCGGCTGCGTTCTCCGCGCCGACCGTGATCGTGCTGGAGTTGCTCGAGCCGCCGCAGCCGACGATCACGACGGTCGTCGCGAGCGTCGCGAGCGACATGGCGCGGCGGGCGCGGAGGGGGGAGATGAGGCCGTTGAAGTTGGTCACGGTCGCGCAGCCTACCGGAAGCAGGCCCCCCGGGGCGCGGGAAGCAGGCGGGCCTCCTGCGGCGGCGGGCTCGCCGCGTGCGTTACGATCGGCGGCGGACCGTGCTAGGCGGGGAGGTAGCGGTGCCCTGAATCCGCAATCCGCTCTAGCGGGGCTGAACTCCCTTCCGAGGGGTTCTGGCCTCGGTCGCTCCGTCGCTCGGGGCGTCGATGGTTCGGGTCCCGCGCGGTGTCGGCTTGCGAACCAGGTCAGGTCCGGAAGGAAGCAGCCTTAAGCGATCACCGGCAGGCGCAGCGGGAGCTCCCGGACCGGAGTCGTGGGCGGCGGCAGGCGCCGGGTGTTCAGGATCTCGACGCGGGGTGCACGGTCCATCAATCGCAACGGTGGAAGATCAGCCAAGAGCGGTTGGCGCTCGTCTCGGTGAACCCGGGCGGCACCGTCACGGCCTTGGCGACGGGGTCCTTCTTGTCGAGCACGTAGTGCGTTTCGACCTCCCTGTTCGCCGGGTCGAGGTAGACGCCCGCGGCGATGTGGCCGATCTGGAGGCTGACCACGTTGCGCGGGCTCGTCTTCAGGAACAGGGCGAGCAGCGGGATCGGCGCGTGGTTGGGGACGCCGACGGGCCCGCAGGCGAGGTTGATCGCGTGGTCGTCCACGAGCGCAAGCAGGTCGCCTTCGATGCTCTGCTGACGCGCGAGTTCGTCCATTTCCCCGTGCGCCGTGCGGTACTGCGAGGGCGCGTAGGCGAGCAGCGCGAGCAGCGCCACGGCGGCGCCTGCGATCCACCAGCGCCGCCGCCGGTCCCCGCGCGGGAGGTTCAGCCAGCCGAACACGCCGGCGCCCGCGAACACGCAGAGGATCGCCGAGGCGAGGAACGCATAGCGGGTGTTGATCGGCAGCCCGACCGCCGCGAAGAGCGCGAACACGACCACAGCGAGGACCCCGGCGGCGGCTCCCGGCAGCGCCCGCCGGCGCAGCCAGCTCCACGACAGCACGCCGCCGAGCGCCGCGGCGAGCAGCACGGGTGGGCGCAGGATCTCGCCGATTCGACGCGGGATGTACTCGGGCACGTTGGCGATGCCTTTGACGCGCCCCAAGGTGCTCGCGGTGTGGCGCGTGTTGCTCAGCGACCACAGCGCGTCGCCGGTGATCGCCAGGTCGCTCAGCACCCACACGAGCGGCGCGGCGCCCGCCAGCAGAGCCAGCAGGGCGATCTCCCGGCGCGAGCGCCGCGGGGGCCTCAGCGTGCCCCGCGCAGTCGGCGCGTTTGGCGCGTCCCACGCATCCGGCGCGCCCTCACCCGCGTGCGCCTTGCGCCCCCGGCGCCGGCGCACGAAGGCCGGCTGCCAGCCGATCGCATACAGCCAGTAGAGCCCCGAGAACGCCCACGCCTCGGGGCGCAGCAAACCCGCGAGTGCGAGCAGCGCGAGCACCGGGGCCCCCGCTCGCGGCCGGCGCGACTCGACCAGCAGCGCGGCGAGCACGAGCAGGACGTAGGGAACGTCCACGTATGCGCGCACCCCGTAGGACAGCACCGGCACGCGGGTCAGGAAGATCAGCGCCGCGAGCGCGCCGACCGGTCGGCTGAACCAGCGCGCGCCGAGCCGGTAGAGGACCCAGCCGCACGCGGCCAGAGCGAGGAAGCCGAGTGCCACGGTCACATCGCGCGCGGTGCGCGGGCCGAGCGGCACGAGCACCACGCCGAGCAGCTCCAGGAGCGGGTGCGGGGTCGGCGCGATGGCGACGTCGTAGGCGGGTGGCTGGCCGCGCGAGAGCTGACCGCCCCAGGCGAGCGCGTAGAGGGTGTCGTAGTTGACGAAGCCGACGCCCGCGACCAGGCGCAGCGCGAGCGCTCCCGCGGCGATCGACAGCGGGGCCCCGGCGCGCGCAGCCGAGCGCTTGATCGCGGCGGTCATGAGCGCGGACGCTACCCGCTCGGGCGCGTCGCGAGCTTGCTCTGAGCCCACCCACCCGCGTGGATAGACTCAGGCGAACGGTGCCGGTAGAGGACTCTTCACAGCAGCAGCGCTCGCTTTACCGCAGGCACCGGCCCCGCACATTCGCCGAGGTGGTCGGGCAGGAGCCGGTGGTCAGGACCCTCCGCCACGCCGTCGAGCGGGGCAAGGTCCACCACGCCTACCTGTTCGTCGGCTCGCGCGGGACCGGCAAGACCTCGATGGCGAAGATCCTCGCCGCCTGCCTCAACTGCGAGCGCGGGGCGGCCGGGGGCACGATCGAGCCGTGCGGGGAGTGCGACTCGTGCCTGTCGATCGCGCGCGCCACGTCACTCGACGTGATCGAGATGGACGCCGCCTCCAACAACTCGGTCGATGACATCCGCGAGCTGCGCGAGAGCGTCGCCTATGCGCCGGTCAGCGGACGGCGCAAGGTCTACATCCTCGATGAGGCCCACATGCTCTCCACCGCCGCCTGGAATGCCTTCCTGAAGACGCTCGAGGAGCCACCGCCGAACACCGTCTTCGTCCTCGCCACCACCGAGGCGATCAAGGTCCCGGCGACGGTCGTCGATCGTTGCCACCGCTTCGACTTCCACCGGCCGACCGTAGAGCAGCTCGCGAGCGTCGTGCGGCGAGTCGCGGCGGCGGAGTCGATCGAGATCCCTGCGCCTGCCGTCGCCGCGCTCGCCCGCGCGGCCACCGGCAGCTTCCGCGATGCGCTCGGGACGCTCGAGCAGCTCGTCACCTACAGCGGCAGCCAGATCGCGCTCGAGGACGTGCTCGCGGTGCTCGGCGTGGCCGACTCGCGCCTGCTCGAAGAGGCCGTCGACGCGGTGGCCGCGGGCGACTCGCGCCGCGCCCTGCAGACGCTCGAAGCGTGCGTCGAGCAGGGCCGCGACGCCGCGTCCTTCGCCTCCGACCTGGAGGTGCGGGCGCGAGAGCTGCTCGTGGTGCAGACGCACGGCGGAGTCCCCGACGAGCTCTCTCTCACCCCCGAGGCCGACAGCTCCCTGGCCGCGCAGGCGGGGCGGGTGGAGCACGCCACGGTCGTGCGCCTGCTCGAGCTGCTCGGCGAGGCGATGGAGGGGGTGCGCGCCGGCGCCGACGCGCGGACCCGTCTCGAGCTCGCGCTCGTCAAGGCCTCCCGTCCGCAGGTCGATCCGTCCATGCGCGCCCTGCTCGCTCGCATCGAGCGGCTGGAGGCCGGCCGTTCCGAGCAGGCAGCCGCGCGCACCGCCGGCGCACCGCAGCAGCAGGCGCAGGAGCCGCCCCCCGCCTCCGCGCCGCCCGCCGTGCAGGCGCCGCCCGCTGCGTCTGCGCCGCCCGCCGTACACGGGCCGCCCGCTGTGGCGTCGGATGCGAGCGTCGCCGCTGCGCTGGCCACGGCGGAGCCCGTCGCGGAGGTCGCGGCTGACCTGGAGGCGGTGGGCGCGATGTGGCCGGCGGTCGTCGAGCTGGTGCGCGGCGAGAACGCGCTCGTGGGGGCGGTTGTCGGCGAAGCGCGCCCGGTGGCGGTCGAGGGCGAGGACCTCACCCTCGCGTTCGCGACGACGGCGCCGTTCCTGAAGAAGAAGGCGGAGGACCCGAACAACCGGACGATCGTGGGCGAGGCCCTGCGCGCCGTCACGGGTCGTCGCTGGCGGCTCTCCTACGAGCTGCGCGAAGCGCTCGGCGGCGGCCAGCACGACGAGCCCGAGCGGCGCTCGGAGGAGGACTGGATCAGACGGTTCATGGATGAGTTCGACGCGGAGGAAGTGCCGGAGGAGTGGGAGCCCGATGCGACCGCCTCGGCGGCCGACGGCGAGCGCGGCGCCCCTGCCGCGACCAGCAACGAGAAAGGCGCCTGATGGCAAAGCAGCCGCGCATGGGAAACGTGCAGCAGATGATGCAGCAGGTGCAGAAGATGCAGAAGGACATGGAGCTCGCCCAGCAGGAGCTCAAGAACGAGATCGTCGAGGCCTCCGCCGGCGGCGGGATGGTGACGGTTCGCATGAGCGGCGACCTGGTCGTGCGCGAGGTGCTGCTCGATCGTGCGGCCGTCGACCCGGAGGACGTGGAGATCCTCTCCGACATGGTCCTGGCGGCGGTCAACGAGGCGCTGCGCAAGGCCCAGGAGCTGGCCGAGCGCAAGATGGGCGGGGCCACGGCCGGCCTCGATCTCGGGAGTCTTGGCGGCCTGGGCATGCCGGGCCTGTGAGCAGCACCTACGCTCCGCCCGTACAGCGCCTGGTCGCAGAGCTCTCAAAGCTCCCTGGCGTCGGCAACCGCACCGCGCAGCGGCTCGCCTTCCACATCCTGCGCGCGCCGCTCGAGGATGCCACGGCGCTGGCCGAGGCGATCCGCGAGGTGAAGGAGCGCATCCGCCTGTGCGAGGTGTGCTTCAACCTGACCGACGAAGCACGCTGTCGCATCTGCCAGGACCCCCGCCGCGAGCAGGAGCTGATCTGCGTGGTGGAGGAGCCCAGCGACGTGATCCCGATGGAGCGCACGCACGAGTATCACGGCGTCTACCACGTGCTCGGAGGAGCGCTCTCGCCGATCGACGGGATCGACCCCGAGGACCTGAAGATCGCCGAGCTGTTCGCCCGGCTCGCCGCGCCGCAGGCGGCCGTGCGCGAGATCGTGCTCGCCACCAACCCCACCACCACCGGGGAGGCGACGGCGCTGCACATCGCCGAGGAGCTGCGCGTGCGCGCGCCCGAGCTGAGGGTCACCCGGCTGGCGAGCGGGCTGCCGGTCGGCTCTGATCTCGAGTACGCCGACGAGATCACGCTCGGCAAGGCCTTCGCCGGGCGTCGATCGGTGTAGATCTCGATGTTCCGGGCGGCACATGTGCCGCCCGGCGGACCCGCGCATGCGCGGGTCCGAGGCAGCGCCGCATGCGGCGCTGCCGGCCTCGCCGCATGCGGCGAGGCTCTCGAGAGGGGATTGCCAGGACACCGACACCGCCCGCAATATCCTGCTGGCAATGCCTGCACTGATCGTGATGAAGTTCGGCGGCACGTCCGTCGCCGACGCCGAGCGCATCAAGCGTGCGGCGCGCAGGATCGTCGAGAAGCGCGAACAGGGCTATCCCGTCGTGGCCGTGCTGTCGGCGCGCGGCAAGACGACGGACGAGCTGATCACGATGGCAGCAGAGGTCTCGCCCGCGCCGGATCCGCGCGAGATGGACATGCTGCTGTCCTCGGGCGAGCGCATCTCCTGCGCGCTGTGTGCGATGGCGATCAACGATCTCGGCCACCGCGCGATCTCGCTGACGGGCTCGCAGGCGGGAATCGTGACCGATGAGTCGCACACGAAGGCGCTGATCCTCGACGTTCGCGCCGATCGCATCCGCAAGGCGCTGGAGGAGGGCAACATCGTCCTCGTGGCTGGCTTCCAGGGTGTCTCGCAGACCGCCAAGAACGTCACCACGCTCGGCCGCGGCGGCTCGGACACGAGCGCCGTCGCCGTCGCCGCCGCGCTCGGCGCGGAGGTCTGCGAGATCTACACGGACGTCGCCGGTGTCTACTCGGCCGACCCGCGCATCGTTCCCGACGCCCGCAAGCTCCCGACGGTGTCCTTCGATGAGATGCTCGAGATGGCAGCCTCCGGCGCCGGCGTGCTGCAGCTGCGCTCGCTCGAGTACGCCCGCAACCACGGCGTGCGCATCCACTGCCGCTCGTCATTCTCAGACGAGCCCGGTACGGTTGTGCTGGCCGAGGGAGAGACCATGGAGCAGCCGTTGATCACAGCCGTCACCCACTCAGTCGCCGAGGCGCGGCTGACGCTCACCGGCGTCCCCGACGCCCCCGGAGCGGCCGCGCGGATCTTCGGCGCGATGGCCGAGGCCAACGTGAACGTGGACATGATCGTCCAGAACGAGCCGGTCTCGGCGGGCGGCCAGGCGGAGATCTCCTTCACCGTGCCGCGCGCGGACCTGCGCACCGCGCGCGCCGCGCTCGAGCCGCTCACCGGTGAGGCGTTCCTCGAGATGACCACGCACGAGGCGATGGGCAAGGTCTCGATCGTCGGCGCCGGCATGCGCTCGCATCCGGGCGTGGCGGCGAAGGTCTTCCGCGTGCTCGCCGAGGAGGGCGTCAACATCGACATGATCTCGACCTCGCCGATCAAGATCTCCTGCGTCATCGACCTCGATCGTGTCGAGCTGGCCGTGCAGGCGCTGCACGGCGCATTCGGGCTCTCCGGTGAGGACACCGTCCTCGTCGAGGAGCCGTTCCGCGCCAGCCCCGCATCCTGAAGCCGGCGCCCGCCGTCGAACGCTCGCCGCTGGGCCTGGTGGGCTCCTCTTACGCGTGATGCGCTCGCCGCTGCCGCTGCGCGCTCGCCTCAGCCGTCAAGGGCGTGCTGGAGGCGCTCGAGCACGCGCACCACGCGCAGCCCGCTGTGTCCATCCGAGCGCGGCGCCGCGCCGGTGCGGATGCACTCGATGAAGTGCTCGCACTCGATGCGCAGCGGCTCGCGGTTGGCGACGTGCGGCGAGAAGGTGTCGCCGGAGCGCGCGATGTACTCGCCCCACGAGCGCGTGTCCTCGTCGAAGCCCTTGTCGTAGATCGTCAGCTTGCCCTCGATCAGCATGTCGTCGAACGTCGCCATGCGTCGCGAGCCCACGACCGTGATGCGCCGCTCCTTGTGCGGGTCGAGCCACGACAGGTGCAGGTGCGCGACGATCCCCGAGGGGAAGCGCAGGTAGCAGAAGACGACGTCCTGGACGCCGTCGCGCACGTACGAGGCGCCGTGGGCGAGGCATTCCTCGGGCTCTTCCCCGATCAGGTGCAGCGCCACCGAGACGTCGTGCGCGCCGAGGCTCCAAAGCGCGTTCTCGTCGGCTCGGAGCTTGCCCAGGTTGAGGCGGTTGCCGTAGATGTAGTAGAGGTCGCCGACCTCCTGGCCGTCGATCAGCTCCTTCAGCTTGGCGACCGCCGGGTGGTACTCGAGCAGGTGCCCCACCATCAGGAGCCGCCCCGCCGCCTCCGCCGCCGCGACGGCCCGTTCGGCGTCGGCGGCCCTCGTCGCCAGCGGCTTCTCCACGAAGCAGTGCTTGCCCGCCTGCGCAACGGCGATCGCCAGCTCCGCGTGCGTCGGCACGGGTGTCGCGAGCACGACCGCGTCGAGCGCCTCGTCGGCGAGCAGGTCCTCGAGATGGGCAGTCGCCTGGGCGCCGGGAAAGGCCGCCCGCAGCGACTCGCGCGCCTGCTCGGAGGCGTCGCACAGCCAGGCCAGCTCGCAGCCGGGGATCGCCGCGAGGTTGCGTGCGAGGTTCGGTCCCCAGTAGCCGAGCCCGACGACGCCGACACGGACGGGCGTCAAGGCGTCGCTCGCGCTCGGGGCGAGGATGGTGATCTCACGGCTCATAGTCTCGTGTCCGGGTCGGCGGTATCACAGCCACACGCGCCGGCTGTCCGTCCGATCGCCGGGGCGTGCCTCCAGCAGGCGGTGCAGCGCCGTGACCATGCGGCCGACCGTGCGGCTCGCGCCGCGCGGGTATCTGGCCGGATCGAGGAGCACGAGCCCGTGATGAGCACGGCCCCCGCGATCCTGCTCGTCGGCGATCCGGCAGAAGTCGGCGACGTTCTCCGTGACCAGCGTCCGGCCTTCGTGCTGAGCGCGTGCGAACAGCTCCTCGTCGCTCAGCCCGCGCAACTCGGGGCGGGCGGTCACGGCGTCGACGTCGTGACCGCGGCGGGCGAGCTGCTCGGCGATGCCGTGCGGGTACATCTCGTCCAGCAGGAGCCTCAAGCGATGACTTCACGAGCGCGCTCGTCGGCTGCTCGCAGTCGCTCGCCCTCGCTGAGGTTGAAGGCGATCCGTTCGTCGACCTCTGCGCCGAACTCCGCGTAGTAGCCCACGGCTGCGCGCACCTGAGCAGGGGCCAGAGCCCCCCATTCGGCAGTCGCCGCGATCGCCCGCTCGCCCGTTCGTCCGGTGCCGCGGAGCGTCTCGATCACCTCCCACACGTCCGGGCCCGACGTCAGCGCCGCGCGGCGCCCGGCAGGCCCGTCGCGGAAGACGATGCCCGGATGCTCCTGCATGCGCAGGCCCTCGTCGATCAGGCGCTCAGCGGTTCGCGCGCGGGACTCGCCGCGGTGGCGCGCGCCCTGCTCCAGGTGTGCGAGGGTCCGCTCGCTCAGGCGTATCGAAAACGGCTTCTGGGCACGCGGGCTGCGCACGCAGCTAGTGTAGCGATCGTCACTACAAGTGCCTACATGTGTGGGCCGCTCGCCGCAAGCAGCCGCTCACAGCGCCCCGATCGCCTCCACGCAGCGCTCCGCCGCATGACCGTCGCCGTAGAGCGGGGCGCGCTCGCGCGGGTGCTCACGCCCGAGCGCCGCGAGCGCGGCGGCGGCGTCGAGGTCCACGAGCGTGTTCCAGCCGCTCTGCACCGTCTCGGTCCACTCGGTGTTGGCTCGCAATGTCACGCAGGGCACCCCGGCAAGGTACGCCTCCTTCTGGACGCCGCCGGAGTCGGTCAGCACCGCGCGGGCGTGGCAGACGAGCGCGCTGAACTCGAGATACCCGAGCGGCTCGCTCAGGTGGACGTGCGGATCGTGCTCGAGCTGCTCGAGCAGGCCCGCCGCCGTCAGGCGCGCGCGCGTGCGTGGGTGAAGCGGGAAGAGCACCGGTTCGGGCAGCGCACCGATCAGCTCCACGAGCGCCCGCAGGCGCGCCGGGTCATCGACGTTGCCGGCCCGGTGGGCGGTCAGCAGCAGGTAGGCGCCCGGCTGCAGGCCGTGGGCTGCGGGCGCCGCGCTGTCCGCGCGCGCGGCCGGCTGCCAGCGCAGCGCGACGTCGACCATCACATCGCCGACGACCTCGACGCGCCCCACGACCGACTCCGCCTGCAGGTTCCCGGCGGCGGTGGCCGAGGAGCACAGCAGCAGCGCGGCGAGGTGATCGGCGAGCACGCGATTGAGCTCCTCCGGCATGCTGCGGTCGAACGAGCGCATGCCCGCCTCGACGTGGACCACCGGGACGGCGGCCTGGGCTGAGGCGAGCGCGCCTGCGAGCGTCGAGTTGGTGTCGCCGTAGACGAGCGCCGCGTCGGGGCGCACCTCCTCCAGCAGTGGCTCGAGCGCGGCGAGCATGCGAGCGGTCTGCGACGTGTTCGAGCCCCCGCCGATCCCCAGTTCGCGCTCGGGGCGCGCGAGGCCGAGCTCGGAGAAGAAGACGCGCGAGAGCGAGTCGTCGTAGTGCTGCCCCGTGTGCACGAGGATCTCCTCGTGACGCGCGCGCAGCGGCCCCGACACGGCCGCCGCCTTGATGAACTGCGGCCGGTTGCCGACGACGGTGAGGATCTTCACGCGCTCAGCCTATGCGCTCGTCACGCCGCGTCGAGCGTCCGCTCGCGCAGACGGCGGCGCGTGAGCGCCACAGCGATCCACGCGGCGATGCAGAGGAGTGCGAGGGGGATCATCGCGGCGCCGGCGATCAGGAGCACCGCGAGGCCCGCGCCGAGTATCTGCGCGGCGTTGCGCGCCGCTCCCGCGGGCGTGAGGCCTCCGGGACTCGCCGCACCGGTCGCTTCTGGCGTCAGGGACAGCGACAGGTGCGTGTAGTCGATTCGCGCGCGCAGCGATCCCAGCGAGCCCTGTGCCCGGGCGATTTCACCCTCGACCGCGTGGAGCTGCGCTCTCAGCGCCGCGGCCCGCTGGGCTTCGGTGGCCGCTGCCAGCGCTCTGAGCAGGCTCGCGCGCTCGGCTTGCCGGTCGCCGAGCGAGCGCTGCAGCGAGGCGACCTGGTTGGTCACGTCGTTCGTCGCGTCGTTCTCGGAGCGCACGCGACCGAGGTGCGAGAGCGCTGCGATCGCGGCTGTGAGATTGGATGTCGGCAAGCGGACGTCGAAGCTCGCTCCGCCCTGTCCGCCACCGGAGCTGACGTTGGACTCGCGCACGTAGCCGTTGAAGCTGCTCACGAGCGTGAACACCCGCTGAGCCGACGACTCGATCGCGCCGGGCGCGACGCCTACGTCGAGCGTTGAACTGCGTTCGATCCGCCGCGGCGTCGCGGCGGGCGCAGCCGTCTCAGCGCCGGCGCTGAGCGTTTCTTCGCCGCCGGCACCAGCGCGAGTGGCGGGCGCTTTCGATGGGGAGATCGGTGCCATGATGGCCGGCCGCGACACGGCCGGCCCGGCCGTCGCCGGCT
>DASZNB010000060.1:0-12285 GCA_035551395.1 Solirubrobacteraceae bacterium | reverse complement strand
CTCCGCGCCGAGCTCGTCAACCGCCTGCGCAGCAAGCACGACGGCGGCGACGCGCTCATCACCGGCGAGGACGTCCAGCGCCTGACCGACATCCTGGCCCACCGCGGGCCGGAGGCGGCCCAGTGAGCGCCCCGTCCGCATCCCGCGCAGCTCGCCGGCTCAACCGCGCGCCCTCACGCGCGCCGCGGTGGGCGAGCTAGGGGCACGGGAGGGGACTCATGGCCCTGCACTGCACTGAGTGCGGCTTCGTCAACACCGAGGGCGCCAACTACTGCCAGCGCTGCGGCGCGCTGCTGGAGCATGGCGAGACCGCCGTCGTGGGCGGCGATCCGGTGACGGCCACCTACCGCATCGATGAGACGGGCGAGCTGATCCCCGTCGAGCTGGGCGAGGTCACCGCGCACGGCCCGGCGCTCGTGATCCGGGCGGGTGGCGGGCGCGTCGGCGAGAGCTTCCCCGTCGACGGTGAGCGCATGAGCATCGGACGGCGCCCGGACTCCGAGGTGTTCCTCGACGACGTGACGGTCTCACGCGACCATGCGCTCCTGATCCGCCGCGGCGAGGACTGGTATCTCGATGACTGCGGCTCGCTCAACGGCACCTACGTCAACCGCTCGCGGATCGAGTCCCACCGCCTGCAGGAGGGCGACGAGGTGCAGGTCGGCAAGTACAAGCTCACGTTTCACGCGCGCTGATGGCCACGCAGGCGACACCCGCGGAAGCCGCCGCGCTCGAAGTCGAGCTGGCGGCACAGGAGCCCGCTGCGCCGGGCGAGCTCGCCAAGCGTCAGAAGTCGCTGACGATCGGCGCCGTCTGCAAGGCGCTCGCCCAGGAGTTCCCCGACATCTCGATCTCCAAGATCCGCTACCTGGAGGACCAGAAGCTGCTGACGCCGAGGCGCACGCCGGGCGGCTATCGCCTCTACACACAGGGCGACGTCGCGCGCCTGCGCACGATCCTACGCATGCAGCGCGATGAGTTCCTGCCGCTGCGCGTCATCCGCCAGGAGCTCGCCGCCGGGCGCTCCGGCGACAGCGCGCCGGTACCCGGCCGCGTGGGCCGCGAGGGAGCCCGCACGTGGCGCCCGAGCGTCAGCGTGCGTGAGGCCACCGGGGCGCTCTACTCGATCGAGGACGTGCTCGAGGAGACGAAGGCCGAGGGCAAGCTCGTGCGCGAGCTGGAAGAGTACGGCGTCGTCAAGGGCGAGATGCGCGGCGGCGTGCGCTACTTCGACGAGACCGAGCGCGAGATCATCGCGGCCGTTGCCGAGCTCGCCCGCTACGGCGTCGGCGGGCGCAACCTGCGCGTGTTCCGTTCCTCGGCAGACCGCGAGGCCAACCTGCTGCAGCAGATCCTCGCCCCGGCGCTGCGCTCGCGCAACCCCGAGCGACGCAAGGAGGCAGTCGAGGCGCTCGAGAACCTGGCGGCCGTCGCGACCCACCTCAAGCACCTGCTGCTGATTCGCGACCTGCGCAAGATCGTCCGCTGAGCGCATGCCGCAGCCGGTCGATCTGCGCTCGCTGATCCGCGACATACCCGACTTTCCCCGACCAGGCATCGGCTTCAAGGACATCACGCCGCTGATGGCCGACGCCGGCGCACTCGCGGAGTCCGTCCGGCTGCTGGCCGACTACGCGCGCCCGTTGGAGGTCGACTGTGTCGTCGCCGCCGAGGCGCGCGGCTTCCTGCTCGGCCCCGCGCTCGCACTAGCGCTCGGCGCCGGCTTCGTGCTCGCGCGCAAGCCGGGCAAGCTGCCATACGAGACCGTCAGTGCCGAGTATCTGCTCGAGTACGGCAGCGGCCAGCTCGAGCTGCACAGCGACGCTGTCGCCAGCGGACGGCGGATCCTCGTGCACGACGACCTGCTCGCGACCGGCGGGACGGCAGCGGCGCTGTGCGAGCTGGTCGAGCAGCTCGGCGGCGAGGTCGTCGGCTGCGGCTTCCTGATCGAGCTCGCGTTCCTCGACGGCCGCCGGCAGCTGGCCGGCCGCGACGTTCACGCGCTGCTGAGCTACGAGTCCTAGGCTGCTCGCGTGCCGAGGACCCGTCGCACACGCACGATCGCCGCGCCCGTCCAGCAGGTCTGGGAGATCGTGCGTGATCCCCATCACCTGCCGCGCTGGTGGCCACGCGTCGAGCGCGTCGAGGACGTCAGCGCGTACGCGTTCACCGAGGTGATGCGCACGAGCAAGGGGCGCGTTGTGCGAGCGGACTTCGAGCGCCTGCGCGCCGACGAGGCCGAGCGCGCCCTGAGCTTCTCCCAGCGCGTCGCGGGAACGCCGTTCGCCCGCGTGCTGCGATCGGCCGAGACGGAGATCCACGTCGCCGCGATGGGCTCGCCGGGCCCGTCGCCTGTCGCCGAGGCGACCGCGGTGACGATCGAGGTGCGCCAGGCGCTGAGCGGGTTCTTTCCCCGCTTCGGGGGCTTCATGGTCAGCCGCGCGGCAGCGGCGACGCTGGAAGAGGCGCTGGACGGACTCGAGCGGATAAGTGCCTGAGGGTGCGCTTGCCCCGGCGATGCGTTGGTGGGGGTGGGGGGACCCCGCGCACCCTCCGGCGCTGCCCGCGCACGCGCTCGACTTCCTGCGCGCAAGCGTCGGCATCGCGCCCGAGTCGCGCCCACCCGTCGCACTCGAGCGCGTGCGCCTGGCGCCCACGCGTCTGACGGAGTCGCTGCTCGATGAGCTGCGCGCCCTGCTCGGCACCGAGCACGTTCGCGAGGATCGCGAGGATCGGATCGTGCACGCGGCGGGGAAGGCCTACCCCGACCTCGTGCGCCTGCGGGCGGGAGAGCCCGAGGGCGCTCCCGACGCCGTCGTGTATCCGGGCGCGCATGAGCAGCTGCGCTCCCTGCTCGGGCTCTGTGCGCGCTCGTCGCTGGCCGTCGTGCCGTTCGGCGGGGGCACCAGCGTGGTCGGCGGGGTCGCGCCGCTGCTCGGCGAGCACCGCGCCGTCATCGCCCTCGACATGGGGCGAATGGGGTCGCTGCTCGGGCTCGACCGGGAGTCGCGCACGGTCACCGTGCAGGCGGGCATGCGCGGACCGGCGCTCGAGCGTGAGCTCGCCGGCGACGCGCTCACGCTGGGGCACTTCCCGCAGTCCTTCGAGTACGTCTCGCTCGGCGGCTGTGCCGCGACGCGCTCGGCCGGGCAGGCGTCGACGGGCTACGGCGCGATCGAGGAGATGGTGCTCGGACTTCGCCTCGCCGCACCGGCGGGGGACATCGCCCTGCCGGCCGTTCCCGCGACCGCCGCCGGTCCTGGCCTGCGCCAGCTGATCGTGGGCTCGGAGGGCACACTCGGCGTGATCAGCGAGCTCGCGCTGCGGGTGCGCGAGATTCCCCGCCAGCAGATCTATGAGGGCCTCTTCTTCGCGAGCTTCGCGGCGGGCGCCGAGGCGCTGCGCACACTCGCCCAGGAGCACGCGCTGCCGGATGTCACGCGCCTGTCCGACGAGGCCGAGACCCGCATGTCGCTGGCGCTCGCCGGCAGCGGTGGCGTGAAAGCCCGCCTCGGGCGCGCGTATCTCGGCGCGCGCGGCTACGAGGCGGGGTGTGTGGCGATCTTCGGATTCGAGGGACCCGAGCAGGAGGTGACCGACCGGCGCGAGCGCGCCCTCGCGGTGGCGCGCGACTGCGACGCGGTGCGCGTCGGGCGCTCGCCGGGGCGGGCCTGGCTGCGCGGCCGCTTCGCCGCGCCATACCTGCGCGACGAGCTGCTCACGCACGGCGTGATGGTCGAGACACTCGAGACCGCCACGCAGTGGTCGAACCTCGGCACGCTGCACACCACGGTGGCCGAGGCGATCTCGAGCGCCCTCGCCGCCTTCGGAACGCCCGCGCTGGTGATGTGCCACGCCTCGCACATCTATGAGACCGGCGCCTCGCTCTACTTCACCTTCGTCGCCCGCCAGCACGAGGCCGATCCGCTCGCGCAGTGGCGTGCCGCCAAGGACGCCGCGAGCACGGCGATCGTCGAGGGCGGTGCCACGATCACCCACCACCACGCCGTCGGCCGCGACCACGCACCGTGGATCGAGCGGGAGCTCGGCAGCGAGGGAGTCGCGGCGCTGCGTGCGCTGAAGGCCGAGCTGGATCCCGCCGCGATCATGAACCCCGGCAAGCTGCTGCCCGTCAGCCGCCCAGGTTGAAGGCGCCCCGCAGGACCACCGTGCCGGGCTGCGTGGGGTGGCTGTTGGTCTCGCGCGTGAGCAGGATTTCGTGGTATTCGCCGGCGTTCGTCGGCAGCGCGGAGCCCCCTGCCAGCTTGTGCGTGGCGCCGACCGGCGGCCCCTTGCTGAGCGCCCGCGCGCTGGTCGGCGAGTTGTACAGCCAGATCGCGTAGTAGAAGTTGTGTGTGGCCGGCAGGTGCTGCGCTTCGATGTAGAAGGCGTGCTTGCCTTTTTCGCTCAGCACGGCGACCACGCCGACGGTGTTGCTGCCGGGCGAGGGGGAGCGCAGCGCCAGCGTCGCGCTGACCGTCGGCCCGGCTTTGCTGGCCGCGGTCGCGCTTTTCTTGGCCGAGTTGGTCTTCGCGGAGGAGCCGCCGCCGCTGCTCGTTATCAGGATCACGGCGACGACTACCGCGACGACGAGCGCCGCCAGCAGCAGCGCGCCCCCCAGTCGCGAGCTCGGCGGGGAGACACCCGCCGCCGACGACGTGGCGGGCGGGGCGTCGGGCGGGGCGTCGGCATCGCTCACGCCGGCCCCCGTCGCCGGCGGGATCGCCGGCAAGGCGCCGTCGGCGAGCGGCGCGAGCTCGGCCGCGATTGCCTGCGCCCACGCGCGGGCCGGCTCTGAGCTGCCGAGCAGCGTGCGCGTGCGCAGGCGCTCGGCGACGCCGGGCTGCTGGCCGAGCAGGTAGTCGCCGACGTCGGCGCGCTGCGCGTCGGTGAGGCCGCGCGCGTGACGCGGGGCGAGTACCGCGAGCGCCGCGTGCGCGCGGTCGTGCACCGCCCGCTCGGGGATCCCAAGCAACGTCGCGACCTCGCCGAAGCTCTTGCGCTGGCGCAGGATCAGGGACAGCGCGGCGCGCTGGTCGGGGGGGAGCTCGTCCAGTCTGCTCATGTCTGAGGGCTCCGCTGCCGCGGATGCGCGGGAAGGGCCAGGCGGAGGAGCGTAGGCTATCGTGGCGGCGGCATGAGCACAGCCATCGCGGATCAGATCAACGGCGCGATGCGCGGCTTCGACAGGCTGTACGGGCTCGAGCTGCTGTCCTGCTCGGACTGCGAGGTCCGCGCGCAGGTGACGGTTCGCGACGAGATCAAGCAGCCGGCCGGCCTCGTGCATGGGGGCGTGTACGCGTCGCTCGCCGAGTCGATGGCCTCGATCGCGACCGCGCTGGCCGTGCACGAGCGCGGCGAGACGGCGGTGGGACTATCCAACAACACGAGCTTCCTGCGCCCCGTCACCGCCGGCGTCGTGCACGCCCGCGCGACGCGAATTCACCGCGGCCGCACGACGTGGGTGTGGGACGTGCGCTTCAGCGACGACGCCGATCGCGCGTGCGCGGTCACGCGCATGACGATCGCCGTGCGCCCCGCGCCTGACGGCCCTGCGCCGTTTGGCCCTGACTCCCGCGAGCGCTGAGCGGGCGCGGCTCCGGGACGCTTCTAGCCGAGCGGGTGCAGGGGGGCGGGCACCTGCGAGGGCAGCGGCCGCAGATTGAAGCCCGAATCGGGCAGGCGCGCCGGCAACGGCGCCCGCGGCGTCCCCGGTTCGTTGATCGGCACCATCGCGCGTGCGGCCGCCGCGGCGAGGGGAGCGCGGTCCGCGTAGATGTCCACGACGATCGCGCCGGTCGCGAGGATGATCGTGTGACCGCGCTGCGCGACGAGTGCGCGCAGCGAGCGGATGCTCGCGGCGTGCATCCTGGCGGCGCCGCCGGGAAGGAAGCTGTCATCCGGCGAGCTGATGACGCGCAACGGGGGCACGCAGGTGCCTTGGCCGCCCTCCAGACAGGCGCCGTACTCGACGCTGTAGGCGCCGCTCGGATCGCGCGTGGCTTCGGTCAGCGCCATCCCCTCGAAGGTGCCCCCGAGCCAGTAGACGGTATGGGGCGCCAGGATCAGTGCCTCGAGGATGTTGTGCGGGATCGGGCGCTCCTGGACGGTGTCGGCGCAAGCCGCCAGCGCCAGCGCGCAGAGGGCGGCGAGCAATGTGACCCCGAGGCGCACCCGCGCAGGGTAGCCGGGTGGCCGTCGCGGCGGCGGCAGGCCGCTAGCCGCGGTAGCGGTTGGTTATCGGCATGCGCCGGTCGCGCCCGAAGGCGCGGACGCTGATCTTGATGCCCGGTGGCGCCTGACGGCGCTTGTACTCGGCGAGGTCCACGAGTCGTATCGTGCGCTCGACGTCCGCCGCGGGCAGGCCCTGGGCGATCAGCTGCTCGCGGCTCAGGTCGAGCTCGACGTAGCCCTCGAGGATGCGGTCGAGCAGCTCATAGGGCGGCAGGGAGTCCTCGTCGCGCTGGTCCGGGTGCAGCTCGGCGGAGGGAGCGCGCGCGATGATCGAGCCGGGAATCGGATGCGCCGCGCCGACGCCGTCACTGCCGGCCGGTGAGTTGCGCCACTCGCACAGGCGGTAGACGAGCGTCTTGGGAACGTCCTTGATCACGGCGAAGCCGCCCGCGAGGTCGCCGTAGAGGGTCGTGTAGCCCACGGACATCTCGGACTTGTTCCCGGTCGTGAGCACGAGCCAGCCGAACTTGTTGGAGAGCGCCATCAGCAGGTTCCCGCGGATCCGCGCCTGCAGATTCTCCTCCGCGAGGTCCTGCTCGCGCCCGGCGAACTCCTCCGCCAGGAGCTCGCGGTAGGCCTCCATCACCGCCTCGATCGGCAGCTCGCGCGCGCGCACGCCGAGCGCCCCGCTGAGATCGCGAGCGTCCTGCTGGGTGGCGGTGGAGGAGTAGGGCGACGGCATGATCGTGGTGCTGACGCGCTCGGCTCCGAGCGCGTCGACGGCGACGCACGCGACAAGCGCCGAGTCGATCCCGCCGGAGAGTCCGAGCACGACGTGCGCGAACCCGTTCTTGATGACGTAGTCGTGCAGGCCCAGCACGAGCGCGCCGTACACCTCTGCCTCGGCGGGGGCGAGCGGCTCACGCAGCGCCGGGGCGAGCGCCGCCGCCATCCCTGGGTCGGCTGCGCCCGGCGGCGGCACGGCGGGCAGCGCCAGCGCACGGCGCTGCGCGCTGCGCGCGACGGGGCGGTGACCGGCGTGGCGCAGGCGCGCGGCGGCGGCGGCCTCGAGGTCGACGTCGCACAGGAGCATCTCCTCGGCGAACTGGGCGGCGCGCGCGATCGTGCGACCGGTGTGGTCGATCACGCACGAATGGCCGTCGAAGACAAGCTCGTCCTGGCCGCCGACGAGCGCGCAGAAGGCGACGCAGGCGAGGTTCTCGCGCGCGCGCTGGGCGAACATTCGCTCCCGCTCGGCGCCCTTGCCGGCGTGGTAGGGGGAGGCGGAGATGTTGAAGATCAGCGTCGCGCCGGCGAGGGCCTCCTCGCTGGCGGGCGGCCCGGGCTCCCAGAGGTCCTCGCACACGGTCAGCCCGACCCGCCGCACGCCGACGTCGATCACGGCTCCGGCCGCTCCGGCCTGGAAGTAGCGCTGCTCGTCGAAGACGCCGTAATTCGGCAGGTAGACCTTGCGGTAGACGGCGTGGACGGCGCCGCCGGCGAGCACGGCGGCGGCGTTGTAGACGTCCTCCGCGCGCTCGGGAACGCCGACCACGGCGACGATGCCATGCGACTCGGCCGCGAGCGACTCGAGCGCTGCGGCGGCGTCGGCGAGGAAGTGCTCCTTGAGCAGCAGGTCCTCGGGCGGGTAGCCGGTGAGGACGAGCTCGGGGAACAGCACCAGCTCGGCGCCCGCCTCGCGCGCGGCCCGCATGCCCGCGCTCACCCGCTCGGCGTTGCCGGCGATATCGCCCACCGTGGCGTTGATCTGGCAGAGGGCAAGGCGCATCGTCAGGACTCCCGTCGCGGGAGCGAGGATGTTAGTGCGTCCGCGGGTCGCTCAGGCGGCGCCGGCGGGGCGCTTCGCCGCGCCGCGGCCGTTGCTCTCTGCACGCCCGGCGGAGCTGCGTGAGGCCGGTTTGCGTGTCGCTCGCGGACGGCGCACCCGCAGGCCGGCCGCGCGGCACAGCGCGGCGATCGCCGACTTGAGATCGAGGGCGATGTCCTCGATGTCGGGTAGTGCGTCGTAGTCCCCGAGCAGACCGAAGCCGAGGTGCCCGTCGTAGCTCATCACCGCGATCCCGAGCGCTTGGCGCTGGGCGAGCGGGACGACCGGGTAGAGCACCTCGAGGCGCCGACCGAGGAGGTAGAGGGGGAACTGCGGGCCGGGCACGTTCGTGACGACGAGGTTGAAGAACGGCTGGCGCGCCTGCAGGCGCGCGGCCTGGCTGAGGATCGTCGGCGGGGCGAAGCCCGCGAGGTTCGTCAGCACCTGCGCTCCGACCGCCTGGCCGGATTTCTTCAGGTCCTCCATCGCGGCGGCGATCTTCAGCAGGCACTCGGCCGGGTTCTCGACGCCCACGGGCAGCGGCGCCCACATCGCGGCGACCTGGTTGCCGAGCGCGCCACGCTGGGACCTGGTGCGCACCGAGACCGGCACCATCGCCTTCAGCACGAGGCCGTCGGTGTCGTGCCCGTGCCGGCGCAGGTAGCGGCCGAGCGCGAGACTCACCGATGCCAGCACGGTGTCGTTCAGCGTACCCCCGAGCGAGTCCTTGACGGCTTTCAGGCTGCCGAGGTCGGCGTCCAGGAACGTATACCGTCGGTGCGGCCCGATCTCGACGTTGAACGGGCTGGGGGGTGCGGGCGCGTTGATCCCCGCCAGGGTGGTGGCGCCAACGCTCGCGAGGCCCTCCTTGAGCTGGCCGAGCGCGCGGCGCGGAGCACGCATCAGCGCGCGGCCGCCGCGGAGCATCTCGGCGGGCACGGTCGAGCGCTCGATCAGTGCCTCGCCGAGCAGCTTCGCCGGACCCGGCAGCGGCTTGGCGCTCCATGGCGAGGCCGCCCGCGCCGGCGCCGTCGGTTCGCGTGCCGTGTCGAACAGGACCGTCGTGATGTCCACACCGGAGATGCCGTCGACGAGCGCATGGTGCGTCTTCGCGACAAGCGCGAAGCGCCCGCCGGACATGGCCTGCACGAGCCAGATCTCCCACAGCGGCTTCGAGCGGTCCAGGCGCTGAGAGAAGACGCGTCCGGCGAGGCGCT
This sequence comes from Solirubrobacteraceae bacterium, assembly GCA_035551395.1. Classification (GTDB taxonomy): domain Bacteria; phylum Actinomycetota; class Thermoleophilia; order Solirubrobacterales; family Solirubrobacteraceae; genus Palsa-744. The sequence continues at coordinate 3,066 of DASZNB010000060.1, read as the reverse complement.
TGAGCGCGGTGTCGTCGGCGGGCCGGGGCAGCGCGGTGTGGCGAATGTGGTAATAGGGATTGAAGTGCGGGTCGTCCGCCCACACCGGCCGGCCCTGGCCAAGGGGTACGCTCGCCAGGCGCTGGCGGTAGCGCGGCACCAGGTGAAGGCGGCCCTGCACGTGCTCGACGAGCTCCTGGAGGGTGGGGGCCTCGCCTTCGAAGACCATCACCGACGCGACGTGCATGTGCGCGGTGGAGTGGTCCTCGAGGTGCAGAAACGTCGTGTCTAGTGCGGTCAGGCGGTCCGGATTGGCCATCGTCTCCGATTCTTGCTGCTCAGCAACCAGGAGTCAACGAACCTGCGCGAAAACATCTCGTATTCGGACGGCGCGCCGCCCCACCCCGCGCGTTTGCCCGCGCCGCGGACACCGGGTTATAGGGCGACCCGGAGTCAGGGAGAATGAGATAGACCTGCGCCCCGGGTCGCCTTTCCCCGTTCGGCTCCTTAGCCGCACGGCCAAGTTTACACGGCATTCACGGACGCGGAGCCGTGGTTGCGGCGGCTCGCCAGGCGTCCAGTCACGACGCCGCGCCGGCGGCCAGTCATGATTGCCGCACGGATCTCGAGCGAAGGGATGACGATGGCCAGCGCAGAAGGCGAGGAGTCAGGACACGAGGCGGGCTCCGATCCGCGAGCGAAGCTGATGGAAGAAGTCGCCGCCCAGATGGATGCGATCGAAACGGACTTCGGCGACAGCTACGAGATCGGCGCACTCGTGACGATCGTCGAAGTCAGGAAACCGGACGGCAGCGCCGGCATCCGGGTGCGCTGCAACGCGCCGCCGTGGGTCGGGCTGGGGATGCTGCAGGTGGCCGAAAAAGCGCTCGAAGCGCAGGGGGCAGGCGGGTAGGGCGCGCGGACGCCCGGCTCAGGCGTCGACTGTCTCGTCGGGCTTCAGCCGCTTGCGACCCTTGTGGTCGGCGCGGCCGGTTCCGATGCACTCGCGGCAGACGATCCACTTGCCCTCGGGCTCGCCGGCAAACCACGTCCAGCCGGCGCCGCCGCACGTCGGGCATCGATCCTTCTCGGCGATCAGCCGGTCACTCTGCGTCATTGGCTAAGCCTACCTCGCGCCGCGCCTTGTGCGATTTCGCACACATGTGTGTCCATCATCACACATATGTCCACTAGGTATGTAAAATCACATGGCCATGGCAAAGAGGCGCTACGGATGCCCGACGCCCGAGAGGCCGGGAAACAGGTCGGCCGAGGGCAGCAGGATTTCGTGGATGATGACCCGCCCGACCTGCTGCAACTCCAGGACGATCGGGTGGGGTTCGCCGAACGTTATGTCTGTGGGCGGCTGAGGGTCCACATCCACCTGCGTGCCGGGCGGGACGGTGATCTCCACGACGTATGCGCCGCCTGCGAAGCCATCGTTCCGGGAGAGCACCGTGACGCTACCGCGGGGCAGCAGGTGTGGGGGTGGAGCGACAACATGCACTGGCGCGAGATGCCGGTGCTTATCGGTGTTCCAGAGGACGTGCAGTCTTTGCAGCAGGAGTCCGTTCCCTCCCTTGTACGGCTGGCAAGCCTCGATGATTGCCAGCGCGTCATCGCTGACGCCAAGCAGCGGGCCGTGGCGTACGCGACCGCGACCGCCCTCCCCCTCCCGGCGCATCTCGACCGCGAACCCTTCAGGCGGTTCCTCCGCCCGGATTGGAAAGGAATGGCCGTCGTCGGGCTCGCGACCATTGAGGACGACGAGCTGCCAAACGAGGTTATCCAGCGCGGAGCGGAAATCGTGGACGATCTCCCCGATGATCGTGCCCCAGCGGAGCACTCGGCCCGGTTGCCACGCAGGGTAGATCTCGAAGCGGTAGCGGCCATGCTCACGGTTTTCGTGGGAGATGATTCCGTAGGGGTTCGGCTCGCTGCAAAAGGCGGTGACTTCCTCACTCAGGGTTGTCAACTGCTCTACAGCGCGCTGCCACTTCGCCCAGACTCCCGCTAGGTGCGCCTCGACCACGCGCTACGCTCCCGTTATGGCTGACGAGGACACCGCGCGGGAGCCTATCCAGCTGACCGAGCCCAAAGGCATCGACCCGAAAACGGGCAAGCCCTATGAGCCGGTCGGGATTCCGGTCCCGAAGCGCAGCGCGTTCGACCGGCTGCTACACCGCGCGGAGAACACTCCGCCGCCGAAGGGCAGCTAGAGCGAACGTTCCGCGACGGCGCGGTCGAGCAACTGCGCGAACAGCGCCGACCCCTCACGTTTGGCGTTGTGCCGCCACGCGTACTCGTTGAGGTACGACTGCAGGTAGCGGGGCGATACGTGCTTGTAGACACCGCGCATCCCGGTCTTGAGGTTCCCGAACGCGCCCTCGATCGTGTTCGTGTACGTGTCGCCGCGAACGTAGATGCCTTCGGAGTGGTTGATAACGCGGTGGTCTAGGAACTGGTCGGCCAGGGGCTTGTACGACGCCCAATCGTCGGTGAAGATGATCGAGGACGGGTCCACGTTCGCCAGCACGGCTCTACTAAGCGGAGCGCCATGCCGCGAGGGGATCACGCGAAAGCGGATGCGCCCGCCGCGCTCGACCATCCCGAGCACCGTCGGCTTCGCCATCGCGTGCGCTTTCCCCTCGGCGCGCCGGTCAGGACCGACCGCGATGTATGGCGAGGCTCCGTGCGCTTTGCGGGGCTTGCCGCCGATCGAAGTCTCGTCAATCTCTACGTCACCGGACAGTGGCTCTCCGTCGTCGCCCATTAGCTCCGTGCGGATGCGCTTGAACATCTTGTGGGCCTGCTTGTAGGTGACGCCAAGCTCGCGCTCAAGCTGCTTGGCGGAGATGCCGCAGCGAGTGCCCGCGATCAGATACATCGCGTAGAACCAAAGATGCAGGGAGGTCGAGGACCGCTCGAAGATCGTGCCCTTCTGCGGATGGATGTGCAGCCCGCAGGTGTCGCAGGTGTAGGAGGCGCGGGTCTTGGTCCGGTGGAACTTGCGCTCGCGCTGGCAGTTCTTGGAAGGGCAGTAGGCGTGGTGCCCGTCGGACGCGAAACGGTCCCGCCAGAGCCGGT
>DASZNB010000059.1:0-2066 GCA_035551395.1 Solirubrobacteraceae bacterium | reverse complement strand
AACACCGAGCCGCTGCTGCGGCTGTGCCTGGAGTCGCTCGTCTCACGCGAGGACATGGAGCGTCGGCGTGACGAGGTGCTCGAGCTGATCCGCGCATGAGCCCGGGGGAGGAGCTCGCGCACCAGAGCGAGCACGAGCGCGAGGCCCTCGCGGTTGCGGCCGCGGCGGGGATCCACCGGCTGGCGATCCCGACGCCCTTCATGGTCGGGCGCGTGAACGCCTACCTGATCGAGGACTCGCCGCTGACGCTGGTGGACTCCGGGCCCAACTCCGCGAAGGCGCTCGACGAGCTCGAGCAGGCGCTGGCGGCGCTGGGCCACGCGATCGAGGACATCGAGCTGCTCGTGATCAGCCACCAGCACATGGACCACTTCGGGCTGGCGTCGATCCTTGCGCGGCGCTCAGGCGCGGAGGTCGCGGCGCTCGACGCGCTCGCGCCGTTCCTTGCCGGTTACGGCCACCAGACCGACCTCGAAGACGGCTTCGCTCAGCGGCTGATGCTGCGCCACGGCATCCCGCCGGAAATCGTCACCGCCCTGCGCGCCGTCTCCTCGGGCTTTCGCGCCTGGGGCTCGGCGGTCGAGGTGACGCGGCCGCTCGCTGCGGACTCCGAGCTGAAGCTCGCCGGGCGCAGCCTGCGCGTGCTGCACCGCCCCGGGCACAGTCCCTCGGACACCGTCTTCCTGGACCACCGATCGGAGACCGACCAGCCCGGGATCCTGCTCGCCGCCGACCACCTGATCGCGCACATCTCCTCCAACCCGCTGCTGGCGCGGCCGCTGGACGCGGGCGAGGACTACGAGGGGCCCCGCCCGCAGGCGCTCGTCACCTACATGGCCTCGCTCGAACAGACGCGCGCGATGGAGCTCGCGCTCGTGCTCCCCGGCCACGGGCCGCCGATCTCCGACCACGTTTCGCTGATCGACGAGCGCTTCCGCATGCACGGCCGCCGCGCCGAGAAGATCAACGGCCTGATCGCCGAACAGCCGCGCAGCGCACACGAGATCGCCCAGGCGCTGTGGGGCAACGTCGCCGTCACGCAGGCCTACCTGACGCTCTCAGAGGTGCTCGGCCACGTCGATCTGCTGCTGCGCGACGGGCGCGTGGCCGAACGCGCCGAGGCTGGCGTCGTGCGCTTCCACGCTGCCCCCTAGCGCGTAGCCGAGAGCGCTCAGCTGGACCGCCGCGCGGCGAGGGCGCGCATGCCCGTCAAGCGCGATCGGCCAGCGCCGAGGCGACGCGCTCGAGGAACTGCCGATGCAGGCGATCGTCGTCACCGAGCTCCGCGTGGAAGGCGACGGCGAGGATGTCTCCCTGGCTCGCCGCGACGGCGTGACCGTCGAGCTCGCCGAGGATCTCAACGCCGGGGCCGTGCTCGGCGATCCAGGGGGCGCGGATGAAGATCGCGCGCATCGGCCCTCCCCCCACGCCCGCGAGGTCGATGTCGGCCTCGAAGCTGCGGATCTGGCGGCCGAAGGCGTTGCGCTCGGCGCGCATGTCCATCACCCCGAGATGCTGGGAGTCGAGCATGATCAGCCCGGCGCACGAGCCGAGCACGGGCGTGCCGGCGTGCGCGAGCGCGCGCAGCGGCTCGGCGAGGTCCTCGCGCTCGATCCCGTGCGTCATCGTCGTCGACTCCCCCCCGGGCATCACGAGCCCGTCGAGGCCCTCGAGGTCCCTCGGCACGCGCACCTGGCGCGTCTGGGCGCCGAGCGTGCGCAACATGCGCTCGTGGGCCTCGAAGCCACCCTGCAGCGCGAGCACCCCGACCAGGACGCTCGACGGCCGGCGCGAGACTGTGTCCTCGGTCGCTCGCGTGCCTAGCACGCCACGCTCCCTGCGTCCTTGTCTCGCTTGACCCTCGACCGTCCGACGCCAGAAACGAGCGGCGTCACCACCCACGTTGGGCGAGGAGCTGGTCTCCGTGCAGCTTGGCGCTCTCGAGGCTCGCCATCGCCGGGCCGAGGCCGCGCGAGGCCTGGGCGACGCGCTCGGGATCCTGCCAGTGGGTGGTCGCCGCGACGATCGCGCGCGCCCTGCCGGGCGGGTCCTCAGACTTGAAGATG
>DASZNB010000058.1:0-4471 GCA_035551395.1 Solirubrobacteraceae bacterium | reverse complement strand
ATGGCAGCGCCCGGTAGGCGTTGAAGTACTGGTGGGCGGCGAGCAGGCGGACCATCCAGCGTCCGAGCAGAGCCACGGCGCAGACGACGACGCCTGTGGCGAGTGCGTAGTAGGTGGTCACGAGCGAATAGAGCCGTCCGGCCTCCTCGTCGCTCTCGATCGAATATGCCAGCGGCGGCCACGCGTACTGGAAGCCGCGCACCGCCACGAACACGACGGTCGCGAGCTTGATCGCGACCGCGTAGACGCCGGCGGCGCCATGCGAGTAGGAGCGGTACAGGTAGAAGCGGTCGGCGACCTGGAGCGCGTAGACGCTCGCGTCGGCGGGCACGGTCGGCAGGCCGAAGCGGAGCATCGCGCGCAGGTCCGTGCCGCGCACCCGCAGTGAGAAACGCGCGCGCAGCACCCACCACAGCGCGAGCACGACGACCGTCGAGGCGGCGAAGTTCCCCAGCAGCAGGCCGCGGGCGCCTTCGCCGGCGAACACGACGAGCGTGATCGTAAAGGCCACCGTCATCGCCACGTTGGCGGCGGAGGCGAGCACGTAGGCGCGCGCGCGTTCGTCCACGCGCAGCTGCGCGTAGGCCATCTCGAGGTTCGTGAAGGCCCACAGGCCGAGCACCGCGCAGTCCAGCAGCAGGGGGTCTTCGAAGCTCAGCAGCAGCCGCGACAGCGGCCCGGCGGCGGCCACCGCCGCGAGCGCGGCCACGGTCGTCGTCCAGGCCACCGCCGCGGTCGCGGTGCGCGCGATCCGCTGCCTGCGCTCGGGGTCGTCGTCGTCGAAGTAGAAGCGGATGAAGGCCTCGCCGACGCCGACCCGCAGGAGGATGCTCGACAGGATCACCGCGGTCAGCAGCGATTCGGCCGCTCCGTAGGCCTGCGGAGCGAGGTGATGGGTGTACAGCGGCAGCGTCAGCAGCGCGAGGCCCTTCGCGAGGATGTCGCCGAACTGGTAGGCCGCGCCGGTGGTGACGAGGCGCTTGAGGTAGGCGAGCACTAACCGGCCGCCCCGAGGGCCGCCGTGTGGTCGTCGAGCTCCGGCGGCGGACGCTCGCCGCGCGCGGGCCGCGCGCGGCGCTCCTGGCGCGCGAGCGCGACGCCGATCGCGAGAATCGCCCAGGTGAACGGGTCCTCGAGGAAGTCGGCGTAGGCCCAGGTGTGCAGCACGAGCGCGACGAAGCAGGCCGCCAGCGCGATGCGCGGCGGCGAGCGTCCGGCGCGACGGAAGAGCACGAACAGGGCGGCGAGCAGCAGCGCCACGTAGACGGCGAGCCCGGGAAGCCCCTGCTCTGCAGCGACGGTGACCGGGATCGTGTGAGACGCGGAGGTCGCGTTCTCGGCCGTCGCGTTGGTGTGGCGCTTGTACTCGACTTCGAAGGAGCCGGAGCCGAAGCCCTGCAGCGGACGCCGGGCGAACAGGTCCAGCCCGCGGGAGATCAGCGTGCTGCGTCCGTTCGTCGCGTTGTTCGTCGAGCCGCCGCTGCCCTTCAACCCGAAGTGCAGGCTGGCCGGGGCGAGCAGCACGATCGCCGCCGCCAGCGCGAGCAGCCCGAGCGAGGAATAGACCGTGGCGCGCGCGTTCCAGCGATAGGCGGCGAGGACGGCCAGGCCGAGCAGCAGCGCCGCGATGCTCGACTGCGAGAAGCTCGTCACGAGACCGCCGAGCAGCCACGCCAGCACGGCCGCTCCGCCGACGATCTCGCGCCGGCGCGAGCCCCACAGCACGATCGTCGTGACCGCGATCATCACGAGCGCGAGGAAGCGACCGTAGATGTTGGGGTCGAAGAACAGCGAGTTGACGCGGAAGTAGTTGTCGTACTGGTTGGCGGCGACGACCTTCGGGTTCAGGAACAGCGACTTGCGCGCGTACTCGATGAAGCCGACCCCGGCGAACAGCGCCGCGAGCACCACCGTCACCGCCAGGCAGCGAAGCAGCAGCTCCCGGCTCCAGCGCACGCGACGCAGGAGCACGAACAGCAGCACGAAGGGGACGTAGAAAAAGGCGACATTCTCGGCCGCGCGCGCGTGGTCGCTCGAGTAGATCGCCTGCACCGCGTACAGGGCGATGGCGCCGAACAGGATCACTTCGAGGCCGCGCGGAGAGCCCCAGAAGGCGAGCCGCCGCCATTGCAGCGGTTCGTCCGCCGCCGACATCGGGCGCGCCCGCTGCGAGCGCGCCCGGAGCGCCGGCAGCAGCAGGTGCACGAGCGTGCCCGCGGCCACCACGAGGTAGAGCGGGATCAGCAGGTTGACCGTCTTGTTGTCGGCGGAGATCGGTACCCGGAAGGGCAGCGCGAGCACTGCCAGCAGCGGAAAGGCATCCTCACGCCGGCGCATCGCCAGCGCCAGCGCCAGCGTCGCCGCGAACGCCGCCACCGCCCACAGCGCGAGCGTGCCGGCCCCCGGGAGGCTCGTCGCCGAAGGCAGCGCGAGCACGCGATTCACGGCTTCACCAGCGTGAAGCTCCACGGCGAGAGCAGGGTCTTGTTCTGCTGGTGGAGCACCACCCGCACGCGATATTCGCCGGGCGGGGCGATCCGGCCGCGGTTGTGCGGGACGAGGATCGCGCGGCCGCCGGCGCTCGTGGTCTGGCTGTACCCCGACGGGCGCCCGCGGCGGCCGTTCCAGCGCAGCGAGAACTGTTTGTAACGGGCCACCGCGCGTTCAGTTACGAGCGTCGCGACCGTGTCCCCCGCGGTGTCGATGATCGTCACGGTGACCGTGTCGGCGTGGGCGAGCTTGAAGGAGATCTGCTCCTGTTTGTCGTGACCCGCGGGGTACGGCGAGAAGCGCGGCGTGCGTTGGAACTTCTGCACCGGGGTCGGCGTGTGCTTCAGCCGCTGCGTAACGAAGAAGGCCGCCAGGCACGCGATCACGAGCAGCGCGAAGGCGCCCTGCGCGAGCGGATCTGTGGCGGGCGCCCGTGTCCGGCTCGCTCCCCCGCCCCCCGTGCGGCCGAGCGGGGGATCGCTCAATCCGCGCCGCCCAGCGCGAAGCGCTCGACCGTGTCCGAGCGCAGTCCGAGTCGGAGCGTCTCCAGCGAGACGACGTCGGCGGGGGCGACGTTGCCGAGGTTGCACTCGGTGCCGAAGCGCTTGAGCAGCCACACCTGCTGCTCGCGCAACGGCGCCTCGAAGATCAGGCGGTCGGGCTCGATCGCGTGCACGATCTCGTCGATCAGGCCCGTGCGCACCTCACCGGTTGCGCGATAGATGCCTGCGGTGCCCGACTCGCGCGCCTCGGCGATCACCTTCCACGCGCCGGCCTCGAGGTCGCTTTCGATCTGCTCGACCCACACGTACGGCGCCATGATGAAGTCGGTGTCCTTGCTGCCGACCTCGGCGAGCACGGTGAACTCCTTGGCCAGCGCTTCGATCAGCTCGCGCTTGAGCTCCGGCGCGAGCGCGATCGTTCCGTCCGAGACCTCCACGTGGCGAAGGCCGAGCTCGCGCAGCCACGCGATCAGGCCCTCGACGCGACCCTGGCGAATTGCGATCTCGGTGAGCGTGCCGCCGAGCACGACGGGGATGCCGCGCGCGGCGTAGCGCTCGAGCTTCGGGCGCAGGTTGGCGGTGACCAGGGCCGTGCCCCAGCCGAGCTTCACGACATCGACGAGCTCGCCGGCGACCTCGAGCAGGCCGTCGACGTCGGCGAGCGACATGCCGCGGTCGATCACGTGCGTGATTCCGTGCTCGCGCGGCTTGCTCGAACGGGCGGGGATGTCGAGGAACGCGGCTATGGGCCCGTCGCGGCCTTGTCGGCGCCGACGATCACCACCACGTCGGCCGAGCCGGCCAGCGGGGCGACCGCGGCTTCGATCGGCTGCACCGCCTGCACGGAGAGCGTACGCGCGATGGCTTCTGCGTCCGCCTGGTGTCCGCTCGCGTACTCGACGGTCGTCGTCTGATTGGCGCCCGGCGGGCGCCCTCCGAGGGCAGCCGCCTGGGAGTAGCCGCGCTGCTGCAGGCTCGCCGAGAAGCGATGGGCGAGGCCCGCAGTTTCGGTGCCGTTGAGAACCGTGACCGTCGTTTCGGCCGCGTTCGCCGGGGGAGCAGTCGATTTCGAAGAATGCGACGACTTGTGCTTTGCGCTCGTGCCCGCTTTACCGGTCGATGCCCCGCTGCTCGCCGGCGAGCCCGCACCGGCCGTGGGCGAGGAGCCGCCACCGAGCGCTGACACGGCGACGACGACGATCACGGCGACGACAGCGAGGACGCCGACGACGATCGCGAGCGTGCGTCGCGACGAGCGAGTGGGGCTCTGCCGGGCGCGGCGGTGCTCACGCGTCCGCCCGCGGAGCTCGCGCGGGCGCGAGCCGGCGGCGCGGCGGCGGCTCGCGGATCTTCCCGGCGCGCGCGGTCCGGGGCGGCCGGCGCCGGCGGGCGGCGCGGGGCGGCCGAAGTCGGCGGGCCCGGGGCGCGCGGTGCGGCGCTCGCGCCGGCGGCCGTCGCTGGCGCCGAGCCGACGGCGG
>DASZNB010000057.1:0-11423 GCA_035551395.1 Solirubrobacteraceae bacterium | reverse complement strand
ACGCGCCCGCGACCAGCACGATCGTGCCGTCGCCGCCGGGAAGACGGAAGTCGCGACCCTCGGCGCGCCCCAGCAGGAGCGCGCTGACGCCGGCGGCGACGAGGAAGACAGCCGCCTCGACGAACGAGACGTCGCCGAAGGCGCTGATGTTGTGCGAGTAGATCACGCCGGTCTTGCGGTTGAGGCTCTGCAGGCCGTACCAGGGGAAGAACATGGTCACGAGCAGCCCCAGCGAGGCGAGCGCCGCCAGCCGCTGCTCAGCTTCCATTGCGCGCCAAGCGTGCGCGAGGCGGCTCATGCGCGGCTGCCCCGGTGGGGTATCGGAGTCGTGCTGCTCACCTTGCGCCTAGTCTAGGCGCGCGCGGAACGGCCTAGTGGTGGGTGACCAGCTAGTGGTGGGTGACCACCTAGTGGTGGGTGACCAGTAGGGTGCCATGCGCCGTGGCGAAGTTGCCCGCCAGGTCGCTCGCCGTCAGCGTGACCGAGAATGTGCCGCCCTTGGCGGGCGTGACCCACAGCAGCCGGGGGCGCCCGTGTTCGACCGTCGCCCGGTTGCTCCAAACCACGCGCGAGCCCTGGCGGATCGTCATCGTGACGGTCGAGATCTTCGACAGCGACAGCTGTACGCCGGCGCGGGTGCCGCCGCGCAGGGTGCGCGAGAGCAGCGCGACCGCCGGTGGGGTCCTCAGATCGGCGGTGAAGCGCTGCGCGGTCGTGCAGTAGACCTGGTCGGCGGCGATCGGCGCGCCCGCGGCGGCGGAGCTCGCCGCGGGCGACGTCGTCGAGGCGGTCGCCGCCGTCGCACCGCCGCTGGCGCCGGTGCCGGGCGCTGGCGTCGGCGTCGAGGACGGCGGTGCCGGCGTGATCGACGGCAGGCCCTTGCGCGTGCGTTCGCAGAGGTGCTGCAGGAATTCGGTCAGCAGTTCGTGGTAGTTGAGGCTCGATTCGCCGAACTGGTCGTACAGCGACCAGCCGCCGGTGTCGTAGTGGGGGACCTCCACGCGGGCCTCGGCGTCGCCCGCTTCGAACAGGGCCAGTCCCGCCGGGTCCTGGGTGATGGCGGTGTATTCGTACAGGCCGACGAGCGCCTGGATGAAGCCGTTGAGGATCCTGTCGCCGGGCGCGTAGGTGTACTCGGCGTACATCGCGCCTGCGGCCGTCTTCACGCGCACGCCCTGCGGCGGGGCGGTGTGGAAGATTCCGAGCGCCTGTTGGGCGGCGCTCAGAAGCGCCGGTTCTTTGAAGCGCGAGTACGCGCGCGCGAGCATCTCGAGGCCGGTGCCCTGCGAGAGGCCGCTGGTCCACGGCGGCGCGCCCCCGTCGAAGCTGAACAGGTACTCCCAGGCGATCCCGCCGGCGCGCTTGCTCGCGAGCGGGATGACTTCGCCGGCCAGCTGGCGCAGGTTTGCGTTTTCGTGGCCGGAGAGGAAGAAGCCGTTGCCCTCGCCGAATGTCGCCAGCCACTGGATCTCGATGCCCTGGCCGGGGTAGTACTCCCAGATCAGCTTGCTGTTCGGGAAGCTCACGCGCTCCCCGCTCGAGAGCAGCGGTTCGGTCGTCCACCAGGTGCGGTTGCGTTCGAGCGTCAGGAACACCGCGGGCAGGCGCGAGGCGCTCAGCTCGCCTGCGGCGGCGATCGCCTGCACGTTGGCGAGAACGGCCCCGAGCTCGATCCGGCGCGTGCCGCTCAGATGCCCGAGCGAGTGTTTGGCCGCCACGTAGGCGGCGTAGTAGCGGTTGTAGTCGGCTGCCGCGAGCGCTCCGCTCGCGCGCAGGCTCAGCAGGACCCGGCTGACGCTCGGGCCGCGGTGGCTGGCGACGTGGGCGCGGACGGGTGCGTGCACGGGCGCGAGCGTCGCCGCCGCGTGCGCCGCGCCGGCGCTGGGATGGCGGGCGAGGGCGGTCGGGGCGGTGGCGCCGCCGAGGCCGAGGAGGGCGAGGGCGAGCGCCGCCAGGCGCTTGGCGGGCACGCGCCGGATGCTAGGGGGACGCGCCGGCGCGGCCGCACGGCGCGTTGCAGCTCGGCTGCCGCGGGGGAAGGCCACCCTGCTGGAACACGCTCGGCGGTGCGGCAGTTGCGCGTGCGCGCGGGATGCCTATTCGGGGTCGGGCTCGAGCTCGACCCCGTCGAGCTCGTCGACGTCGTCCGCGTCGAGCTCGTCGTTGTCCTCGACGTCGTCCTCCGGCAGCGGCTCCGCGCCGGCCTGGTAGGCCTGCTGGAAGCGCTCCACGAGGTCGTCGCGCTTGTGCTCGTCGACGGGTATCTCCTCGGAGAGCAGCACCCACTCGTCGCTCTCGAATCCGCCGGTCTCGAACAGCTCGTGATCGACCTCGGGCGAGTCGTCGATCACGATCATGATCTCAGTCTGCGGGTTGAAGTAGGTGCCCGGACGCAGCGTCAGCTCGTCGAGCGCGAAGCGGCGCACGTTGGTCATCGCGCGTTTATACCCGACGGCGGGGGCGCCTTGCTCACGGGTCGAGCTCCTGCAGGGTCTGGGCCACCTCCGCCTCCACGTCGAGCGGCTCGAGGCCCTGGCGTGCGCGCCGTTCGTTGCGGGCCACCACGAGCTGGCGAACCTCCTCGAGGAGACCGGCGTCGTGCTCGCGTGCGGCGCCCGGTGCCGGCGCCAGCAGGCGCGCAACCTCGGCGTCGATGTCGAGGGCCGGCTCGCCCCTGCGCACGAGTCGGTCGCTGCGGGCGCTCAGCATCTGGCGGACCTCCCGCTCCTGCTCGGCGCGGGCCGCGGGGGAGTCGACGCTCGGGGGCGGCGCGTCGGCGGGAAAGTCGCCTTCGCGGCTGAGGCCACCCTGGCCGATGTGGTCGTACAGGTTGTCGGTTCCGCGCGTGACCATGAACAGCACCGACATCAGCAGCGAGAAGGCGACGGTGCCGAAGACCACGACGCTGAGGCCGTTCTCGCCGATATCGAAGGCGAACGCCCCGGTGGCTGAGGCGAGCGTCGCGGAGACTGCGTGCACGCCCCGATTGTTGCTCATCCTCCCGCGCTCCGCTACCCTCCCTGATCGAGATTGACTGACCAGTCAATCTATGTTCACGCGCCAGCCTCTAAGGAGATTTGAGCCATGGTCGATTTCACGCTCACCGACGAGCAGAAGAACCTGCGCGAGATGGCGCATGACTTCGCCGTCAAGGAGATTCGCCCGGTCGCCTGGGAGTACGACAAGGAGGGAACCTGGCCGGGAGAGCTGATCGAGAAAGCCTGGGAGGTCGGCCTGATGAACTCCCACATCGAGGAGGCCTACGGCGGCGCCGGCGCCGGCTACCTCGACGGCTGCCTGATCGAGGAGGAGCTCTCGTGGGGCTGCTCGGGCATCCAGACGTCGCTCGGCTGCAACGGCCTCGCGACCGCGCCGATCGCGCTCGGTGGCTCCGAGGAGATCAAGAAGAAGTACCTCGGCATGCTCACCGAAGCGCCCAAGCTGGCCTCCTTCTGCCTGACCGAGCCGGACGCCGGGTCCGACGTCTCCGGGATGCGCACGACGGCCGTCAAGAAGGGCGACAAGTACGTCATCAACGGCTCCAAGTGCTTCATCACCAACGGCGGCTACGCCGACTTCTACACGGTGTACGCCAAGACCGACAAGGACGCCGGGCACCGCGGCATCTCCGCCTTCGTCGTCGAGCGCGACTGGGGCGTGGTCGTGGACAAGAAGGAGGACAAGCTCGGGCAGCGCGCGTCGAACACCGCGACGATCTCCTTCAACGACGTCGAGGTGCCGGCCGAGAACCTGCTGGGCGAGGAGAACAAGGGCTTCAAGCTCGCGATGATGACGCTCGACCGCACGCGTCCCGGCGTCGCTGCGATGGCCACCGGGATCGCCCGCGCGGCCTTCGAGTTCGCGACCGACTACGCGCGCGAACGCGTCCAGTTCGGCGTGCCGATCGCGATGCACCAGGCGATCCAGTTCATGATCGCCGACATGGCCACCGAAATCGAGGCCGCGCGCCTGATGACGTGGAAGTCGGCCGTGATGCTCGACAACGGCGAACGCAACACGCTGATCTCCTCGCACGCCAAGCGCTTCGCGGCCGACACTGCGATGAAGGTCGCCACCGAAGCGGTGCAGGTCTACGGCGGCTACGGCTTCATCAAGGACTATCCGGTCGAGAAGCTCTTCCGCGACGCGAAGATCATGCAGCTGTACGAGGGCACCTCACAGATCCAGCGGCTCGTGATCGCCCGCGAAACCCTGCTTCCGCGCCGCGTCGAGGAGCCGGCGGCGGTCGGCGGAGTGGAAACCGTCGCCGTCTAGTAAGAAGCTGATCACGTGGGCCATACCGCATGCGGTATGGCCGGAGGGTCCGCATGCGGACCCTCCTCGGGGCGTGCATGCACGCCCCGTCCGACCGATCGGAGATCGGCCAGCATGCGCCGCCGGCTCCTAGCCGAGGGCCCATGAGCTGAAAACGTCACGCCAACCAGAGGAGACCGACCAGCATGTTCGTGTTCAAAGCCGCGGTCGTCGGCGCCGGGACGATGGGCGGCCAGATCGCCCAGACGATCGCCGCAGCCGGCATCCCGGTGGTGCTCAAGGACATCGACGAGACGCTCGTGCAGGCGGGTCTCGAGGAGGCCCGCAACGTCACCGCCGGGCAGGTCGGCAAGCTCGTCGAGAAGGGCAAGCTCACGGCTGAGCAGGGACAGGCGCAGATCGAGGAGATCGTCGGGCGCATTCACGGCACCACAACCTATGAGGCCTTCGGCGATGTCGACTTCGTCGTCGAGGCGGTGCCCGAGCGCATGGACGTCAAGCAGAGCGTCTTCGCCGAGCTCGACGCGGCGACCCCCGGGCACGCGATCCTCGCCTCGAACACCTCGTCGCTGTCGATCACCGAGATGGGTGAGGCGACGCTGCGCCCCGAGAAGGTCGTCGGCTTCCACTACTTCTACCCGGCCTCGATCATGCCGCTGATCGAGATCGTCGAGGGCGAGGAGACCTCCGCCGAGACGGTCAGCGCGGCGATCACATTCGCGCAGGCGATCCGCAAGCAGCCGATCACCTGCGCCGAGGTGCCGGGCTTCGTCGTCAACCGCATCCTCAACTCCGGCATCGCCGAGGTGTGGCGCGAGCAGGAGCAGAAGGGGCTGTCGATCAAGAAGATCGACGAGGGCGTCGGCGCCGCCGGCGTCGTGCCGGTCGGCCCTTACTACCTGGTCAACCTGCTCGGGCTCGACACCGTCCTGCACGTGGCGGAGCATCTCGTCGAGTCCTACGGCGAGGAACGCTTCTACGTGCCCAAGGGGATGCAGAAGCTCGTCGCCGACGGCAAGCTCGGCGCGAAGACAGCCGGCGACGGCTTCTATGACCCCAGCGGCGAGCCCAACATCTCCGGCGATGGCGAGCCGGACATCGCCGAGCTCGTCGAGCTGCTCTCGCTGAAGACGTTCCTCGAGGCGTGCCTGGTGCTGGAGGAGGGCGTCGCGACCCACCGCGACATCGACTTCGGAATGATGGCCGGCGCCGGCCTCGATCCCCGCCGTGGGCTGCTGCCGCCGTTCATGAAGGCCGACAGCGAAGGGCTCGACGCGATCCTCGAGCGGATGGAGAGCGCCGAGGAGCGCCACGGCGAGCGCTTCACGCCGCCGACGATCCTGCGCCGCCTCGTCGCTCAGGGCCGCCTCGGCCAGAAGAGCGGCCAGGGCTTCTACGCCTACCCGCAGCCCGACGCCGAGCAGCCGGCGGAGGTGATCAAGCTGGAGACCCGTGCCGACGGCGTCGCGATCGCATGGCTCGCCAACGGCCAGATGAACTCGATCTCCCCACAGGTCATCGAGGATCTCGAGAAGGTCTGGGCCACGGTCAAGGGCGCCGGCGTGCGTGCGCTCGTGATCGCCTCCTCGAACCCGTTCCTGTACAGCGCGGGCGCCGACATCAAGGCCTTTACGACGATGGACGAAGTGTCGGGCGCGAAGCTGATCGAGGCCGCCCACGCGCTGTTCTCGGAGCTCGGACGCGATGGCGTCGCGACGATCGCCGCCGTCAACGGCCTCGCCTTCGGCGGCGGCTGCGAGCTGGCGATGGCCTGCGACGTGCGCATCGCCGCGCGCTCGGCGATCTTCGGCCAGCCAGAGGTCAAGCTCGGGATCATCCCCGGCTTCGGCGGCACCCAGCGCCTGCCGCGCCTCGTCGGCACGAACAAGGCGCTCGAGATGAACCTCGTCGGCGACCCGATCCTCGCGGACGAAGCGTTCGAGCTCGGCCTCGTCAACCGGCTGGTCGACGACCACGAACTGCTCGACACGGCGCTCTCGTGGGCGCGCAAGCTCGCCGGGCAGGCCCCCGTCGCGGTGGCGCAGATCAAGCGCGTATCCGGCGCCGGCGACCTCGACGAGGGCATCGAGGCAGAGAAGGGCGCCTTCGCGGAGGTGTTCGCGAGCGCCGACGCGAAGGAGGGCATCGCCGCCTTCCTCGGCAAACGCGCCCCGCGCTTCGAGGGCCGCTGAAGACCCCGGTGCACGCCCGCGCCGAGCTCCACGCGGACCCCCGCGGCGAGCGCGCCCGTCTGGTCGAGCTCGTGCGCGAGGCGCGATCGGTCGTCGCCCTCACCGGCGCGGGCATCTCCGTGCCGTCCGGGATCCCCGACTTTCGCACGCCACGGACGGGGCTGTGGGAGAAGCTCGACCCGATGGCCGTCGCGCACATCGACGCGTTCCGCGCCGACCCCGTCAGCTTCTGGGGCTTCTACGGCGAGCGCTTCGCGACGCTCGGCGCCAAGCAGCCCAACGGCGCGCACCGCGCGCTCGTGGCGATGGAGGCGGCCGGCCACCTCGACGCCGTCGTCACCCAGAACATCGACATGCTCCACCGCACCGCCGGCAGCGAGCAGCTCGTCGAGGTGCACGGGAGCATCGCCGGCTGCGCCTGTCCGCGTTGCGCCGGCAGCGTGCCCCTGCACGAGGTCCGCGCGCGGATCGCGCGCGAGATCGACGGCGTGCCTCGCTGCGAGCAGTGCGGCGGGCCGCTGAAGCCCGACGTGGTGCTGTTCGGCGAGCTGCTCGACGAGGGCAAGCTCGCGCGCGCCCGCGAGCTCTGCGAAGGCGCCGCGCTGCTGTTGTGCATCGGCTCCTCGCTCGAGGTTCACCCTGTCGCCGGTCTGCCGCTGCTCACGCGCGCGGCGGGCGGGCGCGTGGCGATCGTCACGCAGGGCCCGACGCCGCTCGAGGAGATCGCCGACGTGCGCCTGCACGGCGACGTCGAGGCTGAGCTGGGAGCGTTGACCGCGGCGCTCGGCTGCCACTAGGGCCGAGCCGCAGCCGGCTCAGCCGGCTCAGCCGGGCAGGCGCGCGAGCGTCAGCAGATACTCCGCGGCGACACGAAAGCGGCCGTCCTCGGCCGTGTTGGCTGCGCTGTAGAGCTCGACGAGCTGCGCGCGCAGGTCCTCGTAGCGGCCCTGCGGCTCGAGCGCCGCCCTGGCGAGGATCGACGGTCCGAGCACGCGCTCGTTGTAGGCGATCCAGGCCTCGACCGAATCGTCCTCGAAAGTGACGGCGAGGCGCTCGAAGGACAGCTCGGCGCCACTGCCGTCGAACAGCGAGCGCACGTGATCCTCGACGCCCCACATCACCGGCGGGTCGAGCTCGGGCGGGGGCGGTGGCATGAACGAGGCGATCGTCTCGAACATCCTGCCGTTGAGCCCGTCGGGGGTCCAGGCGGCCACCGCGATCGTGGCGCCGGGACGCGCGACGCGCACCAGCTCGCCCGCCGCCTGTGCCTGACGCGGGGCGAACATGACGCCGAAGCAGGACGTCACGCGATCGAACGAGTCGGGCTCGAATGGAAGCTCCTCGGCGTCGCCCTCGACGAAGCGAATGTCCAGCCCGGCCTCGGCGGCCCGCTCGCGTGCGACCTCCAGCAGCTCGGGGGTGAGGTCGAGGCCCGTGACGCGCGCCCCGGCCTTCGCCGCGAGGATCGCGACGTTGCCGCTGCCCGTCGCCACGTCGAGCAGCTCGATCTCGGAGGTTGCCCCCGCCCGGTCGACGAGCGTCGCCGCCACACTCTCGATCCGGCGGGCGATGTCCGGGTAGTTGCCACTCGACCACATCATCTTCTGGCCGTGCTTGATCGCGTTGACGTCAATGCTCATCGTTCGTGGCTCCTCATCGCTTGGCCGTGGACTCCTCGTGCTTGCGCAGGTCGCGTGTCGCATCGATGCTCCAGCGCTGCGCCACTTCGGCGAGCTCCTCGTCGAGGCTCCAGCGATCGGCGAGCGCCGCGCCCTCGTGTTCGACGCTCGCGCCCTTCAATGCCATCGACCCGGCGTTCTCGCCGATCGCCCTGATCGAGTCGAGCTCCTCGGCGCTCAGTCGCACGGCCGAGTCCAGCGCCGCGAGCTCGGCGCGCTTGTCCTCGACCGCGCGCGCCTGCGGACCCGCCTCCTGGATCAGCGTCGGGGCGACGCAGCGCACAGCCGGCTGGGCGAGGTCCCAGGCGCAGGCCAGCTGCAGCAGGCTGAGGCCGTGGCGCGCGGCGATCGGGCGTATCAGCTCCAGCTTCTGCGCCGCGGCGGGCACCCAGCCCTCCGGGCGGAACTTGCGGTGATCGTAGGTCGCGAACTCGTGACCGGGGCGAACGTCGTCGTGGAACATGCCGCCGTAGTCGACCACGCGCGCGATCACGCTGACGTCGTTCGCGACGGCGGCCGGCAGCGCCAGCTCGCCCGGCCACGGCTCCAGCGGGTTGAGGATGATCATCGCCCAGTCGATCAGCTCGCCGAAGCGCTCGAGGCAGCCGATCAGATCGAGCGTGAATCCGTTCGCGGGGCCGGGGGCGACACCGAGCAGGCGCGTGAGCCCCGCCTCGCGGACCGCCTGCATGCCCTCCCACACGAGCGGGCTCGAGTAGCCGGTGCGGTCGGGGTTGTGTAGGAGCAGCAGATCGAAGCTGTCGACCCCGCAGCGCTCGAGGCTGCGCTCGGTCGCCATGCGGATGTACGCCGCGTACTCGTGCGGATCGCGCAGGTCAGCGTCGGTGAAGCGCGGGAAGCCCTTGGCGCCGGCGCGCTGCCCGCCGTAGAAGTCGTGTCCGATCGCGCCGACGAGGCAGTAGCTCTCGCGCGCGAGGCCCGCGAGCGAGCGGCCGAGCGCGAGGTCCGCCTCGCCACAGCCGTACACGTCCGCGGTGATCGCCGTGTCGATCCCCGCGCCCGGTCGCAGCAAAGCCGTCAGGCGCGCGTCGTCGAGCGGCTCGCCGAAGTGCATGAAGCGCCCGCCGCTCCAGGTGCCGATCGCTGTCGTCGTCGGGTCCATCCTCACCCCACACTAATCCCCGGCGCCGTTCGCGCGCGAAGCGCAGCCTCCAGGCGCCCGAGCGCATGGGCGAGCGCGTCGCGGTCGAGCTCGAGCTCGCCGTCGAGCGTCGCCGCCCGCGCCTGCTCGCTGACGCCGGCACGCAGCTGCTCGAGCTCGGCGACTCGGATCGCGAGGTCCTGGCGCTCCACCCGGCGCAGCTCGGCGACCGCCGTCGCGAGCGCCGAGTCGAGCTCCAGAGCGGCGAGCCGCAGGCGTCCCTGGTCGAGATCCAGGCGTGCGCGCAGCGTCAGCTCCTCGCACAACAGCGTGTCCGCGCGCGCACCCAGCAGGGCCGCCAGCCGCTCCTGGGGGCGCAGCACCGAGGCGCGCGAGCGGCGCGAGCGCAGCGAGCGGCGCCCCCGGGGCTGCCAGCGCAGCTCGCGCGCGTGCAGCCAGCGACCGGAGGCGACCTGCTCGCCCTCGCCCCAGCCGACCCGGATCACGATCGCCTGCTCCGGCGAGACCTCGTGGACATACGGATCAGCCGAGGAGATTCGGTGCGAGTGCACGACGCGGTTGACGACCGCCACCGCCGCCAGCACCTCGCGCTCGCGGTCCAGCTCGGTGAGCCACGCTCGCGCCTGGTGCTCGGCGGACAGCGAGATCGGGTCGATCACCGTCACCCGGCTCGTCGTCACCGGCGCCGGCTCCGGCGAGCTCACGACGCTCGTGCTGCGCGCGCCCAAGCGCGCCAGCAGGCCGCCTCCGCCGGGTGCTCCAGCGGGGCTCGCGCGCCCGGCGCTCAGCGTGCCGAGCACCACGACCCTCTCCGGCTCGGCGTCGACGCGCTGGCGCAGCAGGTAGCGCCCGTCGGCAGGACCAAGGGCCCAGGGAAACTCCAGCTGCACGAACACGAAGAACCTCGGGGGCATCTCTGCACCGTATCCTTCCTCTCCGGCTGATGGCCGGGAATCATCCGGGGCGCAGCAGCCCCGTCCGAGACGAGGATGAGGAGCTACGGGATGTCCGACGCGAGCAACGTCGCCAAGAGCCTGCGCGAGCGCTTTGGCGGCACGACAGAGGAGCGGTTCGGCAAGGCGCTCTCAGACCTGCTTGAAAACCCCATCCTCACGGGAGCGCTGGGTCGGGCGTTCGACGCGCGCGAGAAGGCCGCACAAGCACAGGAGGTCGCGATGGGCGCGCTCAACATCCCTTCGGCCGCCGACGTCGAACGGCTCACCAGGCGCCTGCGTTCGGTCTCCCAGCGGCTGGAGGGCATCGAGGACGGAGTCGATCGGCTCGACCGCGCATTTTCGCCCACCGGGGTCGAGGCGCGGCTGTCCGTGATCGAGAAGCAGCTCGGCACGCTGACGCAACGGCTGGGACGCTCCGCGTCCTCAGCCGGCGCGCCCGGCCGCAAAGCCAAAGCCGGGGGCCGAGCGAAAGCCGCCCGCAGCGGCAAAGGCCCGGCCACGGCAGCCGGCAAAGCGAAAGTGGCCGGCAAAGCAAAACCCGCCGGCAAAGCGAAAGCCGCCGGCAAAGCGAAAGCCGCCGGCAATGCGAAAGCCGCCGGCAAAGCGAAAGCGGCCGGCAAAGCGAAAGCGGCCGGCAAAGCCAAATCCGCCGGCAAAGCCAAACGGGCCGCGACAGCGAAAGGCGCGCGCAAAGCGGCGTGACGGCTCAGCCGGCGAGCGCTGCGACAGCCGCCGCCCCCATGCGCAAGGCGGCCGCGAGCAGCGCGTCGTCGTCGATGCGCCGGCGCTCGTCGTCGTCGCCGAAGGTGTCCGAGACGGCGAGCATGCAGGCGACCGGAATGCCTCGGCGGGCGCCCACGGCGAACAGCGCGGCAGCCTCCATCTCGACCGCCAGAGCGCTGTGTCCGGCGCCGTGTCCGTCGGCCTCGTAGAACAGGTCGACGCTCACGATCGTGCCCGCGCGGGCAGTTGGGGCCTCGCGCAGCAGGGCCGCCGTGAGCGCCACGTCTGCATCCACGCGCTCGCCGGCGCCGAGCGCGCGCGAGGTGCCGTCGGCGCAGATCGCCTCGCGGGCGACGATCAGCTCGCCGAGCGCCAGCTCGGGTGCCAGTCCCCCGCAGGTGCCGACGCGCACGGCGCGTCGCGCCCCCAGCGAGATCAGCTCCTCGAGCACGATCGCCGCCGAGGGGCCGCCCAT